>CP168942.1:92500-410000 GCA_041871065.1 Weissella confusa | reverse complement strand
TTGGTAACCCGAGATGGGCCCCGCACCAAAACAGTGCTCTACCTCCAACACGCTACATTCCGAGGCTAGCCCTAAAGCTATTTCGGAGAGAACCAGCTATCTCCAAGTTCGATTGGAATTTCACCGCTACCCACACCTCATCCCAGCATTTTTCAACATGCACGGGTTCGGGCCTCCAGTGCGTTTTACCGCACCTTCACCCTGGACATGGGTAGGTCACCTGGTTTCGGGTCTACAACAACATACTAATTCGCCCATTTCAGACTCGCTTTCGCTACGGCTCCGGTCTTTCCACCTTAACCTTGCATGGTATCGTAACTCGCCGGTTCATTCTACAAAAGGCACGCTATCACCCATTAACGGGCTCTAACTTCTTGTAGGCACATGGTTTCAGGAACTTTTTCACTCCCCTTCCGGGGTGCTTTTCACCTTTCCCTCACGGTACTGGTTCACTATCGGTCACTAGGGAGTATTTAGCCTTGCGAGATGGTCCTCGCGGATTCCGACCGGATTTCACGTGTCCGGCCGTACTCAGGATCCTGACGGGAGGTCAACACTTTTCGCATACGGGGCTATCACCCTGTCTCGCTCAGCTTCCCAGCTGATTCTGCTAAATGTTAACTTTGTAACTCCACAATGTCAGTCCTACAACCCCAAAGTGCAAGCACTTTGGTTTGGGCTCTACCGATTTCGCTCGCCGCTACTGACGGTATCGATTTTTCTTTCTATTCCTGTTGCTAATGAGATGTTTCAGTTCACAACGTCTACCTTCAACCTAACTATATATTCATTAGGTGATAACTTGCATAACAAGTTGGGTTCCCCCATTCGGAAATCTCCGGATCAAAGCTTACTTACAGCTCCCCGAAGCATATCGGTGTTAGTCCCGTCCTTCATCGGCTCCTAGTGCCAAGGCATCCACCATGCGCCCTTAATAACTTAACCTATCAACTGACGTTGATGATATAAGTTTGAGTATGTGGCTCAAGGCCACAAGCGATTTTAAACTAATTTAAAAAACTCAAAAAATTACGCGGTGTATTTTTTCGGCTCAATTTATATTGATTAACAATATTAAATGAATTTAAAAATTTACAATTATGATTCAGTTTTCAAAGAACTAATATCGCAACCCGAAGATTGCAATGGAGAATATCGGGATCGAACCGATGACCCCCTGCTTGCAAAGCAGGTGCTCTCCCAGCTGAGCTAATTCCCCATATATGGGACTGAGAGGACTCGAACCTCCGACCTCACCCTTATCAGGGGTGCGCTCTAACCAGCTGAGCTACAGTCCCATGGTCATATATGGTATGTATATGTTTGAGTGTAAGTCACTCAAAACTGAATATCGTTTCAATGAATGTGTAGGTTTCCGATTTTCCTTAGAAAGGAGGTGATCCAGCCGCAGGTTCTCCTACGGCTACCTTGTTACGACTTCACCCTAATCATCTGTCCCACCTTAGACGGCTGGCTCCCGAAGGTTACCCCACCGGCTTTGGGTGTTACAAACTCTCATGGTGTGACGGGCGGTGTGTACAAGACCCGGGAACGTATTCACCGCGGCGTGCTGATCCGCGATTACTAGCGATTCCGACTTCATGTAGGCGAGTTGCAGCCTACAATCCGAACTGAGACGTACTTTAAGAGATTAGCTCACCCTCGCGGGTTGGCAACTCGTTGTATACGCCATTGTAGCACGTGTGTAGCCCAGGTCATAAGGGGCATGATGATTTGACGTCATCCCCACCTTCCTCCGGTTTGTCACCGGCAGTCTCACTAGAGTGCCCAACTGAATGCTGGCAACTAGTAATAAGGGTTGCGCTCGTTGCGGGACTTAACCCAACATCTCACGACACGAGCTGACGACAACCATGCACCACCTGTCACCTTGTCCCCGAAGGGAACGCTCCATCTCTGGAGTTGTCAAGGGATGTCAAGACCTGGTAAGGTTCTTCGCGTTGCTTCGAATTAAACCACATGCTCCACCGCTTGTGCGGGTCCCCGTCAATTCCTTTGAGTTTCAACCTTGCGGTCGTACTCCCCAGGCGGAGTGCTTAATGCGTTAGCTGCGGCACTTAAGGGCGGAAACCCTCAAACACCTAGCACTCATCGTTTACGGTGTGGACTACCAGGGTATCTAATCCTGTTTGCTACCCACACTTTCGAGCCTCAACGTCAGTTACAGTCCAGAAAGCCGCCTTCGCCACTGGTGTTCTTCCATATATCTACGCATTTCACCGCTACACATGGAGTTCCACTTTCCTCTACTGCACTCAAGTCATCCAGTTTCCAAAGCAATTCCTCAGTTGAGCTGAGGGCTTTCACTTCAGACTTAAATAACCGTCTGCGCTCGCTTTACGCCCAATAAATCCGGATAACGCTTGGAACATACGTATTACCGCGGCTGCTGGCACGTATTTAGCCGTTCCTTTCTGGTAAGATACCGTCACACATTGAACAGTTACTCTCAATGTCATTCTTCTCTTACAACAGTGTTTTACGAGCCGAAACCCTTCATCACACACGCGGCGTTGCTCCATCAGGCTTTCGCCCATTGTGGAAGATTCCCTACTGCTGCCTCCCGTAGGAGTATGGGCCGTGTCTCAGTCCCATTGTGGCCGATCAGTCTCTCAACTCGGCTATGCATCATCGCCTTGGTAAGCCATTACCTTACCAACTAGCTAATGCACCGCGGGACCATCTCTTAGTGATAGCAGAACCATCTTTTAAATAACAACCATGCGGTTGTCATTGTTATACGGTATTAGCATCTGTTTCCAAATGTTATCCCCTGCTAAGAGGTAGGTTTCCCACGTGTTACTCACCCGTTCGCCACTCTTTGCAATGTCCATCGTCATATCTGAGCAAGCTCTTCAAATCAGTTGAACCACAAAGCGTTCGACTTGCATGTATTAGGCACGCCGCCAGCGTTCATCCTGAGCCAGGATCAAACTCTCAATTTGAAGTTTGAGTATAACTCAATTTTTGTTGTTTAACAGAAGTTAAACGAATTTACTAGCGAATTGACTTCGCAAATGTTTTTGCATCAAGCTTAGCTTGATGACCCTACACATTTGTTTCATCGAAACGATATTCAGTTTTCAATGACCTACGTCGTCGCCCTGACGACTTAATCTATAATACAGAAGTCATAATCAATTGTCAACAACTAATTTCACTTTCTGTTCACATGTTGTTCACATGCGTCGTACCTGTTATTTGGTACTTGAATAATATACCCCTAAATGGAATGTTCGTCAACTGCTAAGATTTACAAATATTTTCCGAACAATACAAAAAGGACTCCCATCGCTGAGAGTCCTTTGTTTTATATCTATATATAGTAACTTCTATTAGAACAAAGCTAGTTGGTTTTCGTCCGGCATCCCCGCAAGCACGCCGTTTTCATCAAGATAATCCATCAATGTCTTAGAAACACCACCACGTTGAGCCAGGTCTTCCTTTGACAAGAATTCACGTTCCGCACGCGCAGCAATGATGCGCTTGGCAACGTTATCTCCCAAACCAGGCACAGCGTTAAACGGTGCAATCAATGTATCACCATCCAACAACCACTGTTCAGAATCAGACTTATAAAGATCGACCATGCTGAACTTGATGCCACGTTCCAGAGCTTCATTTGCCAACTCTAGTACAGTCATCAAATCCTTATCCTTGGCAGACGCTTCATTTCCCATCTTACGAATCTCTTGGATACGGGCCTTTGTCGTATTCAAACCACGTGACATTGCCACAATATCAAAGTTACTTGCACGCACTGAGAAGTACGCTGCGTAGTACAACGTTGGGAAGTATACCTTAAAGTAGGCAATGCGCAATGCCATCAAGACATAGGCTGCCGCGTGGGCACGCGGGAACATATACTTAATCTTCAAACCAGATTCGATATACCATTCCGGCACACCCGCTGCACGCATTTCGGCTTGGTACTCATCCGAGATACCCTTACCCTTACGCACCTTTTCCATGATTTGGAATGATGATTCGGGTTGTACCCCATAGTTAATCAAGTCGGTCATGATCTTGTCACGCGTTCCAATAACAGTACCGATTGTCGCCACACCACGTTGAATCAACTCATCGGCGTTACCACGCCACACGTCAGTACCGTGAGACAGACCAGAAATCTGTAGCAGTTCTGAGTAATTCTTCGGGTGCGTCTCTTCCAACATACCGCGAACGAAGGCCGTACCAAATTCCGGCACACCCAACGTTCCCGTCTTAGAGAAGATTTGCTCTTCTTCAACACCCAATGACTCTGGTGATGAGAACAAGCTCATCACACCCGGGTCATTCATCGGAATGGTTTGTGGGTCGATACCCGACATATCCTGTAGGGCACGAATCATCGTGGGATCATCGTGTCCCAGGATATCCATCTTCAGGATATTATCGTGGATTGAGTGGAAATCAAAGTGCGTTGTACGCCAAGTAGCCGACAAATCATCAGCCGGGAACTGAATTGGCGTAAAGTCATAGATTTCCATATCGTCCGGCACGATCAAGATACCGGCCGGGTGCTGTCCAGTCGTACGCTTAACACCTGTTGCACCCATTGCCAAACGTTCAATCTCTGCACCACGGAAACTAATATCGTGGTCACGCTCATATGCCTTCACGTATCCGAACGCTGTCTTATCGGCAACGGTCGCAATTGTTCCAGCACGGAACACGTTGTTCTCACCAAACAGTGACTTCATGTAGTTGTGGGCAAATGGCTGATAGTCACCCGAGAAATTCAAATCGATATCGGGAACCTTGTTTCCCTTAAATCCCAAGAAAGTCTCAAACGGAATATTGTGGCCATCCCCAATCAGCTTCGTCCCATCAATTGGGCTGAGCTTCTCCGGCAAGTCATAACCAGATTCATATTCACGTGGGTCAACGAATTCAACATAGTCACCACTCTCACTACGATAGTGCGGTGGCAACGCGTTAACTTCCGTAATCCCCGCTAGCAAGGCAATCAATGATGATCCAACAGAACCACGTGATCCAACCAAGTACCCATCCTTATTCGACTTCGCCACCAAACGTTGGGCAACCAAGTAAATAACCGAGAATCCATTGGAAATGATTGAACGTAGCTCCTGCTCAATACGCGCCTCAATAATTTCGGGTAGCGGATTACCATACATACGATAAGCCGTTGCATATGACTTTTCACGAATTTCATCGTCAGCTGTCGGCATGTTAGGTGGATAGTTTCCACCCTTAATTGCCTCAACCTCATCAATCATATCGGCGACAACGTGTGTATTATCGATGACCAACTTCTTAGCTAGGTCTTCACCCATCCAAGCAAAGTCATCCAACAATTCTTGGGTCGTGCGGAAATGCATATCCGGCAAACTATAACGGTTCAACGGATTAGCACCACCTTGTGAGCTAATCAAAATCTTACGATAGATAGCATCCTCAGGGTTGAGATAGTGCACATCCCCAGTAACAACAACTGGCTTACCCAATTCATCACCAATTTTCACGGCTTGCATCATCAAATCACGCAAACGGGCTTCGTCTTGAATCAATTCACCTTCCAAAGCTGGCACATAATTAGCTGATGGTTGAATTTCGATGTAATCGTAGTATTCTGCCTTAGCCTTAGCTGCAGCATATCCCTTTTGCATCAACGCTTCCCAGAATTCACCGGTACTATCCCCGGTTCCAAGTAGCAATCCTTCACGGTACTTGTTCAACAAAGAACGCGGTACACGTGGTACACGCTGCAAGTACTTCGTGTTTGATTCAGAAATCATCTTATAAAGGTTCTTAACACCTTCTTGCTTTTGCACCAACACAACCGCGTGATTAGGCCGTCCGTGCTTCCATGCATCGTTGTCCATCATGTGGTCATTCAATTGGTCAGCATACTCGATGCCATACTCTTCACGTGCTTGCTCCAAGAACACACGGTTCAAATGACCCGTTGTCTCAGAGTCAAAGATGGCACGGTGGTGTTGCTCCAACACAATACCAAAGTGCTTAGCCAACGTGTTCAAACGGTATGAACGCATGTTTGGGTATAGGAAGCGGGCCAAAATCAACGTATCGATGACTGGGTTCGAGATTGGGTCTAACCCGTGACGGGCATAACCTTCTTGCATGAACCCCATGTCAAATGTCACGTTGTGTCCAACCAGAATGGCATCCCCGTAGAACTCACGGAATTCTTCAAAGACCTGCTTTTCTGATTTAGAACCACGCACCATGTCATCCGTGATTGATGTCAAATCAACCGTGGTTTGACTTAGTGGGAAGCCAGGGTCGATAAATTCTGAGAATTCAGCAACCACGTTTCCCTTAACCATACGGACGGCTGACAATTCAATTACCCGATCATAGGCAGCTGAAAGACCAGTCGTCTCGACGTCGAATACCACAAATTCAGCTTCATCAAGCTTGGTGTGATCTGGGTGGAAGATAATCGGCTCACCATCTTCAACCAAGTTAACCTCAACACCGTAAATCATCTTGATATCATTCTTAGCAGCTGATGACGCTGCTTCAGGGAAACCTTGGGCGCCGGCCGTATCTGTAACGGCAATTGCATCCATGCCCCACTTGGCTGCTTGCTTTACGTAGTCACCAATACCGTTAGTCGCATCCATCGTCGACATAACAGAGTGCGTGTGCAATTCAATGCGCTTCTTCTCGCCTTCATAAGGATCGATGCGTGGCGCGTGCTTAATCACTTCAATGTCGTAGGCCGTCATCGTCAAATCACGGACAAAGTCGTCTTGTTGAATTGGACCGCGCGCACGAATCCACGTACCCGGCTTCAAATCAGCAAAGAACGCTTCATCATTTTCATCACGTGAGAACTTCTTCAAGATAAATGAACTCGTGTAGTCCGTCACCTTCATCGTCAACAATTGACGTTCAGACTTCAAAACACGGACTTCGGCATCAAAGACATACCCTTCGACGATAACAGAACGTTCTTCAGTCTCGATATCAGCCATCTTGGTGATTTCAGAATCAGCAGCAATCTTGCGACCAAGCGTACCTGGCGCACCATTCCCGCCGCCACCATTACGTGGCGCAGATTGACGTTGCTTGGCTGCTTGTTCGATTTGCACCTTGGCCATTTCAGCTAATTGTTGATCCTGCGCAGCACGTTGCGCCATGACTTGCGCGTGTGATTCAGCAGCCAATTGTTCATCAACTTGGATGTTAAATGGTAATTGATAACCAACCCCAAGCTTCTTGTAGGTGTTTTCAATAATTGGCAATCCAGTTTGACGGGCGTAGTTCGCCCAAACTGCTGTATCAAACGTCAAACGCAATTGGTTGTCAGCAATTTGTGGCAACACATGGGCAAATGCCTGACGGAAGGCACCCGGTTCATTTTGATGTTGTTGCAACACCCATGTCCAATAATCAACGATTTGTTGGGCATCTGGCTGGGTTGCCAAATGCAATTGGTAAGTGGTCTGCGCAATATTGGCAAAAGCCGTTTGCATACGTGCTACCAAAGCAGCCATATCTTGCACTGGTGGTAGCGCAGGCATTTCCAAGTGGAATTGCCAAACCTTAGACTGTTTGTGCACGGCTAGCTTGGTCAATGCCGTTTGCTGCAAACTAGCAGGGACTTCCTCATATTGCAATTGTTGCAATAGCGTTTGGAATTGTTCTTGTGCGGTCAACGCCATGTTAGGGGCTCCCTTCTCTCATTTTTCAATATGCGTTTAATTATACCTTGTTCTAGTTACAACGACGTATCGAATTAACATACAAACAAAAAACGCCATCCAACTTAATGGATAGCGTTTAGCGGATCAAGCCGAACGGGCAATTCGGCGATCTATTCTTATGACATGTCTCAGCATATCATAAATTTTTAAGGAGTAGGTTTCAGGTTGGTTAGACCTGTAGGTTATGAGTAGTATTTATGGGTTGTCGAATGAATATCACTGTATCCCTTATCGACATCCTTAATATTACGCACGCAAACTTAAACTAATAATAAACCAGCATTTAGAAATGGGTAAATGCCAATACAGTTAGCACAGCAATGACAGCCCACAAAAACTTGCGCATACGGTCGTCCTCCTTCACTTATCTTTGATACTTACTAGTATTGCACGAAAATGTGTCTATTTTATGAAAGCGTTATCAATCACAACCAACAAAAAAGCTACCCGGCATTAACCAGGTAGCTTTCTAACTATCTTTAATTAAGCTTGTGCATCAACTTCAGGGTGCAACAAGATTTGTAGCGTTGCCACCAATTCTTCAGCACGGACTTCGATCGCTTCGTCAGCCTTACGCAACTTAACTTCAACGATACCTTCACCGGCCTTCTTACCAACCGTGACACGGACTGGCAAACCAATCAAGTCTGAATCGTTAAACTTAACACCGGCACGTTCGTTTCGGTCATCAACCAAAACTTCGTAACCAGCTGCAACCAACGTATCGTTCAAATCGTCAGTCAACGCCTTTTGCGTTTCATCTGAGTACTTCATTGGTACCAAGTGAACATCCCAAGGTGCAACTGATGTTGGCCATGCCAAACCGTTTTCGTCAGCGTTTTGCTCAGCAATCGCTGCCAACAAACGTGACACACCAATACCGTATGAACCCATGATGACATCAGCTTGACGACCGTTAGCATCCAAAACTTGTGCGCCCATCGTCTTTGAGTAACGCGTACCCAACTTGAAGATGTGACCGATTTCGATACCCTTAGTAAATTGCAAGTGACCCTTACCGTCAATTGCCAAATCACCTTCACGAGCCGTACGAACATCAGCCACTTCGTCGATGCGGAAGTCGCGATCAACGTTGGCGTTCAAGTAGTGGAAGCCAGCTTCGTTACCACCAACCGTAATGTTAACCATGTCAGTTACCCATTCGTCGGCGATAATCTTAACGTCTTCACCAACACCAACTGGTCCCAATGAACCAAATGGTGCACCCAAGATTTCTTGCGCTTCCTCTTCAGTTGCCATACGCAACTCGTCAGCGTGCAAGAAGTTTTGAACCTTAACTTCGTTCACTTCGAAGTCACCACGAACCAAAACCAAAACAGGTTGATCATCGGCGTACATGAACAACGTCTTAACCAATTGGTCAGGTGTTGTTTGCAAGTATTCAGCCAATTCTTCGATCGTCTTAACTTCAGGCGTGGCAATCTTTTCCAAATCAGCCATTTGCGCGTGTGACTTGTTAGGCGTGTACAAATCCTTCGCCATTTCCAAGTTAGCTGCGTAATCTGACTCATCTGAGTAAGCGATGATATCTTCACCAGCTTCAGCAGGAGCTGAGAACTCCTTTGAGTCTGAACCACCCATGGCACCAGCGTCACCAACGATGACACGGTAGTCCAAGCCAATACGATCAAAAATGTTGATGTAGGCTGATTCCATGTTCTTGTATGACTCATCCAAACCTTCTTGGTCAACTGAGAATGAGTAGGCGTCCTTCATAATGAATTCGCGACCACGCAAAACACCGAAGCGTGGACGGTTTTCATCACGGAACTTTGTTTGGATTTGGTAAACCGTCAATGGCAAACGCTTGTATGACTTAATGTCATCGCGAATCAACGTCGTCATCGTTTCTTCGTGAGTAGGTCCCAAAATCATGTCGCGGTCGTGACGGTTCTTCAACTTAAACAAGTTTGGACCGTACGTGTCATAACGACCTGACTCTTGCCACATTTCAGCTGGCAAAAGCATTGGTGCTGACATTTCAATCGCGTCAATCTTCTCCATCTCTTCACGAATAATCGTGTTGATCTTGTTCAAAACGCGTTGTGCCAATGGCAAGTATGCGTAAACACCGGCTGAAACCGGACGCATGTAACCGGCACGCAACATCATTTGGTGCGAGATAACTTCAGCGTCGGCTGGAGTTTCACGCAAAGTTGGAATAAAAACCTTTGATTGTTTCATGGAAACCTTCCCTCATCCCTAATCTTGACGACATAACGTCACTAAAAATTCTTTTACTAGTTTACCACAGTTACCCAAGAACTACCCTACTCATTCGCACAAAGTATACAAAAAGGGATGCCGAATCGGCATCCCTTCCTCACTTACTTAAAAAAATAACGCAAAATATCGTTTCCAGTAACCGCCACCATCAACAGTACCAAGAACAAAACACCAGCCAACGTGACCGTTGTTTCAATCTTTTCAGGTACCGGACGACGGATGACTGCTTCAGCTGCATTCAACAACAACTTACCGCCATCCAAACCAGGGATTGGTAGCAAGTTCATCATGCCCAAGTTAACTGACAACCACGCTGCAAATGACACAATTGCCAAGAACCCATATGAACTAACTTGTTCCGTATTCTTGTAAATGGCAACCGGTCCACCTAACTTATTCAGTGAGAATCCTTGCACCAAGTTCTGAATCGCGCGGAAAATCTGCGTCATCGCTTGTCCTGTAGCTCGGAAAGCATACGCCACACGTGGTCCGACCGCCTTGGTTGTGGTTGGTGTCACCCCGATTTGACCAATCGTCATACCACCATTCTTAACCGACTTAGGCGTCACCTTCGTGGTCAATTGCTTACCATCACGTTCGTACACTACTGTCGTCTTCTTACCTGGCAATGCTTGAATCGTATCTTGCATCTTTTGCCAAGAAGTCATTTTAACGCCGGCGATTTGTTCGATTGTGTCGCCCTTTCTCAAGCCAGCACTCGCTGCTGGTGAATCTTGCGCGATTGATTGCAACGTTGTCGTTGTCACGCCAGGCATTGCAAATGCCAAACCAAGGAACAACACCAACGTCAAAATGAAATTGTTCATCGGACCAGCGAAGTTAATCAAAGCACGTTGCCACAACTTAGCTGATTCAATGTGCGTATCACGTGGTGCAACTAGGACTTCGGTACCGTCAGCTTCAATCACTGACGCATCGTGATCAACGGCCAACTTAACCAACGTTGACTCATCCCCATCCCAGTAACCTTCAATAAACATGTCATCCACCAAGTCGATGCGGTTGACAGTTAAGGCACGACCACCGACCAATTCAGTTTGTTCTGACAAATTCAAGCGTGTTACAACACCGTCCGTTTCAACAACGACGACCGTCATACCTGGGCGAATACTTTCTTCTTCAGCCTCCGCGCGTCCCGCCATACGAACATAACCACCAACTGGCAGGATACGAATCGTATAGGTCGTACCGTTGCGTCGCGTCTGTAGCAACTTGGGCCCCATCCCAATTGCAAACTCACGGACACGAACGCCGGACTTCTTCGCAAAATAAAAATGTCCAAATTCGTGCACGACCACTAACAGGCCGAACACCAAAATAAACGTAATAATTGTTGTCATCAGTTAAACTCTCCACGTGTTCCCATTATGCTAGGCCTAGTATACAACAAAAGCCTGAAGGAAACTTTAATTTCCCCCAGGCTTACGAATCTTTTAGTTTAGTGGAACAAACCAATCAAGTACATCAATGGCAAAACAATCAACATTGAGTCAAAACGATCCAAAATACCACCGTGACCAGGCAAGACATTTCCTGAGTCCTTCACCTTGTAGAAACGCTTCAAACCAGATTCAATCAAATCACCGAATTGACCGGCTACTGAAAGCACGATGCTGATGACAATCATAACTGGCCAGCTGTAGGCTTGTGGGAAGAAGTACGTGTAAACGGCTGCTGCAATTACCGCAACCACCGTTCCACCAATTGAACCTTCCCAAGTCTTGTTCGGTGAAATCTTCGTTAGCTTGTGCTTACCAAGCTTGCGACCAATCATGTAAGCGCCTGAATCCGTCAACCAAACAATCAAGAAGGCAAACATCAACGTATCCAAGCCAGTGTTACGTGCGGCCACCATCATGCCGAATCCCATACCAACGTACATCATCGTCAACGTGAATACACCGGCATCCTCAAAGCTAAACTTGTTCTTAGCAATCACCGTGTGCAACAACATCAAGATAACAAAGATGTACAACAATGATGAGCGGTGCAAAACAACTGGCGTTTGAATGGCATCCCACAAATTGACTGGTAACGTCATCACCAAAGCACCAATCATCGTCAAAATTGCTCCAAAATCAACCAACAACGTCTTGCGCATCAAGACGACTTCCGCAGCTGCAATCACTGCAAGCACTGATGCTGCCACTTGAATCCAAATACCGCCAGCGTACAAAATTGGCAAGAAAATCGCCAATGCGACAATGGCCGTAATGACACGTGTCTTCATAGTCCTAAACTTCCTCTATTTTTTATCACTTTTATTTTCTGCAATGCCACCAAAACGACGATCGCGTGATTGGTAGGTTGCGATGGCTCCTTCGAAAACAGATTGTGTCATCTCAGGCCAGTGCTCGTCAACAAAGACGAATTCAGCGTATGCCAATTGCCACAACAAGAAATTAGACAAACGCATTTCGCCACTGGTACGAATTAGCAAATCTGGATCTGCATATTCGCCAAGTGGTGCCGTCATCATAGCGCCACTAATCGTTGCTTCATTAATTTCTTCAGGCTTAAGCTCGCCAGCCGCAACTTGTTCGGCCAACGTTTGCACACCTGTCACGATTTCAGCGCGACCACCATAATTCAAGGCAAAGTTCAAAACCATCCCCGTATTATTAGCAGTTTGCGCAATCGCATCATTAACGGCACGTTGCGTATCAGCAGGCAGTTGATCAATATACCCCATCACATTGACACGGACATTGTTTTCAATCAGCTCAGGTACGAAGGTATCAAAAAACTTCCCTGGCAACTTCATCAAGAACCCGACTTCAGTCTCAGGACGCTTCCAATTTTCAGTTGAAAATGCGTACAATGTCAGCACCTTAACACCCAAATCACTGGCTGCCTTGGTAATATCCTTAACCACTTCCATACCGCGTTGGTGACCGGCTACACGAGGCAAGTTTTGTCGCTTAGCCCAGCGTCCGTTTCCATCCATAATAATCGCAATATGGTTAGGGATGCGTGTCTTATCTAATTGTGTCGTTGTTTCTGAATCGATGACTCGTCGCTTTTTGAAAAACACAACGTTTCCTCCGCCTCTATAAATCTAAAATGCGCAACCAATAAGTTAGTTACGCATGTCAATCTTACCCATTATAGCAGTTTATCAGACTGCGTATAGGCTTTTAGTCCAACGATAACGCTTACTTAGTAAAAACTGACTCATCGTCATCATCAAACGCACCACCCAACAAGGCTTCAATTGTATCCAAAACCCCGTTGTGATTATTGTCGTTTACGGCCAAATTATTAATACGAACCTTCATAAAGTCCTCGGCGTTTGGCATAACAAATGGGTACTTCACGTAGCGAAGCATTTCCAAATCATTACCATTGTCTCCGAAGGCCGCCATTTCTTCTGGCTTAATATTCCATTCCGCTGCTAGTTGTTCCAGGCCAGTACGCTTGTTAACCCCTGGCGCTAAGATATCAACCGATCCGAATCCTGAACCCGTGGTGTGCAACTCTTCACCGAAGACATCGCGCAATTGTTGCACGTGATGGTGCACATCAACGTCTTGGTCCCAAACTAATGAAAAGCGGAAAATACTATCTTCGACATCCATAAACTTTTCAACTTGGTGAACCGTTGGATAGAACGTCTTAACAGCCGCAATCATTTCAGGCGTCGCATGGTTTGAAACATAGGCCCCATTCGTTCCTGACAAAATAATCAAATTATCCATGTGCGCATGTGTCTCAGCATTCCATTGCAAGACACGTGCAATTTGGTCAGGTGACAATGCTGATTCAGCCAACACTGTATTCTTGTGGGTAATCAACGCACCATTATCTGATACATACGTAATGCGGTCAGGGTTAACCGGTTCAAAATAAGAACGCAGTTGCTTATATTGGTTACCGCTTGCTGCGACAAAGCGGATGCCACGTTCGTCCATTTGATCTAACAATGCCTCCATTCGTGCATAGTCAAATGTGCGATCATCACGTAGCAATGTACCGTCCATATCGGTTGCAATTAACTTAATCGTCATTGTTCTGCTTCCCTTTCACAATTAATTCACTCTTTTACCTAAAAGTCATTATAACAAACTGTCCGAGACTGCGCCGAATTTGCTACAATTATAAGGTTAGTTTAGTTAATTACATTTAGATGAAAAATATCATTAAAAAGGAGGCCGTTCATGAATGACGATTATCAAGCCAGCTTAAATCGACTCAACCAATTAGATGGACCACAAGCCACGGTTTCATCAACCGAACCACTTCACCGCGGCCCACAGCGTCGACAACAACACATCGACAACCGACCACAGTGGCAACAAATTCAGTGGTTCTCGATTTTGTTTGCTGTTGTGTCACAACTAGCAATTTGGTGGGTTTATCCACTCATTTATTCAAAAAATTTGACGAGTGGTCAATGGCAACACAACCCACTTTTGATGACCTACAGTCTTATCTTGGCGTTGGCGATTTTCTTAACCTTTAACCGCGGTTTCTCACGCTGGTTAAACTTCGCAGTTATCTTGATTCCAATTGTCTTCTTGTACTTCCTATATAAACAAGTCACGATTCAACAAATCATCTTGTTAGGTTTGTTGCCTCTAGCGTTACTGTTGATCAATGTTAAGTGGTTAAACCTACAAAACATTCTTGGTTTAATTATGTATTCTGGCATCGCCACATTAGCCATGCCGGTCGTCATTTTCTATCAACAAAACACTTATCTGACACTACCATTTATTCTAAGTTTGTTGCCATTGCTATTCAGTTACCTGTACTACATGAGTAGCATTTTCGTACCAACCGGGCGCAACAAGCGTGCCACATCTTTGGCCTTCGGTATCATTCTTTTGCTGGATGTCTTAACGTTGCCATGGAACTTATGGACCTTACTAGCAATTATCATTATCGTCTTCACATGGATGGTTCTAATTAATCTCGACTTGAAGCCTAAGTACCGTATGGGCATTTTCTCCCTACTACAAGCAATCACTGTGTTGGTTATTTTCCTACAGCAAAAATAGCAAAACGCCCTCGCACAAATTTAGTGCGAGGGCGTTTTTTTAGATTTCTGATGTAACTGGGCGGCGCTTAACGCGATAAACAAAGACAGCTGACGCGTTACCGATGACTAACATCGTTAGCAAAAAGACAATTGGATGGTTCTTAGCCATGCGAACTGGCCAAACACCTTCTTCCGTACGGCCAGCGTTCACATCACGGGCCCAACGGCGATTTTCCAAGTCTGGTGTATCAACTGCTCCGACAATCACGGGCTCTGACTTTGCATTTTCCGAAACCGAAATATCTGTCACCTGCGTAGGCTTCGTTTCGCCATCGGGTGATTCAATAATTGGTTCATTATAGTCAGATTCTGTGTGCCCACTAAACTTGTCTTTAACACCTTGAATCATCTCGTCGAATTTCTCAATCAAAGATGATTGGGCTACAACTGGGCGTACAGCATCTGCGCTTGCTGCTCCCAACGTTGCCACGTTCATTGCCATAAAGGTGACAAAACATAAAATTGCTGATCGTTTTTTCATCGTTTTACTCCTCTAAAAAGAAAGTGCCCTTTCTCCGTCCAATACCCTGAAAAAACTTTTCATGAGCCACCACAGTTCACAATGTCGTTCCAAGTTATTTACAGTCTACCCTATATAATCTTCTAATTTTAGGCGATTGTTTGAATAAGCTATGTCCTTGAAATCGCATTCATTGTTTTATTCGTGTCCTTTTTATGGGCTTTATGTGCCTTGTCCATCATTTTGGACGAAGCAGAAACGTAACGTCCCACGGATTGATAATTTTTGACACAAAAAAGACCTGTACAAATTTTACAGGTCTCATTACTCGTTACGCCTTAAATTGTAGCTTAGCATCCGCAACTGCATACCAATCCTTTACACGATCAGCTACCTGACCATCAGGGAAGTAAGTTGGGTACCAATAGTCGATGAAGTTCAACTCATCAACATGGGTTTGCTCATCATTACGCCAAGCGTCACGAACTGTCGTGTCACCGGTCTCTAGGTTCACCTTAAATCGAACGACAAATTGTTGTCCATCGATGTGAACGTACAATTGACGTAGTCCTGCCTCGCCTGGGAATGGTTCTGACGTAATCTCTGCATTGGTCTCAGACAACACATCAACGGCATGTTGTCCCATGTAGCCATTGTCCGCCATCATGCGCAAAACCATGGCAACTGTGTAATCACGCATCGTGCGTTCCTTGAAATATGCCTTGTAATCAAACATTTGTGATTGCCCCCTAAAACGTTGTTGCTAACAACTTTACCTGTTCCAAAATACTTAGTAACTCTTGGTGCGCTTCATCATAAGCAGCCATTTGATCCCCAAATTGCTCATTGAAGCCTTCCAAACCACCTGCGATAAACGCGTACTCAAACGCCGTCACCTTTTCAAAGGCATCTGTAAACGTTTGCCAGATGTCATCATCGCTTTCTTGCGTTTCCAAGAAGAATTGAATGAAACGGGCATCCGAATACCCCATTTCGAATTGCACCGCTAGTTGGCGCTTGAACTCGTGTTGATTCTTAATATGCAAGAAGTGGTGTTCTGTGTTCCAAGTGACACGTTCTACTGCTTTTAATACTGTTTGATTCATCACTAATAAGCCTCGTTTCTTTTCAACACCTAAATGTTAACACTTTGAATTCGCGTGGGTACAAAAAAGGCACTCGAATTTCCGAGTGCCCATCATTGATTACAATTCGGCCAATGTTGCTGAATGACGTTCCCCGTTAAAGTAGAAATCTAGTCCTTCTGCAAATGGTACTTTGTTATCTGCGACTGCTTCAAACAGCGTCCATGATGCTTGCAACTTGCGCGTATCAACATCCCCAAAGACATCAACAATGTTGGCTGCCTTCAAATCCAAAACAATCTTCGTGACATGCAACAAACGCTCAGCTAGTGTCTCGTTTGCCAAATAAGCACGAGCCTCATCTGCATCTGCCACACCATAATAAACCGCACGTTCACTTGAACCTAGTGAACGCAACTGGGGGAATACCCACCACATCCAGTGTGAATCCTTCTTACCAGCCGTCAATTCATCAACCGCCGTTTGAAAGCTGTTTGCGTTTTCTTGTGCCAAAACAAATCGTTGCACATCATTTGCCAATGCTTCATCCATGACCTATCACCTCATTCATATTGATAAGTTAATTCTAGCATGATGTACTGTTTTCACCTTGGTTCAACGTTCAGATTGGAACGTCTCAATGTGCGTCAGTTGGTTCGTTGAAACCTCATCTGCTTTTGGCGAAAGCATCGCACTCATGATATTGTGGCCATCAGTCGTATGACCTAACCCCAGGGCATGTCCAAGTTCATGAGCCAGCGTTTTCGTCAACGTGTTTTGATTCGACAATGACAACACATCGCCTGAAACACGTAGCTCACCAGTTGATGGATTCATCCAAGCCAACGCGTGCGTTCCCGCGTCAGTCCCTTCATCCCCCATCGCACCGGCTCGTACGAGTAAATCTGGACTCTGGCGCTGCTGAACTTCTTTGATATTAATTTTGCCCTGTGATTTCACCCGCCAAAATTTAATCGCGCCTTTAAGTGCACGTTGCACATTCGGCGTTGTCGTTTGAAAATCTGATTGCACAATTGCAACGGTTAGCTCACCGTTTTTACCAGTGTACATCCCTAGTGAATCACTTGTCGGACCGAAACCACCATTTCGAAGCAACTTTTCATTACCCGTCTCGGCCTGTTTAATCGTTAAATTATTCAATTGGCGTCGCTGCGAGCTGTAGTTAATCGCACTCATAATCGGTTCAAAGCTACTCCCAACCGATCCGAACACCAGCAGCAAAATAATGCTCGTGTAGATAAGCCGGCGACGGTGGCGCGGTTTACGAGGTGTCGGCTTGGTTTCATCTGGTTCCGACTCAATAATGCCGTACGTATCATAAATCAATTGATCCAGCTCTTTGTCTTTTTCATCCAAATCCGTCACCCCCCTTTGCCTCTATCATACTGGGTTAATTTGAATTTTTGCGTAAAAAAAGAGCTGGAAAACCAGCTCACGATTATTATTTAATTTCGGTTGTACATCGTTTGCTGCGCAATCGCAATTTGCTCTGATAGCGCTTGCGAATCGACTTGCGTCAGGACGTGGTAATCCACTTTTATTTCTTTAAACAACGCAACCAATGTATTTTGCGCTTGAACGAGTTGTTCATCAGCGACTTGTGATACTGATGTCTGCTTTTGCACAGTCATGTACATACGGACGATTTTCAACGTGTTTGGTACGTGGTTATAAAGGAACTCATCCGCCAACACAAGACGTTCCGGTTTCTCAGCTAATGTTGCCATAATGTTATCCGTGAACAATTCGAATTGGTATTGATCCGCAATTGTTTGCAACTGCGCGTCGTCCTTAACTGCCACATTGATAGCTTGGATATCCTCATAACCGACAGCGAACGCCTTTTGAAAAGCTTGCTTATCTTTGCGTGATAATCCAGTCAGATCATACGTATATTTAGTTGGCAACGTCGCCCCTTGCGTAATCGGTTTGTCTTGCAATAACCCAAACCGAACAAGTAACACAACGCCGGCAAAAATACCTTTCACCAGCCAAGTTGGTTGCGTTAGAAACAGCACACCAACCAACAATGTCGCTGGCATTAGCCACAGCACCGCCACCTTATCATTCGGCAAAACGCCGGACACGACGGCACCAATCAAAATCACGACACTGGCGCGCGGTGCAACCGTCGTCAGCTCCAGGCCAAGGGCCCCCATCAAAAAGACGGCAATTAATTTATTGCGACGTAATTCAACCGCCGTTAGCGTTCTCAGATTTAACAACATCTACTCTGCTTCCCTCGTTTTCTACGGCAGTCACTAGTCGCCCCTTTTATACTAGGTGTATACTGTTAAAAAAACAGGAGCCGAACCATGACCAAATTAACCCGCCAAATCTTAATACTCGTGATTTTCAGCGGATTATTGCTTGGCTTCTATGTTATCGCTATTTACGGACCAAAAGCAACCAGATATACCGTTCACGATTTTAATGACACTTCTGCACCTTTGACCGCACAATCTTCGACTACTTCTAGCAGCTCGAGTGCCGCAAGTGCATCGAGTTCATCGGCCATCGATTACTCACGCGCACCCGCTAATAATCATCAAGACTATCAATCAACGTTTATGGATAAAGATATTGGCATGAACACCACGGCTAACGGCCTGCAATTCTCTATTTCACATATCAACATTTTGGATACGACTAATCTAGAATCACTTTTCTCACCAGCCGAAAAGGAATTTGTGAAGGCTGACGTGTCATTGCCATACGAATTTTATCGTGTCACACTCCGCGTTACCATCACCAATAACACCAACCAAGCCATCAATTTATTGAACACCAACGTTGCTGGTTGGACGCTAGTTGATGGGAACGGCCAAACCTTTACGCATTCTGACATGCGTGTCGGTCACTACATGTACGACCAATTTAATACTGGAATCCTTGAACCCGGTGATTCAAAGTCTGGTAATTTCATTGTGCTGACTGACTCGAATGACTTCGACTATCAACAGATGCAGTTTACAGCAGCCCGTATTACACTCGCGCAAGGCACAAATGATTATCCAGTCACATTCAATGTTTCAACTGTTCAGTAATACAAAACGCTCTTACCACTTCGTTGCGGTAAGAGCGTTTTTCGTTTGTTGTTAGTATGGCATCTTAATTGCATCCAGTAGTTGCATATCAGCTGGACTGATTTCAAAATCAACATCCGCGTTTTGCGCAACATATTCTGGGTGGTTAGCCTTTGGTAGTGGCAATGTGCCCTTAGCCAAAGCATAACGGATAGCCAATTGCGCAACCGAGCGATCGTAGTGTGCGGCAATTTCTTGCAACTCTGGCATGCGCAACAGACGGCCCGTCCCAATTGGGCTGTATGCTTCAACTAGCAACCCATTCGCTTCATCAAACGGTTGGTTCACGTCTTGCGTCATCCCAATGTGATAAATAATTTGGTTAACCGCCGGTGTAATTGAACCATTATCCAAAATGTTTTTCACATCTTCGTTGTTGAAGTTAGACACGCCAATACTCTTTACCTTACCAGCTTGGACTGCTTCTTCCATCGCTTGCCAAACCGCCAAGTTTTCCTCGTAGTAGTTATTACCACGACTTGGACGCACGTTTGGCACTTCCATTTGATTCCAAGGACGTGGTGCGTGAATCAACAACAAATCAATGTAGTCCATGTTCAATGCCGCCAAAGAGGCATCGATTGACTCAGCCGCATGGCGGTAATCCTTAATGCTGGCGTCAATCTTAGTTGAAATCGTCAACGTGTCGCGATCAATGCCAGATTCTGCAATCGCAGCCCCCACCGCATCTTCGTTTTGATACATCTGCGCCGTATCAACATACAAGTAGCCAGCCGCCAAAGCAGCCGCAACTGAATCGTGTGCTTGTTGCTTGGTTTGTTGCCAAGTTCCCAAGCCAATCTTTGGCATCAACATGCCGTTATTTAGTGTGTATGTTTCGTGTAAAAATGACATCGTTCAGACCTCTTTTCAACTTCATACGCAATATGATACGACCACTTCGCCAAGGTGGTCAGAAAAAGGGCATTAGTTTTCAGCCAACATCTTTTTGACCGCTGCCAGCGTTGTTTCAGTCGTCACCTTTTGTTCAACTTTGGCTAGCTGTGCTGGTGTCGCCGTTGGATTTGCTTCACGATAAGCCATGACTTGCTCAGCCACCGCTTGCTGCAAAGCTTGTTGTTGTGTCGCATCTTGGTCGCCTTGCATCTTTGTCAAACGCTTAGCTTGCGTGTCGGTTACCGCCAACCAGCTCGACTTCGGAATCGTGACAACTGAGCTCTGCTTCGCAATTGTGCCACCTTCACCGCCAAAACCAAGTAGAAATTTAAAAGCCTCGTTTTGCCACTCCCAACGCGTGGTGGTTGTTTTAACGGTCGCTTTAGAAACGTTGGCTTCTCGATAAGTTGCGCTCTTTTTTACTGCTTTAACCATATGCTTGGTATCAGGCACAAAATGCGCAGTCGCCTTGCCAGTTGGCTTATCAGCGTAGACCAACACATAGTTATCAGCCTTCGTTCCCAACTCCTTCGTCACCAGGATACCAATTGGCAACTTATCACCAACCGCCGAATAAATCTGTTGCGTCTCAGTCTTAGTAACCTTCTCCATGCCGTAATGACGATCAAAATTAACTAACAATAACATCACCAAGGCCACGAAGACCGTCCCACTGATCAGTCCCAGCGGAATACGCCAGGCCAGCGGCTCAATCCGAATCCATGCCAAGTAAGTTAGAATCGCGACAACTGCTAAAATCGGAATAATCATGCTGCATCCTCCTCATTCGTTGCTGCTACTGGCACAATCTTACCGCCCTTCAAGAACAGTGCGACGATAATCCCAATAATCGCGAAACTCAAACCAATTGCAAATGACACGTGGAACCCTTTCATTGAGGCCTCCAAATAATCAGCACCATATTGTAATGGGTTCGTCGTTTTCAAGTGTTTGGCTGGCTCGTGATTAGCAATGACGTTCTGCGTCACTGATGACAGCAAGGCCACCACGATTGCTGACGCTACCTGACGGGCTGTGTTGTTTGCCGCGGTCGCGTGTGGCGCTTCGTTCTTTGGCAATACCGCCATCGCCATCGCCGTCAACGGTACTAGTGCAGTTGCAATTCCAAACATACGCACTGCGTACAGGGTCGTGATGAAATGTGTTGGCGTTGTTGGTGACAAGAACAAGAATGGTAACGTCCCAATTGTCACAAATGTAAAGCCGGTAATTGTCAGACGCTTTGCCCCGATTCGATCATAATCACGTCCTGCCAACACTGCCATAACACCAATCATCAGTGCCCCTGGCATCAATGTTAGTCCTGATTGCAACGGCGTTAACAAGTGCACGTTCTGCAAGTACGTTGGAAGCATCATTTCAACCCCCATCATGGCACTCATCGACATCATCACACAGATGGTCGTCAACGTGAATTGCCTATTCTTAAACACACGAACGTCCACAAACGGCTCATCCAAACGTAACTGACGTAGCACGAATAGCACAATAATTAAGGCACCTATAATCATTGGTGCAATAACCGTTTTCACGTTGCCCCAGCCATCGGTTGCAACGTTGGTAAACGCCCACAAGAATGAGCCGAACCCAACCGTTGAAATGACCAGTGATGGTAAATCAAGTTTCATGCGTTCATTCTTAATGACGTTTTTAATAAAGAACGGCGCGGCAATGATGACTAGCGCTAGCACAGCCATTGGCAAATGGAAAATCAAACGCCACGAGCCGTTCAAGTTCAAACCCATTACTGTCCCGTGCTTTTGTAGCAACCAGCCAGATGACGTTGGCCCAATCGCCGGCGCTAATCCGATGACGATTCCGTTCAACCCCATGGCTGTCCCACGTGCCTCGGCTGGGAAAATATTCACCATAACAACCTGCATTAGTGGCATCGAAATACCAACCGCAATCGCGGCAATGATTCGGCCAGCTAGGAACATCCACCACATATCATGGTCGGCTGGTGTCAGCGACGTGATGGTCATACCGATAAATAACAGCAAATACGCTGTGATGTACAACACTTTCGTCGGTATACGGGTTGATAAGAATGCCGAAACCGGCATCATAATCCCATTCGCCAACATAAACCAAGTCGTTGCCTGTTGTGCGGTCGCTAACGTAATATCGAAATCACGCATCAGCGTTGGAATGGCTGTTCCGAGCGATGTCTGCATCAGCGCTCCGGCAAACGTTCCAATCAATAGCACCGCAACCATCGCATTACGATTGAACGGTTTGCCATTGATGTCTGTAAATTGCTTTGTAGCCATATTTACCCCCTCAATAACTTTATTCACCCTATCTTACGAAGTTAATTTGAATATTGTGGGGATGAAGCCCTGCCTTTCATACAAAAAACACTGAACAGTTGACCCGTTCAGTGTTTTCAAACTTCTTATACTTGTGATGCCGGATAGACAATCCAGGCATAGTGTTGCGTAGTATCAAATAAGGTTGGCAACGTGAATTTCTCGTTTTGAATGAAAGCCGTCGTGTCACCATACGGTCCACCAGTTCCCAGCCACATACGGTACGTGGTATCGTTCCGATCAACTTCCTGACCGGGCAAATAAATCGTGATGGCATCATTTAACCCAATGCCGTAAGGCTCAGCTGTGATTTCACGCACACCATCAACAATCGTTGTCACATCCGCTGGATTGTAATCAAGTTGCGCCACCGTCATTGTGTAGGCGGTATCCGATACCTTTTGCACATTTTCTAAACGGCCCGTGAATTCCGAAATCTTCATGCTCCCCTTGGGATAATCAGTCCCAATATCACCCATATCTGAATCCGTAAACTTCCCAGAAAATGTCCCATCTTCATTAATAGTCATGACAGTGCGCCAGCCACCAGCTCCGGATGTGAACCAGAAGTCTCGGCCGGCAATTTGCTGAAAAATTGTTTTCTGTTGCTTAGGTTTATCAGTCTGGTGTTCACTTGGTGATTGTTGCTTTGCACTCGTGGTGACCTTATCCGTTGAGTGGGCATCACTGATCATCCCCATCCCGACATAACCAATCCCAACCGCGGCAGCAACACCCAAAATACCAATTCCCCACTGTACTAATTTTTTCATGTGGCCCCTCCAATAGAATTGCATGGCGTTCTATGAATTCAGCATACCAGAATTATCCAGAATACCCCTCTCAAAAGCTCAATGGGAAATAAAAAATGCCGATGGCTTAACAACCATCAGCATTGATCTTTATTCAAATTAATTAGGCGTAGTTCTTCAAGTAAGAAATACCCATTGCACCTGGGCCAGCGTGTGTTGACTCGATTGGCGTTGTTTCCGCAATATCCACAATTGCATCAGGGAACAACTCACGGGCACGCGCTGCCAAGTTTTCAGCATCTTCAGCTGCATCAGCGAGTGAAATACCGATAACCGCAATGCCGTTTTCTTCCGCTTGCATACGCTCAAAAATCAAGTCTTGGTAGGCCTTGATTGTCTTCTTACCACGACCCTTAACTTCCATCGTGATTTGACCAAGTGGCACGTGTGCCCCAACCTTGATATCCAACAAAGAACCAATCAATCCCGCCGTCTTTGACAAACGACCACCTGCGACCAAGTTCTTCAACGTGCTAACAGTTAGGTACAATTCCGTGTTATCTTCAACGCGTTGCAATTCTGCCAAGATTTCATCACGTGTTGCACCAGCTTCGGCCATGCGACCAGCGACCAACACTTGCATCGCCAAGGCACGATCAATGTAGTTCGAATCACGCACAACAACATCTTGTGGCACCATGCGTGATGCCTGTTCAGCAGCTTGCACCGTCCCTGACAACTTGTTCGTCAAATGCAATGACAAGATTTCAACATCTTCTGGCATCGTTTCATAAATTTCCGTAAACGCGCCCAGTGATGGTTGTGATGTCGTTGGCAACGCCTTAGCTTCCGCCATCTTCTCAATAAATTCGCTTGGTGTAATTGATACCCCATCGTGGTACACCACGCCATCAATCATCACCGTTAGAGGTACAACCGCAATATCATATGCAGCCACTTCTTCCGGCGTCAAACGCGCTGTTGAGTCAGTTACAATTTTTACTTTAGCCATTTCAAATTCCCCCTCGACCTTCTGGTTAAAATACTTATGTTTAATAACTAAACCATCTAGTATCTAAAACTATATCATATATAGGACGATTTTAAAATACGGGTCAGTGTTGCAATAGCGCAAAAAAATACTCCCAACTAGCATGGCGCTAATCAGGAGTTTCATTATCAATTAAATTGGCGTTTCAAGCGTCATTCGTTCAGCGATATCCAACAAGTATTGTGACACTTGTTGGTCTTGCATTGTCTTAATGAGGCGGACAAATTCATCGAAGCGTGGCTTGGTTAATTCTGCTAAAGCGCGGGAGTTATCCAAGAAAGCAATGATGATCTGTAACCCGAAATAGGCTTGGCGCATGGTTAACACGCCAAACAATTCGCTGGCCAACACCTTCGTGAAGTTCTCATCTGATAGCGCTTGTAGCGGCATTTGCCATTGTCCACCCGCCGTCTCCGTGAGATTATCAAGGATTTCTTCAGCCAAACGAATTTGATCAGCTTCCAACACATCCCCTAATTGAATTTGCAACTTCTCAATAAAGATATCAACTTGGTTATGATTTTGCTCACGCAACTCAGCGGGCGTTGTCGCCATCAATACTGGTAGCTTCGCCAATTCAGTTTGGTGTACTTCCTTCTGAACCGCTTGCAATAAACGTTCTTTATCATCAAAAACCACTTGGCCACGGTCATTCAGTTGCACAACCGGTCCCAGCAAATCATTAATTTGTTGCAACCAAACCTGCACTTGATGGTGGGTCTCATCCGCTGATTGGTGGCCGAACGCCATCGCAATGTGCTTAATCATCTCAACCTTTGTTCGACCATACAGCGCATCCAACACTGCTAACTGTGTGTTGTGGGCAATCGTTTTTTGCCAACGTTCAAAGTCATAATCAGCTTCCCAATCCGGATCCAAACTTTGAATGTAGAACGGTTCCATGTATTGGTAGAACAAGCGTGCGTCTTGGTTTTTCAACTTAACATCTTGGAACAAACGTTCATTTTCCAAGTAATCCCATAGACCACCAAAACCTCGACCAATTGCGCCAAACTTCTCTTGGCCCGCCTTGCTAGCCCAATAGTCATCCGCGAATTCGTCCAATGCTTGTTGATCATTCAAACTGATGCCGGCCTCAGTGGCAACCGTTGCCACGCGCTTATCAGCTGAATAGTAACCTGGGTATGATGCCTCATGTTCAAACTGCCAAGCAAGTTGTTGCGCAGTCGCCATAAACGTTGGCGCATCAACGGCCACGACCGGATTAGCTTCAATAAACATCGCAATCACATCGGGTAAGTTTTGTTGTTGCTCAACAGTCAAAACCACTGTTGGCACAAAGTAATTAAACAAAATGCGCTTTAAGCCGTTCGTCGTCCACTTGCCGAGTGGTTCATGGGCAATTTCACGCATCATATCAGCGAACAGCGGTAGCATTGTCGTCACCATCGACTCTTGTACGGCACTGTCCAGTGCCACAAATTGGGATTGTGTGGCCAGCTTAGCCAACAACGGCTTAATCGTATCGGTCGTTTGTGTCGCCTCGTCGGTCAGTGACTCGTTAGCCAAGTTTTCGCGGTAGGCGGCTAATTCAGCAACCACCCATTGTTCAGCAAGGCTCGGCGCCAAATCAACTTGTACCATTCCATTCAAAGCCAAGAATTGTAGCAAATCTGTCGTGAATGCAATGATTGTTTCATCATCCAATGCTTGAAATTGATCATGCGACCCAATTGTAAAGGTCAATCCAAGCAACACATCTTCGACGTCCCATGCAATCGTTGGCTTGTTAGTCACCAAATACACATCATCCAAAATTGCTGCGCTTAATTGTTGGGCATTCACCCATTCAGTTTGCTTAGCAAATGATGCCGTTAAGTCTCTAAATTGTTGGCGATTACGCTTCAACGTCCGCTTGTTGATTGGCCCCAATGCCGTCCCAGCCGTCGATAAGCCAGCTCGCACATCGTCCACCAACGCTTCATCAATAAAACCATCTTGATCTAATTTGAGTTGCATGATATTACTCCTCGTACCCGTTTGAATACAGGTAGTATACAACAAAACGACCTGAGACGTTGCTTGCCAGTCAGGTCGTTCATTAGTTAGCTATTCTTACTTAACAAGCGTCGTTTCGACAAAGCTTGCAAGGTAGTCAAGGCTGCTCAATTGCGCATTGCAAAGTGAGCTATCACGGCAAATAAGATTACCGCGCTTCGTATAATTACCTTCAGCACCTCGTGACTTCACCTTTGATAGGAACATTGAAACAGTTCCTAGTTGGTGACAGATGGCACACAATCCGTTCAACGGCTTTGGATCGAAATCACCATAGATGCCCACCAACTTACCATCGCGTGGTGCGACGATGTACTTCTTTTGGCTACCATTGTCATTCCAACCTAAGTAGGTCATTTCATGACGATTCATGTTTTCCCACTTAGGTTCAGGTAGCTTCTTAACCTTCTTGAACAACTTGCCAAGTTGATTTGCGCTCAACTCAGGGAACGGCGTCACCAATTCTTCAAGTTGCTTAAACGCATGTTCAGCACGTTGCTTCGACATTGCAATTTCAGGCAATTGCGCCAAGAACTCATTGGCGACATCCGTGTCTGGCAAAATGTTCTTAACCGTTTCAATAACATCAGCCTGCACGACAGACTTAACATTCTTGTCGTTAACTGAGTTAAACGCCTTGTTCAAGATGATGACTTGTTCTTTGATTGCAACGAATTCGTGCGGTTGTAGTTGTTTGTCCATGTTTACGCTCCATTTCAAGATACACATCGCACAGACTACGCCGGCGATGACAATTAATTTGACTTAACCTTCATGCGGCGTACAGATAATGATCCAAATACTGGCATCTTCATCATCTCCATTCGTTTTTGATAGTTCAATCATTATATAGAAATGTGTAAAAGTAAGCAATAAAGCGACCTGACTAGTTATTCAGTCAGGTCGCTTTATGTCTTACTTCTTCAATTCAAGCACCGCGACATATGGCAAGTTACGGTGGTGGTTGTTATAGTCCATGCCATAACCAACCAAGAATTCATTTGGTACTTTTGCTCCCACAAAGTCAGGTGTAATGCCCCCGGCGGACACATCATCACGCTTGTCGACCGCTACCGCAACCAACACTTGATCAGCCCCTCGCTTCTCAAAGTCAGCCTTTAGATAACGCAACGTCAATCCCGTATCAATCACTTCATCTAGGATAACGACGGTACGGCCAGCTAGGTCAACCTTCAAATCACGTTGAATCGTAATGTGACCAGTTGACGAATCCCCCACGTAACTCGACACATCAATATAATCCGTTTCAACGTCACGGCCCACCGCACGTAGCAAATCAGCCATCCAGATGTAGGCACCCTTCATGACTCCCACAAATACAGGTCGCTCAACATGTGCCGTTGCATCGTTGATTTCAGCTGCGACGCGTTCAACCATCGCAGCGATTTCTTCAGTTCCCAAAACAGTCCGTTGCAACGTCATTGTTTCCATGTTTTTACCCCTCGTTCCAGATATCAAATAGAATAATCGTTTGTTCATTTGAAGGACCGACCGCGAATGTGTACAAAGGCACACCAATCAATTCTTCAACGCGCTTCAAGTATGCTTCTGCATTAGCTGGCAATTCTTCACGTGACTTTACCCCAGTAATGTCATCATTCCAGCCTGGCAACTCTTCATAAATTGGCGTTACGCGACGAACATCCCCCAAACTTGCTGGGTAATGCTCAATACGTTGACCGTCCAACTCGTAGGCCACCGCAATCTTCAACGTCTTCAAACCTGACAACACATCAAGTGAGTTCAATGACAAGTGTGTGAAGCCACCAATGCGGGCAGCGTGACGCAAAACCACCGTATCCAACCAACCGATACGACGCGGGCGCTTCGTCACAACCCCGTATTCGTGACCGATTTCGCGAATGCGATCACCAACTTCATCAAACAATTCCGTTGGGAAAGGTCCATCCCCAACTCGTGACGTATAGGCCTTAGCGACACCCACAACACGATCAATCTTTGTTGGGCCAATACCGGCTCCAATCGTTGCCCCACCACCAACTGGTGAAGATGATGTCACGTATGGGTACGTGCCGTGGTCGATGTCCAACATGGCACCTTGCGCACCTTCAAGCAAGACACGCTTGTTGCTATCAAGGTATTCGTTAACAATCACCGTCGTATCCGTGATGTATGGCTTCAATTGTTGACCGTAATCGGTAAACTCAGCAACCAATTCGTCCAAATCAAGTGGCTCATGGTTATAAATCTTTTCCAACAACTCGTTCTTTTCAGCCAAAACCGTCGTCAAACGCTCACGCAAAACAGCTTCGTCTAACAAGTCCACAACACGAATACCAGTACGTGCGGCCTTATCCATATAAGTAGGTCCGATACCACGTCCAGTCGTACCAATCTTGCCATCACCCTTACGTGCATCAGCCAATTGGTCAATCAAAATATGGTAAGGGAAAATAACGTGCGCACGATCTGAGATACGCAAATTGTCAGTCGTTACACCCTTTTCTTGAATACCGTGCAACTCTTCCAACAATGCCTTCGGGTTAACCACTGACCCATTACCAATCACTGCCAAACGGTTAGGGTTGAAAATCCCTGAAGGAATAGCTGACAACTCAAACTTCTGTCCGTCAACATAAATCGTGTGGCCGGCATTGTTACCACCTTGGTAACGCACTACCATATCCGAGTTCTGTGCGATGAAGTTTGTAATCTTCCCCTTTCCTTCATCTCCCCATTGACTACCAACAACTACGATTCCTGCCATGATGGCCCCCTTAATTTACTGGAACATCCGCAAAACACGAACATTTCAAAACGTTTTATCACAAAATCTATTTTATCAACAAACATTTGAAGTTTCAATACTCATACGTGTTAAAGTTCGATTTTTGACGACTACTTTTAATTCACACTGTTAATTATTCGTGTTTTCATAACGTTCATTACATTTTGTGCATAAAAAAAAGCGATACACCGAAGTATATCGCTTTTACATTAGTGATTATTACGGTTGACGATCTTAATGATTTCCCATGCAATATTCGGAATCACTGACAAGATTGCGGTGATAATCCATTGTCCAGTCGTCAAGGCGTGGAAGTGGAAAATCTCTTGCGTCACTGGTACTGTCACAACCAACAAACTCAAGACCGCAGCCAAGATGGCCATCATCACCAAACTACGATTTGCTGAAAACTTGATGCGGAACATCGACTTTTCACTACGGATGTTAAAGACGTGCAAGATTGACGTCATCGACAATACAACGAATGCCATTGTGTGTCCGGCTTCAACATCGCCCGTCCAAACACCGTAACCTTGGGCCAACAGCGTAATCACAGCGAACAAGATGGCATTAAACGCAATGCGAATACCCAATCCGTGCGCAAATACGCTGGCCTTCGGGTTAATTGGCTTCTCAGTCATCACATCACCGTGTGCTGGCTCCTTAGCCAAAGCGAATCCTGGCAAACCATCAGATACCAAGTTAATGAACAACAACTGGGCAGCCATAAACGGACTACCCCAGCCGAAGATCATCGCCATGACAATCACGATAATTTCTGACATGTTGGCACTCATCAGGAAGTTAATCGTCTTTCGGATGTTGCCGTAAATGCCACGGCCTTCCTCGACCGCATGCACGATTGTTGCGAAGTTATCGTCAGTCAAAACAATATCAGCCGCCTCACGGGCAACATCAGTTCCGGTTTGTCCCATGGCAATCCCGGCATTAGCAGCGTTCAAGGCTGGCGCATCGTTCACACCATCACCAGTCATCGCCACCACATCACCGCGCTTCTGCCAGGCCTTAACAATTCGAATCTTGTCTTCAGGCGTAACACGGGCATAGACGGCATAGTCTTGAACAGTTGCATCCAACTGCTCATCTGACATAGCGTGCAATTCAGCACCCGTCAACGCCTTATCCGTCGGCAACAAAATACCAATTTCACGGGCAATTGCACTTGCTGTCGCCACGTGGTCACCAGTAATCATTACCGTCTTAATACCAGCCGCACGGGCTTCCGCAACGGCTTGTGCTGACTCTGGACGTGGCGGATCAATAATACCAACCAGTCCGAGCAACTGTAGGTTTTGCTCCAATTCTTCGGCCGTTGGTTCTGCCGAAATCGTTGCCAACTTAGTCATCGCAACCGTAATCACACGCAATGCTTGATCGCCAAATTGTTGGTTAATTTCCGTTGCACGACTTTGAACATCCGCTGGTAACTTTGGCAGTAAGACATCGAAAGCACCCTTGGTAATCGCCAAGTAACCCTCCGCTACCTTGTGCACCGTGGTCATGCGCTTACGAGTTGAGTTGAATGGAATTTCATAAACCTTCGGATACTCAGCTTGCAAAGCACGATAATCATCCACACCACCAATACCCGCTACCAGTGCAATTTCTGTTGGCAAACCACTTAGTTGACCATCTTGCACCGTCACATTAGTTGATAATGCACCAAAGCGAAGCGCATCCGGCACGGTATCAACTTGGTCAACTGGCACAACCTCATCTTTGGTCGCATCCCAAACTTGACGCGCCGTCATCTTGTTTTGCGTCAATGTTCCTGTCTTATCTGATGCAATCACACTCGCTGATCCCAACGTTTCAACCGCTGGCAAACGACGCACAATCGCATGGCGGGCAGCCATTCGTTGCACACCCAGCGCCAACGTAATCGTAACGATAACCATCAGTGTCTCAGGAACCACAGCAACGGCCAATGACACGGCTGTCATGAACAACTCCATGATTGGGTCACCTTGCATGATACCCAACACCAAGACAATCAATGCTGCGACAATGGCTACAACCGTCAATTGACGACCCAATTGGGCCAAACGCTTTTGCATTGGTGTCATTTCACGCTCTTCAGCGCCAAGCAAACCGGCAATCTTACCCATTTCGGTTTCCATACCCGTTGCCACAACAACCGCTTCGGCTCGCCCATTAACAATGGTTGTCCCACGGTAAACCATGTTTAAGCGATCACCCAATGGCACGCTCTCACCGGTAATAAAATCTTCGTCCTTTTCAATTGGTTGGCTTTCACCAGTCAACGCAGATTCTTCGACACGTAAATCAGATGTCTTAAGCAAACGCGCATCGGCTGGAATCTTCACCCCATTTTCAAGGACCAAAACATCCCCAACAACAACATCCGTCATTGGTACAAATAACGTTTCGCCATTACGACGAACCTTGGCTTCTTCGCGCTCTAAGCCCTTCAATGAATCCAAAGCCTTTTCAGCACGTCCCTCTTGTACAATCGACAAGACAGAATTAATGACAACAATAGCAATAATCAAGAAACTCTCAAAGTAATCGCCGTGCCCTTGAATAACAGTTGTCACCAATGAAATGACCGCTGCAATAATCAAAATGATTGTTGTAATATCACTCAAACTCCGAATAACCTTCTTGAATAGCCCCTCCTTTGGCGGCTCTACAAACCGGTTATCCCCATATTTTTGACGCGCCTCTTGAACTTGAGCGTCGGTTAACCCCGCATCGGGTTGAACACGCATCTTTTCAATGACTTGCGTTAACATCTCCTGGTATATCATATGTCGGTCCTCCTCTTCGTCGGCATATCTCTTCTCAGTTACATTTTAACAATTTCCGTTACCTAGGCCTAATAATGTGCTCAAATTTTGAAAACGTTCGTATTTTACGCAAGTTTTAACTTACCTTTAGTCATTCGTTCGTGATTTTCGTTGACAACGAACGTTTCATCGCCTAAACTATGAAATTGTTACGAAAGAACTTATTTTATTCTATCTATTTGAGGAGATACAGATGAACTCTGTTGCAAAATATTTCCGTTTTGGCGAACTCGGAACGAACTTCCGTACTGAGCTAATTGCCGGATTGACGACTTTTGTCTCAATGGCCTACATTTTGTTCGTTAACCCAACGGTTTTGGGAGCCGCTGGGATGGACAAGGGCGCTGTCTTCACTGCTACTGGTGTTGCCGCTGCTATCGCAACAATCTTCATGGGATTAGTTGCCCGTTACCCAATCGCTATCGCACCTGGGCTTGGTGTAAACGCCTTCTTCGCTTACTCTGTTGTAATCGGTATGAAGGTGCCTTGGCAAACTGCGATGGCTGGTGTTTTGATTGCTGCCATCATCTTCTTGTTGCTAACATTCTTCAAGATTCGTGAAACCATCATCAACATGATTCCACAAGACTTGAAGGTTGCCATTGCAGCTGGTATTGGTTTGTTCATTGCTTTCATCGGATTGGCTAACGCTGGTTTGATCGTTGCCAACGAATCAACAATGGTCTCACTTGGTCACTTGACGTCAGGTACATCATTGCTTGCAATCTTCGGAATTATTGTGACGTTCATCTTGATTGCCACACGCGTCCCAGCCGCTATCTTTATTGGTATGGTGCTAACGGCAATCGTGGGAATCATCTCAGGTTTGATTGACTTGCCAACGCACATTGTTTCAGCTGCACCTTCATTGGCGCCAACGTTCGGTGAATCAATCTCACACATCACGGACATCAACACATTCCAATTGTGGACGGTTGTTTTGACGTTCTTGATTGTGACATTCTTTGACACTGCTGGTACGATGATCGGTTTGGCAACCCAAGCTGGTTTCATGAAGGACGGCAAGATGCCACGCGCTGGTCGTGCTTTGATGGCCGATGCCGTTGGTATGACGGCAGGTGCCATTCTTGGAACTTCACCTACTTCAGCCTACGTTGAGTCTTCATCAGGTATGGCCGTTGGTGGTCGTTCAGGTTTGACATCAATCACAACAGGTATCTTGTTCATCTTCGCTTTGATGTTCTCACCACTTTTGACGGTGGTAACCTCACAAGTAACAGCCCCAGCTTTGGTTGTTGTTGGTGTGTTGATGGCCGAAAACTTGCGTAACATCGATTGGGATGATTTCGCAATCGCAGCCCCTTCATTCTTGATTGTCATTGGTATGCCATTGACGTACTCAATTTCTGACGGTATTGCATTGGGATTCATCTTGTACCCAATCATGATGATCGCAACAAAGCGCGCTGGTAAGGTTCACCCATTGATGTATGCCCTAGCATTCATCTTCATGTTGTTCCTATTCATCGTCGCTCACTAAATTTTATAAAAATAACGCCCCCAGATGAGTTCAGTTCTCATCTGGGGGCGTTTTAGTATATCAGTTATTAGTGTAGTTCACCTTGAACGGCGTTGGTGTGCTTGCCTGGGATGGCCAAACCATAGCGTGTGTTACCCAACGCTTGGTCCACCGTCATCCCCGCAAACGTATCGTTAAATGCGGCAACCGCTGCGACCAAATCATCTGCGTCAACGAATGCGTCGATAGCCGCAGCACCGTAAACACCCATGCGGACAATGTCCTTCAAGCGAGCAACTGTGATACCACCCATTGCAACAACTGGCAAATCACTGTTTTGAACAACCGTTGTCAAACCAGCCAAGTGCTCAATTGGTGCTTCTTCCGTCACGTGACGGCTTGGGTAAACTGGGCTAACGCTATAGAAGGCCAATCCAGCTGGCTCTTCTTCCAACAACTCAGTACGGTTGTTAATTGAAACACCCGTGTACAAACCAGCCGCTTGCGCTTGAGCCGTCAAGTCATTTACTTGGTGACGGTCACTTACGTAAACACCATCAGCCTCAACTGCAGCTGCAAGAGCAACGTCGTCAGCGATCATGAAGGCAACATCTGCAGCACGCGTTACATCACGAATGTACTCAGCCAAATTTTGCTTTTCCACCCCAGTCAATTGCGCTTCGTCCAAAATTACCATTGAAACGCCAGCCTTAACTGCTTGTGCAACGAAGCCAGCAACATCGTCCACATATTGTGATCCAATCACCAATGTACTTGCTAATTGTTCTGCCTTAAATGTCATGATACACCTCCGAAAATCCGTTATTCTTTACTTTTGTAAGTATAAAGTTTTTGCAGAAACGCGACAAAGAAAAAGGACCGTTTTGCAACGATCCGTTCCTAATCACTTCACTTGTTTAGTCCTTGCGCGCCACTCGGTTAACTTCGTTTGTAGAATTGCTGCCAGAGCGAGGTACAACACAGAAAACGCACCGCTGTGAGTAACTAGCTGATCACTCTCGACGTTTAACAAGATTGACGCTATCCAAAACACCACTGTACCAACCGTTGCATGGTGTGCGACCTCACCCTCTTCGGTCACCCACATTTCTTCAGACAGCGTTCGCGCAATCGACAGCACGCCAATCGATACCACTGCTATCAAACCCACAATTAACCAGCCGGCAGCATTCGTATTCACCCAGTCGGTTTGGATAGCCGTCCCGGCAATTATTAAGCCAATCGCTAAAACCAATCCATCTAACTTATAGGTTGTTTCCATTAGACGCGGTTGCCATTGGCGCCAAACTGTATACCCCACATACACAATCGGCAACACCCAATTCAAAATCATTATCATCTCACACCTCTTTTTTCAAAAAACGGCCATCCGATAACACATCAGATGACCGTTTAGATTGGACTATTGTTGTTCTGCAAATTCCGCTTGCAAAGTTGCTTGCTCTTGGCGGTATGCATTAACAAGGCGAGCCGTCGCACCTTGTTCTTGTTGATCAATGACCGCGCCCAACGTGTTCATCGCACGCGTGTAGTCAAAGTCAGTTTCATAGTAGTAACGAGCTTGTTGCGTGGCTTGAACCACATCTGCGTTATCGCGATATGACAACGCCTTACGCACCAAACGCTCCGTTACCGACGCAGCCTCAATCAGCGCATCCGTGTTTTCTTGCAACGTATCCAAGTCAGCCGTCACGATACTTAGTTGACGCAAAACATCATCAACATTAATACGTGACAAGCCAAGTTGTTGCTTCAAACGCCCCAATTCATCATTCACAGCGTAGAAGAAGCTCATGTACGTGTCTGGCAAGCCAGGCAAACCTTGACGCTCAACAGCGCGTTGAATTTGACGCAACTTGTCGGACAACAACGTCACGCGGTTACGTGATTGTTGCACCAATTGTGGTAGCTCCTTCAAGCCTTCCCACATTGAAACTTGTTCCTTTTCGATACGCTCAAGCTCTTCGCGCAAACCATGTTGCGTTTCAAGCAAGTTTGAGAAGACAACTTCGTGTTGTGAAATCGATGCCTTCAAATCTTCCAAACTAACTGAAACATTCGATAGCTGGATTTCCCAACTACGTACTTGACCAACTTCATCCTTTGTAAAGACGAAATCTTGATTCAAGCGATCCAACTCAATGTACAACTCGTGGTTTTGACGCTTGTTGTGAACAACGTAAGCCGTCAATTGCTCATTGTTCTCCCAAACTTCTTGGGCTGAACTGGCTTCCTTTTCAAACGTTTCGTACAACACTTCTGTACGGGCTTCCATTTGCGCAATCGTCTCAGCAACTTGCTTCAACGTTAAGTCAGCCAACAAGTCCAATGCGTTTGTGCGTTGCGTTTCAAGTTCTTCAAGCTCTTCTGGAATATCCGTTTCGAACTTGAATCCTTCAGCAGCCATCTTGTCATACGCTTCATGCAATTCTGCTAATTGTCCTGGCAATGTATCATCCAAAGACTTAAATAGACCTGGAATTTGTTCAATGCGTTGTTCAAGTTGGTTCGTTTCCATCCCCAACGTCTCGTAAATACCAGCGGCCGTTGCATGGTCCCCGGCTTCCGTCAAACGGGCAAACTCAGCGAAATCATCTTCCAATGATCCCAAAATTTCTTCCAACTTATCAATCGCTGGACCGAAGCTGAAGTTTTGTGACAGCAACGTCTTACGTAGGTCTTGATACTTAACTTCAAGTTCCTTAACAGCTGCCTTGTGTGCTTCGTCCAACTTTTCCAAATCAGACAAACCTTGATTAACAACATCAATCGTCATTTCAGCATCACGAATTAATTGTTGCAATTGCTTCAATTCTTGTGCCGTCTTCACGAAGTTCAAACCTTGTGATTCGAATAGAACACTGTTGGCTTGGTTTTCAATTTCATTAAAGCCTTGCGTTTCAAGTGTGCCGTACTTGTTCTCTAACAATTGGAATTGCTTGAGTGATTGACCTGTCAAACTCAATTGACGTCCTTTCACTAAGCGATCACGCATTGGAATTTCAGCTAACTGTTCCTTCTTCTGAAGCAACTTAGCTACCTTGCGTGCAGTCAATCGTTGAGAGACAAAGATAATCAAGTAAATGGCCGCTACGACAACTATCAAGCCAATTACGATATGTCCAATCTGTGTCATACTCTACCTACCTTTGGCGACGCCTAATCGTCACCAAGCTCCTTACTATTCGGGAATTATCTACATATTAGAGTATCACGCCAGCGGTTTTACAACCGCTTTTTTTGCCCTGACTTAGGTTTTACTTGGCGTTCTTTAACCTTTTTTAAACGCGTTTACAGATTATTTGCGGGCAATTATATATCTCATGACATTTTCCACAAAAAAGACATCATTAACCACTGAAAGTTTTCCACATTATCCACAGGATAAAAATGAAGATGTCGTTTGCTTGTGGATAACCTGTGGATAGTTTTGTTGGAAAATGAGAATTCAATGAAAACGATTAGGATAGTTTTCCACAGAGTTTCCACAGTACGTCCACAAACTTATCAACAAGTTATCCACAGATGTTGATTTCAGTGGGGAACAAAAGGTCAGTATTCTTTAAAAGAGTTGATAAAAAATAAAGCACTGACAATCGTCAGTGCTTTGATTTAACGTCTAAAACAGCGCCCCATCTGCGATTTCGCCCAGTGTATCACGCGATGGAATGAAGAATAATTGACCTGATTGGATGGTTGAGAACGTCAACAAGAAGTCTGACATATCTACCATTTGTTGCAACATCGCCTTTGTAACTGACCAATAACGTGAATAACCAATAAAGTACGTCCCCGTTTTGCCAGTTGCTGGATCAGAAAACGGCACGTTCATCCGGACAATTTTCTGTTCTTCGCCATCAACTTCGATTTTCGCGGCAACGTTGTGCGCATTGTGGAACTTTTCCCCGTCATCTAATTCCAAGTCATCAAATTTATGACGACCAACCGCTTTTTCTTGTTCTTCTGTTTTCATCTTGCCCCAGAAGTCCATGTCATGGAGCCACTTTTGAGCAAAGGCGTATGACCCATTAATATACTCTGGGTCCTCCTCCCCTACCAGCGCATAGTCGGCGGCGTCAAATTCAGCCGGCGCTTCAGTGCCATCAATAAAGCCGATGATGGCGCGTCCTTCAAAATAACGGAAGCCCTTCGTCTCATCAAACACCGTGGCAATCGGCTCAAGGAAGACCATGAACTGACGGACAACTTCGTACACAACCGCTTCATCACCTGCGCGGACGTGCAAGAAAATGTCACCCTCTGATGCTGGCATACTATATTCTGGTCCCGTCAATGTTGTGTAGGTTTCTAATTGCTTTGGCACCGCGGCATTTGGAAACAAATAATCCCATGCCGTTCGACTAAAACCAATCGATACCTTCAAATTTGCATCAGCGGCGCGAATCATCATTGAGCGTTCAATCGCTTGTGATCGATCAGCAAACTCAGCAATCGCTTCTTGGTCTGCTGCCAAATTCTCGCGCTTTAATTTCAATACGACGAAAGAAACATTCTTTCCTACGTCTTTCCATACATCTTGTGCCTTAGTTGGTGTTACTGGCATGATACTACCCCCCGAAATCATATCGTTTTGAATTCATTATAGTCCGGTCGCGTGTTGATTACTGTTTCTAACACTTCTATACAAAAAAACACCGCAAAATTGCGGTGTCCGGTTATGTATCCGGGGGATAACCCGGTTTTCCGTGAATAGCTGTTTTCACGGACGGAAAGTTAAGGGGGCACCATGACGCGGTGGGAAACAGGTTAGGCTTGTTAGCGCCATAGTGCCAGCCGCGACTCATGTTCACAGCTTAGAGTTGAATGGGGTTTCAACTCTACTCTCAATCATACAAATTTATTACCCAGCTAAATAAAACTTCCCGATACTTGCACCATCAGATATTCGTCATCATAAAGATGCCCATTTTTCGGACGTCACTTTTCCCAGTAAGGACGTAAGATTTTTTGATAGGCATCCGTAAATTTACTATCTCCGGATAGGATGACAAAATCTGACAAGTGTTCTTGTAATTGACGGCGTGCTGTCGGCACTTCATCAATCAGTTCTTCATACAGTTCGAACAACCGACGCTGACCTCGACCAAACAATGGCACATCCGCCGGATTATTATTGATGACGCGTGATGCCTTAAGCAACGACTTCGCCAGTTCTTTATTGCGCAACAGCATCGCCCGTAAAATCGCCCACTCATAGATATCCAAGACCGCATTGTGTTGAATGTATTGTTGATCCATCTCATTTAAGGCTTTGCGAATCGAACGCGACCACATTTCAACACCTGCTTCAGTATCGACATGAAGCAAGGCATAGCGCATTACTCTGAACTCAGCAACATGCCAACTTTCCATGCTCATTAATTCGTTACCGATTTCTTTGCTCAACTCATTGGCATCATTACTCTGCAACCAATTGTGACGAACGAACAATCCATCCAACGATTTGAATTCAAAGTAAGCCTCTAAATCTTTACGGAGATGAGTTTCTTCGTACAAATTTGCCATCGAGCGTGCCATAGCATCATAGCCCAGCGGATTAACATGTTGCCAATTATATTGATGCCAGGTTGAGTTCGTCACATTAATCACACGGCGACGCATCACGGCATCGATGTCACTCGGCATCAAGTCGACCAGGCGCATCAACGTAATTAGCTCTTCCAACTCCAGATAATGCGTTTCATTATAGGTGCGATACAACTTATACGTTGAGATACCAGCATCGACCGCCATCCCCGGCGTGATATGCTTTTGCTTCATAATGCGACGTAAAACATCACCGAAGTGTTCGAACATTTCTTCTGGTGGCAAGGTTGAAAAACGCGGAAACGGATCGTGCTCATGACGCTTTGTCCAAAAACTAGCGGTCGATACTTGAAATTCATTCCACAACGCCAGTAAGTCAACTGATATCAAACGCGTTTTGACGATCTCGACATGTTGATTCTTCACGGCTAGCAATAAAATTGTCATGCGACTCGTCGTTGTGTATAACAACCCCTCAACCGTTGTTTTGAACAACTGCATCATTTGTTGTAAAATTCGCAGTTCCATGAATTGTGGTTCTGCGTATTGATTCAAGATTGTTTCAATCACAAACATCGAATTGTTATAACTACGGTTTTCCGGTTGCACCAGCAACTTATCGACAGCTGCTAAATGAATCGTCAGCACCGCATCATACATGTCATTCGTTAAATAGTTTTGAAAATTCGACATGCTTCGCGCATAGCACAAATACAATCGTTTAAACTGTCCCGCCGTTAATTCCGGTGCAATAACTGCAAATGCAACAATATCAATCAAGGTAAAGATATCAATCGTTGCCAAACGCTCATAAATTTGTGTGGACGCTTCCTGCATTGATTCACCCTTACGCAACGCAACAACCGCTTGAAACAACATTTTACGGAAGTCCGTATCTTGGTCATCAATGCCTTGTGCTCGTTGGATTAGTTCGTTAATGTCTGCGTTCATTAACCAACGAATCGAAATATCTTGAAAGCGCGACTTGCCTGTTAACATCCCTAGTTCACTGAATGAAATCGTTAACGCGTCCATGATTGACATCATATCAATCATGCTCATATCAATTTCACCTTCTATGAAGGGATAATAACGCGACTTACTGATGCCCAATGCCACAATTTCTGCCAAAGAGACTCGTTTTTCCCGTCTAACTTCATTAATCACCTGACCAATTGTCCTTAACATTGTTAGCCTTACTCCTCTAAAATACTACTCTCTAAAACCTAAAAAAACGGTTTAAAACGCATTCGTTTTAAACCGGCCCACAGGAAGTTGTTAACCCAATATTAGTAATAAAGATTGAGGTTAATGGGCTAACAACCCCACTAATTATAACGACTAAACGTCTTTATAAATGGTTATTCCCGTTAATTAATATAGTCCACTTACTATTTAACCAAACATTGCTAGTCAGTACCATTAAAACGAACTACGCCATCAAAAAAATGGACCCGGTATAAATTACCAAGTCCATTTTAAGTAAGTTATTATTCAGCAGAGAAACGACGCTTAATCATTGCCAATACGTTTAATCCCATTCCCGTTGGCAGGAACCGTGTTGGATAAAAGATAAACGCCACTAGCTTCAACTTCTTTGAGAGCCACTCACCAAACAAGCTTACTGCCATCGCAACCACAAAGACAAGTACTAAGTCGATCAACAAATTGTTGCCTAGCACCTTCATCACAACAATACGGGCAATTGATACAACCGGTGGGTGAATCAAATAAATGATAAGCGAAATCTTACCAAAGTAACGCACCACATTTGAAACTTTATCCGTCATTTCACCAAGCCACATAAAAATCGCGAAGAAGACCGGAATCGTCAAAAGCTTCATCGCAAAGTTAGCCGGTGTAATGAAGTTCGTGTCGTAAAACCAAGTTGACGCCCCTTGCAAAATCCACAAAGCGACAATCAGTCCCAATGACACACTACCCAACACAGCCATCTGGCCACGCTGCAACTTTGAACGTAGTAAGTAACCAACTAAGAACGTTGCGCCCCAAAGTACCGTTTGGTTAATCGCATATAACGTTGGCAAGTATCCCAAAATTGCCAATGCAAACAGGACCGCATAGACGGCGACCAGCACGCCTTTACGCTTAATGACCAAAGTCAACGCACCGAAGAGCACCAAGATAAAGAAGTAGACGTACAAGTACCATAAATACCCTACTGGATTGATGCCGATGTACAACAAATCACTAATTGCGTATCGATCATGCACTGTAGATGATGATAGATTTTGCAGGATGACATAGACAACCGAAAAGACAACATACGGTACGCCCAGCATCACCAACTTCTTTCCCAACCCCGTTATGTATTGACGCCAGTCAGTCGAAGGTTTGAACAAGTACCCCGAAATGGCAAAAAACACCGGCATAACAAACATAAACAGGACACGTTGCGACATCTCCAGCCCCATAGCAGCTGCTGGAAATTGCCCTGTTTTATAGAGCGAACCAATCGTGTGAACGAGGACAACGCTTAAAATTAGGATTCCCTTTCCGTAATCAAGCCAGCCAACACGCTTCTTTTTCGCGACAGATTTTTCCATATTTTTTTAACTCCCAAGTTTTGGATAAAATTAATTGTACCATCTGGCGCAATTCAAATTGTTTCCTTTTTTTGAACCTTGAGAATTCCACAAAAAAAGCACGAAACATAGGCGTTTCGTGCTTCTTTGTTGTACAACAAGTACGAATAATAAAATTATCCCAACTTGTTGTAGTATTCAACGATAAGGTTTTCGTTGTAATCGTGGTCCAATTCTGAACGCTCTGGCAAGCGAACCAATGAACCCTTCATCTCGTCCTTGTTGAACTCAACGAATGGCAACGTTCCAGCCGTAGCTTCCAATGAAGCTTGGATGTAAACGTTCTTTTGTGACTTCTCACGAACTGAGATCTCTTGACCTACAGTAACTTCGTATGAAGGAATGTCAACACGCTTACCATCAACCAAGATGTGGCCGTGGTTAACCAATTGACGTGCTTGTTGACGCGTTGAAGCCAAGCCCAAACGGTAAACAATGTTGTCCAAACGACGCTCCAACAATACGATGAAGTTTTCACCGTGCGTACCCTTACGGATCTTACCAGCCTTGTTAAACAAGTTGTGGAATTGGCGCTCAGTCAAACCGTACGTGAAACGTACCTTTTGCTTTTCAGCCAATTGCATACCGTAATCAGAAATCTTTGCGCGGCGGCCGGCACCGTGATCTCCAGGGGCGTAGTTACGACGAGCAATTTCCTTACCAGTACCTGACAAAGAAACACCCAAACGACGTGAAACACGGAACTTAGGTCCAGTATAACGTGACATATTAAATGTCCTCCAGAATTTATTTTTGTTGAATTCTAGAGAATTGCCTCACATTCGTGCAATTCACCCAAACTTTCACCGCTGCAGCGCGGGTACTAGTGTGTTCTCCGCCATAATTGAAACGGGTCGGTGAATTGTTGACGAGCTTGCGGACAATCCGCTGCAGTTTTCAACACTTCAATTAGTTTAACAAAAAGGAAGAACAACTACAAGCGTTCTTCCTAACTTTATCTCTTTAGTTTTGCTTTGAAAGCGCATCAACGATGACACGGCCCAAAACGCCAACGATGAAAATACCAGCCAGCATCGCACCAGCAATTTGCAATGGCATCGTACCAAACTTAGCAGGTCCACCGTTCAAGCTCAAAATAATGATTGAAATTGCCCAACCAGTCAACCAAGCTGCCGTATCAACCCAGTTACGAATGCCTGGCATACCAGAAATCAAAACGGCTAATGCACCTAGGACGAACAAGGTCACAAATAGCGTTGTCTTAGGCCAGCCTGTCAATCCTGGGAACGTCACGGCCATCATTCCCCAAGGAATTCCAAGCCACATACCAAATAGCTCACGCCACTTGTTCTTAGGATCGTTACCTGACGCCACAAAGAACCCACCTGTAATCAAGGCAGCAGCTCCAACCGTCACACCAACAAACGGTGCTGCAACCGCCCAAAGGGATGGAATGGTCGCCACAAACAATGCCAAAGCAATTGTTGGATTTAACTTATGCATTTCTCTATCTCCTACGCAAACAATGAATAATAATTACTAACGGTAAGTAATTATACACGCTTTCAGAGATTGTGCACAAAAAACGTTTTTAGCTAAAAAACGCCTACATGTAGGCGTTTTGCTTGTGATTATTTTTCCAAAAAGAATTCGAAACGAGACCCAACATATTGGGTACGAACGTACTCGAATGGGCGATCGTTTGTGTCAAACGTAATTTGTCGCATGACCAAGACCGGATCGCCTCGTTTAATGCCTAAATATTCAGAAATGCGTTCCGTAACAGCCGCAGCCGTCACCGTTTGTTGCGCACGGCCAATCTTTAGACCACGTTCTTCAGAAAGTGTTCGATACAGTGAGTTTGTGAGGCTTTCACGCGCCAATCCGTCAACCAAGGTTGCTGGAATTGAGGCAACTTCAAACGCAATCGGTTCATCATTACCGTAACGAACACGCTCCATGCGAAGCACCTGGCCATCTTCACCTAGTTGTAGCTGCTCTTGTTCAGAGTTTGATGCCTTGCCGATATGGAAGGAAATCGTACGTGATGTTGCAACTTTACCAGCTGCTGCCATCATTTCAGTGAATGACGTAACGCCGTTCAACTGTTCTTGCACCTTGCGTTCAGCAACATACGTTCCTGACCCAACTCGCCGTTCCAAAACACCTTCGTCTACTAGCATCATCACTGCTTGACGCAACGTCATGCGTGAGACGCCAAATTGTTCAGCCAACTCACGTTCAGCCGGAATCTTGTCACCTGGTACCCAACGGCCAGCTTCAATAGCTTCACTGATTTCATCGTGAATTTGAATATATACGGGTGCGCCCATATTAGTCCTCCGCAGTCGGAGCGTCAGCCTTTGAGAAGTGACGACCCAAACTATAAGTTGCTTCCAAAGATGTCAAATCTGCGCTAAATACGTTCAAATCCGCATCCTTGCCAATCGTCAACGTTCCCTTGCTCGTCAAACCAAACTCAACCGCTTGGTTAACTGACGCCATTTGAATTGCTTCTTCAATTGATGCACCCGTAAAGGCCATCACATTGCGGAAAGCATCATCGAACTCAAGCACTGATCCAGCCAAAGTGCCATCTTCAAGACGGGCTTGCTTATCCTTCACCCAAACCTTTTGACCACCTAGCTCTGATTCACCATCCCCAAGTCCCTTGGCACGCATTGAATCCGTAATCAAATCAATACGGTTAGCCGTCTTCAACTTGTAGGCCATGTTAACCATGTCAGGGTAAACGTGGAAGCCATCCACAATCAATTCCGTGCGGATGTTATCTTCCAACATGGCGTGTCCCGTCACACCAGGTTCGCGGTGTGACATTGGACGTTGTGCGTTATACAAGTGTGTGATGTGGCTTGCCTTTGAATTGTGTTGCAAGAAATCACGGGTGGCGTTTGAGTGACCGATTGAGCCGATAATGTTGTTATCAGCCAGGTAATCCTCAAAAGCACGCACGTCTTCAGCTTGCTCTGGGGCGTACGTAATCAAACGTACGCGGTTACCTGACAATTCGTTCCACTTCTTGACCAATTCAATGCTTGGCGCAATGATGTGTTCCTCTGGTTGCGCCCCCTTAAAGTGCGGGTTGATAAATGGGCCTTCCAAGTGCACACCAACGATTGCTGGTTCTTGCTTGGCAGCTTCATTTACGGCTTCCATTGACTTTGAGATGTTGTCCACAGCTTGCGTCATCGTCGTTGGAAAGACTGACGTAATTCCTTCTGAAATTTGGCCGTGAACCATCTTAATGATATCTTCTGTGACACCGTCCATCGTATCAAAGCCGTACGCACCGTGTGTGTGTACGTCGATGAAACCAGGAACAATCACCTTACGATCCGCACGTACGACATTGTCAGCTGATGTCACAACCAATTCACTCATTGGTCCCATCGCTTCGATTTGCTTGTCGAAACGGATGTAAGCATCCTTAATTACTGGCACTTCTTGCTCGCCGGTATAGATAGTTGCGTGTGTCAAAACTGTACTCATGATGAACTCCCCTTGTTTATAGAAAAACTAAATTGGTACAGGCGGTTAACCACCGTCTCTATCATGTTCTAATCGCTTACAAGTTTACACGGTCTAGCTTGTTTTTAAAAGTCAAAACCTAAACTCTTCCTATTTGAGTCTTTGCCGATTGCACAAAAAAACGCCACATGCCCTTAAATTGGCATATGACGTTATTAGAAAGCAAATGTGCGACTTTCGTCAGACTCGCTTACTTCTTAATTTTTGAAATCTTTGCAACATCGCTGAACAAGCGTTCGTCTTCTTCAGCTAACACATCATCTGCTTCGTCGCGCTTGTTATTACGCAAGAACTTGTACATCAACGCAGCGATAATCGCAATAATCACTGACAACAATGTCTCCGTGACGTGTGAACGCTCAAGCGTATCGAATTGCTTATCATCACTTGCATGTAGCATCTTAAGCGCTTGAGGGGTCGTGTTTTGAACAGTGGCATTAGCCTTAACGCTAATCCTATCTGCATTTGATCCATTTGCAGGAGCAGATACGTTGCCCGCACCGTTTGTAGCTACGCCAGTGGCTTGTCCATTACTTGTAGCGACACCATTCGACATGTTTGCTGACGCACTTGCGTTATTAGTTGACACATTAGTCATAGCATTAGATGTCAAATTAACAACATTTCCCAAAACAGTGCTTGATGAAGCAACCGTTGATGCAGGTACGTTCACCAATGAATCTGAAGAATTAGCTACTGTCGTAACATCAACATCATCTGAATCAACTGATGACGTAGCAACTGATGTCTCGCCCACATTTGCAGGGGCGACAGTCACAGCTGATGATGACGCGTTTGTATTGTCGTAATAATCTGAGTCTGAAACAGATACGCCATCGTCTACCGCAGTTGATGTCTTCGCTGTGTTGTCGTAGTAACCTGAGTCAGTTACTGACAATGCTGAATCTACTGATGATGATTGCGCAACATAAACTGGCTCGTCAACAGCTGATGACGTCACGGCCGTATTGTCATAGTAATCTGAACCCGTCACTGATACAGGATCTGCATCGACTGCTGATGACGTTACAGCTGTATTGTCATAATAGTCTGATCCAGATACTGAAACCGCATCGTCGACTGCACTTGATGTCTTCGCTGTGTTGTCATAGTAACCTGAGTCAGTTACTGACAACGCTGAGTCTACTGCTGATGATTGCGCAACATAAACTGGCTCGTCAACTGCTGATGATGTTACGGCTGTATTATCATAATAATCCGAACCGGATACTGATACAGCATCGTCTACCGCACTTGATGTCTTTGCTGTGTTGTCGTAGTAACCTGAATCGGTTACTGACAACGCTGAATCTACTGCTGATGATTGTTCAACGTACACTGGCTCGTCAACTGCTGATGACGTTACGGCTGTATTGTCATAGTAATCTGAATCCGTCACTGAAACAGGATCTGCATCTACCGCTGATGATTCTGCTACGTAAATTGGTTCGTCCACGGCGGATGACGTTGCCGCTGTATTGTCATAATAGTCTGAGCCGGATACTGATACGCCATCATCTACCGCAGTTGATGTCTTTGCTGTATTGTCGTAGTAACCTGAATCTGTTACTGACAACGCTGAATCTACTGCCGATGACTCTGCGACGTACACTGGTTCATCAACTGCTGATGACGTTACAGCTGTATTATCGTAATAGTCCGATCCGGATACTGAAACCGCATCGTCGACTGCACTTGATGTCTTCGCTGTGTTGTCGTAGTAACCTGAGTCAGTTACTGACAACGCTGAATCTACTGCTGATGACTCTGCAACATAAACTGGCTCGTCGACTGCTGATGACGTTACAGCTGTATTGTCATAATAGTCTGATCCAGATACTGATACGCCATCATCTACCGCAGTTGATGTCTTCGCTGTGTTGTCGTAGTAACCTGAATCTGTTACTGACAATGCTGAATCTACCGCTGATGATTCCGCTACGTAAACCGGTTCGTCGACTGCCTCTGATGTTGCAGGATTGTCTGGCGTTGCAGGCTTGTCTGCTTCACCAACGGTCGTCTTCCCGGTTTCATTCAAGTAGCCGTTAACGATTTCCAACAAATAGTGCTTCATCCATGGAAAACCATCATCTGCCAAAGCTGAGTAGCCAGGCAAATAATCGGTGTGAATGTCAGCGAACACTTCACCATTCTTTACCTTGTCATACCAAGCTGCATTGTGCTCACGAATGTAAGCAACTTCAATTGCAAGGGCATAGTCTTCTACACGATCAACTTGGAATTGAACCTGTTGGTCAGCAAAAGGCATCCCGTCACTGTAAGAACCATTTGCTTGTGTGTAATGACCAGACTTAATTGTCTGAATCATGTTAGTTGCCTTAGTGATGGCCCCCGCCAAATCACCTTGCCACACAGCGCTAGTTCCCGTCATGTCTTGTACGTGACGGTAGTTATCGATAACATTTTGTAACTTATCAATTTGCGTTGCTTCCGCTTGAGACAACGAACGCTTAGTCGTCGCAGCAATTGCATCCTTAACGTGCGTCAATTGCAAATTAGTCGTCGCAATTGGTGCGACTACCATCAAACTAACAGCACCTAAGGCAAGCCCACGCGTTACCCAACGCTTACCATCCTTATACATCTTAAAGTGAACGTTTTGTTCACCACGATTTTGCATCTTTCCAAACACAACCAATCGCCCCTTTTCCCCACGAGCATAATTTCTGTTCGCTTAATCTATATGACCCACTTACTAAAAGTATATATAGTAATATAACGCAGAATTCCCGCTTTTTCACATATTTAAGGAAAAAAGAACCCATTCCTGGGAGCTATAGCTCCTAAGAATGGGTTCTTTCCGGTATTTAGTTCGGTTTTAGCGCTTACTTCAAGAATCCAGGCGCTAGATATGCTGGATTAGGGTACTTATAGAACCCTTCTCCTGATTCAACACCAATATGTCCTGCATCAATCATCGCCTTCACCTTTTTAGCAATTTCTTGGTGTGATGGCTCTGGGTTCATGATATTAATAGCGTAAACAGTATTCAACCCAACTGTGTCCATGATAGCAAACGGTCCGGCTGGGGCTCCCGTGGCAATCATCCATGTCTTGTCGATTGTCTCTGGATCCGCAATTTCCTTTGCCCAAAGTTGTGAACCGGCATCAAGCAACGGCACAAGCAATGAGTTCAAGACATAACCAGGTTGCTCCTTCTTAACCATGATTGGCACCATACCAATCTCACGTGAGTATTCCTCAAATGTCGCTGGTAATTCAGGCGCAGTGCCTGGGTGTGGCATGATTTCGGCCGTGTTATTCTTCCAAATTTCGTTAGCAAAGTGGTAGGCCAAGAACTTTTCTGGTCGACCAGTTGCTTCAGCAAAGGCTGATGGCAACAACGTTGAAGAGTTCGTGGCCACGACCGTTTGTGGTTCGGCCAACTTCGCAAACTTTTCGTAGAACTCAGTCTTTGTAGCAGGCGCTTCTGGCAACGCTTCGATCACCAAATCAGCGCCAGCAAGTGCCTCGCCCAAATCCGTGACGTACGTCAAATGCTCACGGGCAGCCGCAATTTGTTCATCAGTCGCATGCAAATCGCGACGGACACCCTCTTCCCAACGCGCAACACGTGCTTGTGCCTTTTCCAATGATGATTCAGAACGTCCCCAAACCGTGACGTCCTTCCCATGGAATGCGGATACATAGGCAATTTGTGACCCTAGCGTTCCACCACCAACGATTGTTACTTTTTGATATGACATTTGATAATCCCCCATCATTTTTGATTAATTACATCATATCATGTAAGCGGTTTCTTATGCCAAAGATAACTATTGAAAACAGAAAAAGCATTCCCACAAAAATGTGAGAACGCTTCTTAAAGTACATCTATTAGTCTGCAGACAAGGCATCGATTGGGTTCAACTTTGCTGCGCGACGAGCTGGCAACAAAGCGGCCAAGAATGAAATGACCAATGCCAAGATCAACGTCATGACAACATTACCAACTGAAATTTGAATCATGTCAAACTTCGCAATGCTGTACAAAGCTGAGTTCAATAGCGCACCGATTCCAAAGGCCAAAATAAGCGCCAAAACGAAACTTGCCAAACCAATTAGCAAAGACTCTGACGTAAACAAGTTACGAACATCCTTCTTGCTTTCCCCCAAGGCACGGAGAATTCCGATTTCCTTCGTACGCTCTGAAACTGACATGAACATCGTGACAATAATCATCAAAGCAGATACGACCAATGAGATACCAGCAATTGCAGCCAAGACATTGGTTGCCAATGAGACGATTGTGTTGATGGTATCCAAGATTGAACCAACCGTTACCGCTTGGAACAAACGCTTACCATCCTCACCCTTCATCTTGTTAATGTCCTTTTGGAAGGCCTTAACGTCATCCGTGTTCTTCACACGAACCGTTACGAACAACGCACGGGTATCCGCACCAGCTTCCTTGTAGGCATCTTCAATCGTGCTTGCTGTCGTCACGTTTGCCGTTCCAGCTTGACCAGCGTCGATAACACCCGCAATCTTGAACGTCTTGTTAATTTCAACTGGCGTCATACCATCAGACTTGACCGTCATCCACTTAACCGTCATTGTCTTACCAACAACTGACTTCCAGTCCTTAGTGTCAAACTTCTTTGCGACAGTCTTCTTATCAACCAAGATTTCATTCTTGCCAGGTACGTGACCAGCCTTAATCAACTTCTTTTGATAAGTTGCTGACCAAGTTTGTACGGTACCAAGTGAGTAATCCTTGCCTTCAAGGTTCGCTTGCACGTTGCCGGCTTGATAACCCTTTTGCAACGTCTTCACGTACTTGTTGGCCTTAATCTTCTTGATTTGATCGTCTGAAATTGTCGTCTTGTCCATATCAACGCCGGCTGTTGCGCCAGACGTTTGACCGACACCGCCGTTTTCGCCTTGGTGACGCGCGACCGTAACAGCCGTTGGGTTTGCCAATGAGTTAACCTGGTCGTTAATGTAGGCCTTAACCCCATTTCCCAAACCGGTGAACAACATCACGGCAAACAACCCAATCGCTGTTCCAATCATAATCAATGAATTACGCCAGAAGTTGTACGTCAGATGCTTGAACGCATTTCGGAATGATGTAACTGCTGGCAATGGACGATCTGCCAAACGCGTATCATCAGCTGGCAACTCGTATGCCGGCTTCAAACGCGTGTCGGCATCGATTTGGCCATCAGCCAAGTGCACAATGCGCGTTCCGTGATCAGCCACTTCTTGTGAGTGGGTAACCGCGATAACTAACTTCCCTTCTTGGGCAATTTCATCCAAGATTTCCAAGACTTCAGCCGTGTTCTTTGAATCCAACGCACCGGTTGGCTCGTCGGCAATGATAATCTTTGGGTCAGAAGCCAACGCACGCGCAATTGCGACACGCTGCTTTTGTCCACCAGACAATTGGTTTGGGTGCTTCTTAATTTGATCCTTAAGACCAACCTTCTCCAACAATTCCGTGGCACGTGTAATCTTGTCCTTTTGGCTCAACGTCGTCATTTCCAAAGAAACCAAGACGTTTTCCAAAACCGTCAAGTGACTAATCAAGTTGTAAGCTTGGTAGATGTAACCAATCGTACCACGACGGTAAGCATCCAATTGCTTTTCCTTCTTGTGATCCAATACTTGGCCGTCAATCGTAACCTTGCCTTCGAACTCACGGTCCAACCCACCGATGATGTTCATCAACGTTGACTTACCACCACCAGATTCTCCAAGGATTGAAACAAACTCACCCAATTCGAAATCCAAGTCAATGCCCTTCAAAACAGGGAACTCTTCCTTACCTAGGAAGTATGACTTGCGAATATCTTTTAACTCTAAAAATGCCATTGTCTCTCCTCCGGCTCTCTACGCTTTTTGTCATAATTATTGTAACTAAGTGTACCGCCGTATTTAAACGGCGTCAAGAAAAGTTTAATCAAAGCGTCTTCGATTAAACTTTTTGTGTTATAGTAATTCTACAACAACTCACAGAAAGGTGGCCTATCATGAATCGTGAAGAAAAAAAGGCGCTCACCAGGCGACAACTCATCGACGTCGCCACACGTCTATTCCAACAGCACGGTATCCATAACACTGATTTAAAAACAATCGCTGCCGAAGCCGGCGTGTCTGTGGTCACCTTTTACAAGTACTTTGACAGCAAAGAAACGTTGATTGGGACAATCGCTGCCGAACAACTAAATGCGTTGTTCGATCAGATTATGGCAATCACCCACCAAACTGATTTACGTTTCATTGAAAAAATCAAAGCCTTCGCCACGCTGTCTCAACAAAAACAGCAGGAAATTGCAACGACGTTTGGGGATGAAATGATGCAACTGCTCGAGAAAGACGATTCAGCTGTCCGGGCAGTTGCTGAATCCCGTCGCGACGAATTTTTCGAAGCAATCATTGAGCAAGGTCGTGATGAAGGTTTCTTCAACACCAACGTTAGCACAACGGCCATTCGCGTGTACATTGATATGTTTGTGACTTACCCAAATGTTCAAGCCAGTTTGGCATCCGGCAATGGCCTCACTCGCCGAGAATTAGACGCGCAGCTAGAAGAACTTTTCTTCTTTGGCTTGATGGGTTCAGTTGACGCTGCCCACCGCGACCAATTAAACGAAATCCGTAAACAACAAAAGGGATGAGCAACTGCTCATCCCTTTTTTGCGATAGTTCGCAACACACCATCATGATTGTTGTCTGCAACTGCTACAGCATACCCATACTCAAATAGGCGCTTATCAGCGTTCGGCATAATCACCGGGTGACCAGCTAATGACAACATTTCTTGGTCATTCATGCCGTCACCAAAGGCCATTAATTCATTCGGTTCACCACCCAAATGTGCCAACATCCGTTCCAAACTCACCGCCTTATTGACGCCAGTTGCCATCACGTCCACGACCCCGTTACCAGGTGTCGTAGCGTGAACATCGATACCGCTCTGCTTAACTTGGTCAACAAACGTTTCACTTTCAGCTAACGTCCAAAAGACCGTCACTTTAACAACTGGAACGTCAACTTCGCGTAGTGACGTCACTTCACGTGGTTGGCCATATAATTCAGCCATCATTGCCACAAATGCCGGTGGCACTTGCCCATAGCCACGCACAACCAGCAGTTCATCCGGGCTAAAAATCATCACCCCACCATGTGGCTTACCTGGCATCAGATCAATTTGGTCCTGCAAATCCGCTAGCTGTTCAGACGTCATCGTCAAGCGGTCTGATAACTGTTGATCAGCAGATAGCAACGTTGCACCGTTATCAGCCACAATGTTGACCTTATCCAAGAAGCCACCGAACAACATCTGCACGTGGCGCAAATCACGACCACTGGCCACAATAAATTGACCACCCTGTGCTGTATAAGCGTTGATAACCTGCGCAAATAAATCACGATTGTACTGTTTTTTATCGTTTAAAAACGTACCATCTAAGTCCGTCGCCACAAATTTTGCCATTATGCCACCTCACTTCGTATTATCTAGCTTAATCCGATTTATTGAAGATTACGTTCGAAATCTATCACCTTTTTTTTCCAATTCTGACCAGCTCGATACTGTCCTAGTGTCCCATCGCTTCGAACAACACGATGGCAGCCGACAAATACCAATAACGGATTTTTACCAACCGCCGATGCGACGGCACGTACAGCGTTTGGACGACCAATTCGCTTCGCTAACGCCGCATACGTCAGCGTCTCACCAAAATCAGTCTCGGCTAACGCGCTCCAAACTTCACGCTGCAATGCTGTTCCTCGTCCCTGCCAATCAGGTATAAAATCAACCCCGCGACCGGCTAAATAATCAGCCACCACCGTCGCATAGCGTTGCTCCCCGCTGGGTGCGATTTGCGTTTTACCAAACCAGGCCTGATAGTCAGCCACGGGATCATCGGCCAATGACACGAACGTCATCCCCGCCTCCGAATAAAAGATGGTCAACTGCCCATTCAAAAAGTCGTACGTTTCATATTGCATATCATTATCTCTTTCGAATGAAAAAAGCTACTCGTATTCTTGTTTACGAGTAGCTTACCAAATATCTTAGATAATTTCTTCCAGCTTAGCCAACACACCATCATGTTCGTTATCCAAGTCAGCCATGCCGAACCCACGATTGAACAGACGCTCATCAGCATTTGGCATCACATAAGCTTGCCCAGCCAGTTCCATCATTTCCAAATCGTTCATGCCGTCGCCAAAGACAGTCAATTGCTTTGGTTCAAGCGCTAACTTGTTAATTAGCGCTGACAAACTTGTCGCCTTGTTCACGCCTTCAGCCAAGATATCAACCGCCCCATAACCAGACGTCGTTGGGTGCAATGGCATCCCCGATTCATTAATACGGCGAATAGCTTCGTTTGAACTTGGCACATCAAAAATAGCTGTCACGCTAGCCAATGGTTGTGGAATATCCGTTAAGTGATCAACCAAGTGAATCGTGCCATACACATGCGTCATGTAGTCTTGCAAGTCTGGTCGTAACTCACCATAACCAGATAAACGGTACATGCTATCTTCAGAGAAAGCGATAATACCATCCTTTGGTGAAACATCGGCCAAGATGCTTTCTAGTTCAGCCAATGTTGACGCATCAAGCGTACGCAAGTCTGTTTCCGAAGTACCACGGACATGCCACGCGGCACCGTTATTTGTTACCAAGTGGACGCGGTCAGCTAATGCGCCAAACTTGCTACGTACCCACTTAGCTTCGCGACCAGTTGCAATCGCAAACTGGTCACCTTTTTCGTCGAGTTGATTCAAAATCTTAGCAAATCGTTCTGCATCGAAGGTTTTATCCTCGTGCAAAAATGTTTGGTCCAAATCCGTTACAAACAAGCGTGTCATGATAACCGCCTCCACTTTCCTTATGTCAGTAATAAGTGTATCAAATCGGTCGCCTTTGTAGATGTCTAAAAGGAACAAAAAAGGCGATTGCTTTCGCAATCGCCTTTCGCGTATAGCCCATCAGGGAGTCGAACCCTGGATGCCGGTGTGAAAAACCGGAGTCTTAACCGCTTGACCAATGGGCCATGATGTTTTAACAACCTGTCTCAACAACAGAATTAATATTACCAGAATAAATTGACCAATGCAACCCCTAATTTTAAAACTCGTAAACTTTCTTTTGCCTCCCTTCTGCCATACGGTATAATACCCTTAGAGGATATTAAGATGACGGACAAACAACTTGCCCACCCAAAGTGGTTGCTCTTTTTCGAGACGTTAACAGCCATCGGGGTTATCGTGGCGTTGTTGCGTTTCTTCGCAGCAATTATCAACAGTATTTATCATCATTTTACTGGTCATACATTCGCATTCGTCGAGGCAGTTAGCCAAAACACATGGCAAAATTATTTGACCCTAGCGATATTGATTATTGGTATTTTAGGTACCCGCTATTTAAAAACAAAGTTTAAGTAAAAAGGACGACCAACATCGGTCGTCCTTTTGCTTTAGTTATTCGAATTCAGCATTCTTCTTCATTGTGGCATTAATTGTATCAGCCACCAATTGATTAAGATGACCATCTTCCAACACTTGCCATCCAGCAGCCGTTGAACCACCCGGCGTCATGACTTCATGCGCCAACGTCATTGGATCCTTTTTGAACTCTTCCATGTGGCGAGCTGTCCCAATAACCGTTTGTTGCGCCAAACGTTCTGCTGTCTCTGGTTCAATACCAGCTTGCACACCAGCTTGAATCATCGCCTCAGCAAACGCTGCGACAAACGCTGGACCAGAACCAGCCAAGGCACTGACAGCCCCAAATTGTTCTTCAGGCAATTCATCTGTGCGGCCAAAGTCCAAGAACAAAGCAGCGATAGCCCCCTTGACATCAGCATCCATCGTGTCATCAAACGCCAAAGCTGTATAACCATACTTAAGCGCAACATTCACATTTGGCAAAGTACGCGCAATTAAAACGTTTGGTCCCAACGCATCATGCAATTGTGCCAATGACACACCGCCAAGAACTGACGCCACAATAACGCCCGGCTTCATCATTAATCCAAGTTGTAGTTCCTTAGCGACATCAGCCAATTGTGCAGGTGGCATCGCCAAAACAACCATGTCAGACTCAGCCCAAACATCCAAAGCAGATTGCTTAGCCTCTAGCCCTAGTTCAGCCGCAACTTTTTCACCTGAATGTGGTGAAAAAAGCACTTGGCGAATTTCGGCGTTTCCTTGCCAGCCTTGCATCATCGCTTTAGCCATATTACCAGCACCGATAAATCCAATTGTTAACATCTCACACCTCGTTCATATCGTTTGTAATGACCTAATCATATCATACCTAGATAATATAAGAAGCGACCCACCGTTTTGTTTTTGTTTGCCGTGAAAAATAAAAAGACCTCGAAAAAAATCGAGGTCTTTGTTCATTATGAGAACCCTTGACGTTCAGATAATGAGAATGCTTTATTGTGATAACGCATCGACATAATCAAACCGATACCCAACATATTTCCGACCAAGGCAGAACCACCTTGCGAAATAAATGGCAACGGGATACCTGTCAATGGTACCAATCCGATATTCATACCAATATTTTCAAAAATGTGGAACAACAACATCATTACCACACCAGATGCAATGTATGCATAGAATTGATTTGACGTATCATTAACAACTTGGAAGATTTGATAAATCAACAAGAAGTAAAGAACCAGTAGCAAGACACTACCAACGAAACCGAAATTTTCACCAATAACTGAGAAAATCATGTCGGATTCACGAACCGGTACCGCAACGTGCGAAACGTTGAAACCAGTTCCGGTAATACCACCGGATCCAATGGCCTTCATCGCTTGCCACAACTGGTAACCACTATTAGACGTATCCCCTGAAGGATTCATCCAAGCGTCCACACGGGCAAATTGATAAGCTTCAAATCCAACCTTTTCCAGAATGTGGCGTCCCCATGTTTGGGTAACAAACAAAATGGTCGTTGTTCCCAAGACTGCAGCTGCACCAACAATTGGCCCTAAAATTGACCAACTCAAACCAGAGACCAGCGTCATGCCAAAAACAATTGCCACGAACACCAAAGTTGTTCCAAAGTCGTGTTGTGCCAAAACAAGTACGACAATCGGCGCCGTCCAAGCAATAATCTTTAACAACAAGAACTTATCAGAATCCCAAGTGTGTTCTGGGTTTTCCAAATTGTGCTGTGAAATCACACGCGCCAACATAATAATGAACGCTGGCTTCATAACTTCGGAAGGTTGGAACGTCAATGGTCCAATTGCAAACCATGACTTTCCACCAGTGTTAGCGTAGTAAGCACGTGAGTAAAAGATCAAAACTGCAATCATCAAGAAGACACCCAAGCCAAAAATGTAAGGGGCCACTCGCCAAAGCTGTTCTGAATCAAATCTCATGATAACCATGACCGCAATAATACCAACGACATAGTAGGCACCTTGCATAATCACCATACGCCAAACATTAACACCGACAGTATCGTGTACTCCCGCAACATATAATGATGCTAAACCAATCAACGCAAGCATCATCACAACGAAGATGATTGACCAATCAATCACACCACCTTCGCTTGAGAAAAAGCGTTTGATCATGTTTTAACCTCTTTACTGATTAGTGATGCAAGTTAAACTCTGCAATCAACAATTCCATTGCGTCATCAAATGACTTGGCCGTGGCCGTACGATTGTCAGCAAAACGCACCGTCAAAGGTGACGTAGACTCATCAATCGTACCCAAGCGAACCTTGTTTACCTTCACTTCTGAAAGGTTATCTCCCAAATCATTAATTTCAACTGAAACAGGCTTATTATTACGCGACATAATTACTTTCCTTGTACTCCGTGCATGTGTTCTAGCAACTTACCAGCTCCAACGGCAACATTGTCCAATGGGCTTTCTGAAATCATAACAGGTACACCAAGGTGTCCTGAAATCAACTTGTCCATTCCGCGTAGCAACGCACCACCACCGGTCAAAACAACACCGCGATCGATAATGTCAGCTGCCAATTCTGGTTGGATTACTGACAAAACTTGGTGCGCTGCATTCACGATTTGGGCCAACGTGTCGTGCATTGCTGACTCGACTTCGTTAGCGTTCAACGTGATTGTGCGAGGCATTCCCGTGAAGTTATCACGTCCACGCACTTCCATCTCTTCTGGCTCTTCCAACGGCGTTGCTGTACCAATCTTAATCTTGATTTGTTCAGCCGTACGCTCACCAATTTGCAAACCATGCTCACGCTTAACGTAACCAGCGATGTCAGCATTCATCTTATCACCGGCAACACGGATTGATTCTGAAGCCACAATATCACCCAATGACAAAACGGCAATATCTGACGTTCCACCACCCATGTCGATAACCATTGAAGCAATTGGTGAGAAGATATCCAAACCGGCACCGATGGCTGCAACCTTTGGCTCGTACTCAAGGTACACCTTACCGCCACCAGACTTTTCAGCAGCACCAATAATGGCCTTACGCTCAATTTCCGTGATGTTTGTTGGTGCGCACACCATGATGTTTGGTCGTGACATCACACCCTTGGCATTCAACTTAGCCATGAAGTATGACAACATTGCTTCCGTCATATCAAAGTCTGAGATAACCCCATCCTTCAAAGGACGAACGGCACGAATGTTACCAGGCGTGCGGCCAACCATTTGGTAGGCTTCGGTACCAACTGCCAAAACCTTATCCGTCTTGGTATCGATTGCAACGACTGATGGCTCGTTCAAGACGATACCTTTTCCTTCAACATAAATCAGAACGTTAGCCGTTCCCAAATCAATGCCGATTTCCTTGGCCATGATTTTCACCTCTTAAATTTTTACCGAGCAAGCTCGTTTATATTCTTTTACGTATCTATAATAGTATACAACAAAAACCGACGTCATTTGCCCTTAGTTTCTACATCAGGGTAAAATAGATAGAAAGACAATAAAAGGACGATATTCAAAATGAAATTAACCCTTAAAGAAATGGTTACGGCCCTAAACGCCAGCGTTTCAAACGATGCTGATGTCACGGTAACAAGTACAACATTCGATTCTCGCAAAGCTACTGCAGGCAGCTTGTTCATCCCCTTGGTCGCTGAGAACGACGGCCACGATTATATCGCTAGCGCCATTGCAAACGGCGCAACCGCAACTCTGTGGCAAGCAGACCACGGTAATGTGCCAACAGATATCCCTGCAATCATCGTGCCAGATACGTTGGACGCCTTCCAAAAGCTAGCCGCTTACTACCTAAAGAAGGTTGCCCCAAAGATTGTTGCCATTTCAGGTTCAAACGGAAAGACAACAACGAAAGACTTTATCGCTGCCATTGGTGCCAGCACGTTCAAGACTGTTAAGACACCAGCAAACTTCAACAACGAAATCGGTGTACCGACAACCATCCTTTCAATGGCTGAGGATACTGAATTGTTAGTTGTCGAGTTCGGTATGGATCGACCTGGCGATTTGACGCTTCTATCAGAATTGGTCAACCCGGACATCGCTGTTCTAACGATGATTGGCGAAGCCCACATCGAATTCTTCAAGACTCGTGACCGAATTGCAGATGGCAAAATGGAAATTATCAACGGTTTGAAGCCTAATGGGTTGTTTGTCTACAACGGTGACGAGCCATTACTTCGTGAACGCGCCGCACAACACGAAAACCTCCAAACGGCCACATTCGGACTTGCACCTGAAAACGATTTGTTTGCTTCAACCATTGAAATGAACCCGGTCGAAGCAACTTTCCAAACGAATCAAACTGATGAAACTTTCCGCATTCCACTAACCGGTCGTTACAACGTTTCGAATGCGCTAGCTGCCATTTCAGTTGGTCGTGCATTGGGAATTGCATATGACAAAATAAGTGAGGCCTTGGCTAGCGCCCCAATCACTGAAAACCGCACTGAATGGTTAGACGGTCAATTCGGTGGCAAGATTTTGTCTGATGTCTACAACTCAAATCCAACCGCTGCTAAGGAAGTGTTGCACTTCTTCGCCGAGGCCCCAACCCAAGGTCGTCGTATTGCCGTACTTGGTGATATGTTGGAGCTTGGTGAAGCCGGCCCAGCTTTGCACGCTAGCCTAGCTGATAGTCTTGAACCATCAGCTATCCAACGCGTTTACCTAGTTGGAGATATCATGGCCAGCCTTGAAGAGGCACTAACTGCTACCTACCCATCAGGGGCTGTGGTTCGTTACGCTAAAGATAACTTGCCAACGCTGATTGATGATCTGAAGTCTGAATTAACTGCCGATGATATCATCATGCTTAAGGGTTCTCACGGTATCCACCTTGAGAACGTGGTTGCCGCTTTAATTTAAGATTTAATTGCATAACACAAAAAGGACTATCGCAACTTATGCGATAGTCCTTTATTTTTTAACTGAATAGTTACTTTAAGTCTAAACTGACTTGATGTAGTTCACACCATCAGCGGCTGGTGCCTTTGACTTAGCAAAGAACACAACCAAGATTAGCACCGTAAAGACGTAAGGTGCGACTTGTAGGTAAACTGATGGCACTTGGTTCAAAACTGGCAATTGTGCCCCAACGATGGCCATTGATTGTGAGAAACCAAAGAACAACGCTGCTGCCATGGCACCAACTGGATTCCAACGACCGAAGATCATTGCGGCCATTGACATGAATCCTTGTCCAACAATCGTTGATGCTGAGAAGTTACCGGCGATTGATTGTGCGAACAACGCACCACCAATTCCACCAAGCACACCAGAAATCAAAACACCCGTGTAACGTAGGGCGTAAACATTCAATCCCAACGTATCAGCGGCTTGTGGGTTTTCACCAACAGAACGCAAACGCAATCCGAAGCGTGTCTTGAACAAAACCCATGATGCAACAAAGGCGATAATGATTGCGACCCACGCCGTTGAAGACGTCTTCGTAAAGAAGATTGTTCCAATAACTGGAATCTTTGACAACACTGGTACGTTCCAGTAACCAAAGTTTTCAGCAATCATTGACGTTTGACCCTTACCGTACATCAACTTAATCAAGTAAACACCCAAAGCTGGCGCCATCAAGTTCATAACCGTACCTGACACAATGTGGTCGGCACGCAACGTCACCGTCGCCACAGCGTGCAACAATGAGAAAATCAACCCAATGACCGCTCCGGCTAACAAACCAAGCCATGGTGTCAAACCACCAAATTGACCAGCGAACGTCAAGTTAAAGACAACACCGGCGAAGGCTCCCATAATCATGGTTCCTTCCAATCCAACGTTAACAACACCGGCACGTTCTGAGAACGTACCACCCAATGCAGTGAAAATCAAAGGCGCTGAGTAAACCAACGTACTTGAAATCACCAATTGCAAGATCGTTTCCAAACTCATGATTACTCTGCCTCCTCTACTTTCTTCTCAGGTTCCTTAGGTCCCTTCATCTTCTTGGCTTTTTGCTTCGCATCGTCTTCGTCAATCTTAACCAAGATCAAACGAATCAAGTAGTTAGCACCAATAAAGAAGATAATTGAAGCCGTTACAACAGAAACCAATTCAGTTGGCACACCTGAGGCCAATGGCATTCCCAAACCACCAACTGACAAAATTGAGAACAACAAAGCGGCAAAGAAGATTCCAAGGAATGATCCTGATGCCAACAAAGCTACGGCCATACCATCATAACCAACTTGTGGTGCAGCTGTTTGAGAGAAGATGTTTAGGTACGTTCCCAAACCTTCTGTTGCACCAGCCAAACCAGCCAACAAACCTGAAATCGTCATGGCCGTAACAGCCGTACGCTTTGCTGACATACCAGCATAACGGGCTGCGTCTGGGTTCAACCCAACCGCACGAATTTCAAAACCAAGCGTTGTGCGCTTCATGATGAACCAAACGGCTACCAACGCAACAACGGCGATGATAAATCCAATGTTCAAACGTGAACCACCCGTCAAATTTGACAAGAAGTCCCAACGCAATGAATCGCTGGCGTGCAACGTGTTCGTCATATCAGTTGTCGCCATCAACTTCTTTGGCAACCCTTGCACAAAGGCATTTCCACCATACAAAGCGATGTAGTTCAACATGATTGTCGTGATAACTTCTGACGCACCGAATTGGGCACGCAACCAACCAGGCAAAGCACCCATCAACGCACCCGCAAGTGCTCCGATGATAACAGCCAATGGAATTGACAACCATGGTGTCATTGATTGGTTAACCAAGACAAACCACGTTGACGCAATCCATCCAACCCAAACTTGACCAGCAAGTCCGATGTTGAAGAAGCCGGCTGATTGGGCAACCAAGAATCCAGCAGCCGTCAAAATCAACGGCGTCATTGAACGAAGAACTTCACCAATGTTCAATGATGAGCCCAATGCTGATTGCACCAAGCTAATGTAACCAGTAACAGGGTTAAATCCTGATACCAACATGATGATCGCACCGACCATCAATCCAAAGAAGACAGCCAAGCCTGCTACGAGACCTGTGCCGTATGAATTAATCTTATTCACCAGTCTACTCCCCCGCTAATTGCGCACGCGCTTCTGCCAATGACATACCGGCCATCAACAAACCAAGCTCGTTCTTTGACGTCTCGTTTGCATTAACGACACCAGTAATCTCACCGTGTGAGATAACAGCAATACGGTCAGCGACGTTCAAAATTTCATCCAATTCGAAACTTACCAACATAACAGCCTTGCCTTCGTCACGTTGATTAATCAATTGTTGGTGAATGTATTCAATTGCACCAACGTCCAATCCACGCGTTGGTTGTGCGGCAATCACAAAGTCGGCATCTCGGTCCAACTCACGGGCAATAATCGCCTTTTGTTGGTTACCACCAGACAAAGCACTTGCCGGTACCAATTCGTTAACTGTACGAACGTCGAACTTCTCAATCAATTCACGGGCATGTGAGTTAATTTGCTCGTAGTCCAATACGCCAGCCTTTGACATTGGGGCCTTGTAGTAAGTTTGCAAAGCAATATTCTCGGCCAACGTCATATCCAATTCCAAACCAAAGCGGTGACGGTCTTCAGGAATGTGACCAACACCTGATTCAGTAATTTGACGTGGCTTCTTGTTCGTGATGTCCTTGCCCTTCAACGTGACCTTACCTGATGCAGTTGGCATCAAACCAGTCAATGCTGAGATGAATTCTGATTGACCATTACCGTCGATTCCGGCAATACCCACGACTTCACCAGCACGGAAATCAAGGCTCAAGTTCTTCACAACCTCAACACCGCGAGCGTCCTTAACCGTCAAATCCGACACAGACAAAACCGTGTCAGTTGGGTGAGCAGGCTCCTTTTCGGTAGAGAATAGTGAAACTGAACGACCAACCATGATGTCAGCCAATTCTTGTGATGACACACCCGCAACTGGGAATGAATCAATTGATTGTCCGCGACGGATAACCGTCACTTGATCAGCAACTGCCTTGATTTCGTCAAGCTTGTGCGTAATCAAGATAACTGACTTGCCTTCTGCAGCCAAGCCCTTCAAAATCGTCATCAATTCGTCGATTTCTTGTGGCGTCAATACGGCCGTTGGCTCGTCGAAAATCAAGATGTCAGCTCCACGGTACAACGTCTTCAAAATTTCTACACGTTGTTGCATACCAACTGAGATGTCTCCAGCCAATGCACTTGGATCAACATCCAAACCGTATTGTTCTGACAACTTCTTGATATCAGCAGCTGCCGTCTTCATATCCAACTTCACCCCATTAACAGGCTCTGAACCCAAGATGATGTTTTCTGTAACTGTAAACGCATCAATCAGCATAAAGTGTTGGTGCACCATTCCGATACCCAATTCTGCAGCCTTTGATGGGCTATCAACAATTACCTTTTCACCGTTGATCAAGATATCTCCAGCTGTTGGTTGCAACAAGCCAGACAATTGATTCATCAACGTTGACTTTCCGGCACCGTTTTCTCCCAACAACGCGTGAATTTGCCCGCGCTTGACTTGCAAATTAATATGGTCGTTCGCACGGAACTCCCCAAATTGCTTCACAATGTCGCGCATTTCAAGCACAATTGGCTCTTCTGCCATAGTCATTTCTCCCTAGAAGCTTTCTTCATTCACAAAGGTTTCTTATTTGTGAAACAATATGTTTATTTTACCTATTTTTTACTAAATTATCCACTATTTGAGAGGGTATTATTCGTCTATTAACATGTCTGTAATACTATTTCGAGATAAGTTAATGGTTGTAAAAAGAAAAACAGGAACTTTCTTTCGAAAGTTCCTGTTTTAGTTCGTTTTTTAAACGTTTTACTTCAAAGTGCTTGGGACCTTAACTTCGCCTGACTTGATTGCCTTTTCGGACTTTTCTACGGCTGTCTTTTCAGCATCATCAAGATTTTGCTTCGTTACAGCGACACCGTTTTCCTTCAAACCGAATGTCGTTGTCTTTCCACCTGGGAACTCACCCTTCATTGATTGGTTAGCCAACTTTACCAATGAACTACCAACTTCCTTAACAGCTGACGTCAACGTCATGTTAGCTGACTTGCCATCCTTTGACTTGTAGTTACCTGAGTCGTGTTGATCCATGTCAACGCCAATAACCCAAACCTTGTCCTTTGAGTTAGCATCCAAACCAGTGTCAATATCCTTAGCCGCTGTGAACACCCCGTTACCTGCAGGTCCAGCCGCGTGGAAAATAACGTGAGCACCAGTCGTGTACATAGCAGCAGCCATCGTCTTAGCCTTTGCTGCGTCAGTAAATGATTCAACGATTTGCGTATCAACAGTCATGTTTGGATCAACTGACTTAACACCAGCAATGTACCCAGCTTCGAAGGCTTGGATAACAGCTGAGTTCATTCCACCGATAAACCCAACCTTCTTGTCACCCAATTCCTTAGCTTGCGTTGCAGCAGCAACACCAGCCAAGTATGATGCTTCTTCTTGCTTAAACATCAATGAGGCAACATTCTTGTACTTTGAGTCTACAACGTCGTCAACCAAGACGTAGTCAGTCTTCTCGTTGTTCTTAGCTGAGGCTACCAAAGCGTCGTGTGTTGCGTAACCAACACCTACGACCATGTTGTAACCAGCTGATACAGCTTGTTGGAAGTTCGTTGCAAAGTCTGCATTCGTCTTTGAAGCAAAGTAGTCGTAACCGTCCTTACCCTTCTTCAAATCGTGTGACTTACCCCACTTTTGCAAACCTTCCCATGCTGATTGGTTAAATGACTTGTCATCAACACCACCAACGTCAGTGACCATTGCCACTGAGAAGTTCTTCTTGTTTGAGTCTGAATTATTGTTTTCCGCAACAGCCACTCCAACACCTACAGCTGCCAACACCACAACACCACCGATAATCAAGTTACGACGTGAAACCATGTCTCATTTCCTCCAAAAGTACGATTTGTACTGTTCCTAGTAATTCCCATGTCTAGTTAACAAAAGTTTTTCTTGTTAACCTGACTTGCCTTGATTAGTATATAAGGTTCGCTTAATAAAAACAATGAAGAAAGTGTGAATTTAGTTCGTCTAACCCGTTTTTCGTTAAACGTTTAACCGATTTAGCAGCGTTTTATACGACAAAACACGAACAAAAACAACAATTTCATTCACATTGTTTTTGGTAAAAACGTTTTACTTGGTTTTGATAACTTGGTTAAACTCCCTATTTTCGTCACGCTTTATTCTTTACAAATCAGTTACAAAATAAAAGGACCGAGTCACCTCAGTCCTTTCGTCTTTAATATGCTAGAAGTTTTGATTAAACTTAGATCCTTCAGGGTGGTTAGGCACCTTGATTTTACCTGAAATGATATCATCCTTCGCCTTTTCAACCGCCGCCTTTTCATCGCTGGTCATATTCTTAGTTGGCGTTGCAACACCGCCTTCCTTCAAACCATAAGCAACCGTCTTACCACCAGGGAAATCACCCTTCATCGCCTTATTAGCAACCAATTCAAGTCCACGTCCAACACCCGTGATTGAAGACGTTAGCGTGAAGTTAGACTTTTTACCATCCTTCGATGTGTAATCACCCATATCTGATTGATCCATGTCGACACCGATGACCCAGACCTTATCCTTTGAATCAGCGGCTAGTTGTTGATTGGTGTCCTTGGCTGATGTGAAGACACCGTTACCAACGGCACCAGCTGCTTGGAAAATCACCTTTTCACCTTTCGCAATCATAGCATTCGTGATTGTCTGCCCCTTAGCTGCATCGGTAAACGAGTCAGCGTATTGCACATCAACCTTAATGTTCTTATCTACTGATTGCACACCGGCAACATACCCAGCTTCAAAAGCGTCGACAATATTACCGTGCATACCACCAACAAAACCAACTGTATCAGAACCCAAATCCTTAGCCTTAGTTGCAGTGGCAACTCCTGCCAAATATGACGATTGTTCTGATCGGAACATCACTGATGCCACATTCTTCGTCTTCTTCGTATCGATGTCATCAACCAACACAAAATCCGTCTTTGGATTCTTCTTTGCTGCATTAACTGTTGCTTCGTGAAGCGAGTATCCAATACCCGCTACCATACTGTACTTAGCCGCCACGGCTTGTTGGAAGTTCGTCGCATAATCAGCTTGTGTCTTTGATTGAAAATAATTATAACCATTCACACCCTTAGTTAACTTGTGTGACTTTCCCCACTTTTCAAGACCTTCCCAAGCTGATTGGTTGAATGACTTATCATCCACACCACCAACATCAGTCACGATTGCGACCGTGTAATTCTTCTTTGCGTTACCAGCATTATTTCCTGACATCGCATATGCAGCGCCCCCAATGACCGCAACTGCCAGAACACCACCAACTAACAACAATCGACGTGATACCATTTCAACGTCCTCCCAAAATAACATTATGTTGTATATATCTCTAAAAATGTAACAAATCGTTACGTTCCCCGTATTTACTCAGACTATAATACGCACTTCGCTAACAAAAAGCAAGCGCAAACGTCATGGTAAATTCGTAATAAAGAACGTTAAACCATCAGAAACACTTATCATTGCTGAATTCATTTGATAATTACGAACTTTATTATTATTTTCGCTTTTAATAATACGCAACATTTTAAAACTAACGTTACGTTATGAAAACACAAAAAAGACAGCATCCGAAGATGCTGTCTTTTTTACTTATTATTGAAATCCGTTAAGTTCGTCATCCCCGTCAGTAACCTTCTTAGTTACTTCTTGGCCGTGATGACGCTGGTACTCTGCGATAATACCCATTTCACCCAAACGGTTAGCAACTGAGTATGGCAAATTAATCTCAGACTCAAAGTATGTGTCCAAGAATGCCAATTGATCAACCGTCAATCCTGATGAAACGGCGTGTGAAAGCGTCGTAATAACTTCAGCGGCTGCCGGTGCATTCGTTGCAATTTGGGCACCGTAAACAATACCCGTTTCGTAATCATAAATAAGGGATGCCAAAATATCTGACTTCTCACCCAAAGCATGAATTGTTGCTGGCGTGTGGATGTCCAAACGTTCGATTGTATCGCCGACACGTTCCTTAGCAGCTGTCACTGTCAAACCTGTCTTATAGAAGAAACGATCAAACACTGAGAATCCGATTGTACGCAAGATTGGTTGAATTTCTACGTTCACACCAGCTAGTGCGTAACCTGCAACACGTCCCATCTTAAGCGCTGCTGACATCAATGGGAAGTATTGGTCGAACTTGCCATCAACGACTGCTGAATCACCAACCGCATAAATGTCAGGGTTTGATGATTGCATTTGACTATTAACCACGATGGCACCATTATCACGCATATCAACTTGGCCAGCCAACAACATTGTGTTTGGTTGCAAACCAGATGCGATAGCCATAAAGTCAAAGACTTCTGAAGTGCCGTTATTGAAGTTAACTTCAATCTTCTTACCTTGGTTTTCAACTGAAACAACCTCTTGGTGCTTACGCAAAACCACCTTGTTGTCAGTCAACGTCTTTTCAAGATCTTCTTGCACAGTTTGGTCAAAGTAACGTGTCATCAAACGCTCTGAACGCGTCACAAACGTCACGTGAACACCAGCGTGAACCAACGCAGCGGCCAATTCAGTTGAAACTGGTCCACCACCGTAAACCAAAGCGCGCTTACGGAAGCCCTTGGCGAACTTGTTGATATCTTGCGCGTCTTGTTCATCCTTAACAAACACAACACGATCCAAATCAGCCCCGACGAATGAAGGCACACGAGCTGATGAACCCAATGCGTATACCAACTTATCGAAACTTTCTTCAATCATTGAGCCGTCTTCGATACGACGTGCGTAGACACGCTTCTTTGTCGCATCAATACGCTCAACCAAAACACCGGCACGGTATGTCGTATTTGGTTGACCCTCGAAGTGCTCGAAGTTAACTTGTTCAGCGCTACTTACCTTACCATTCAATGCTAGCTTAATACCAGCTGAAATAAATGGACGGTCGCGCAAGTTCTTTTCTAGAATGACGATTTCATCATCTTTATTAACATGGCGGAATGCATTCACTGCAGACAACCCTGCGTGTGCACCACCGATAACCACAATCTTCATATTAACTACCCTATTAGTATCTATTTTTTAAACCACAATTAACGCGTTTAGGCACGTAGTTTTTCAGGGAAAGATGCCCCAAAAACACGGTACCATTCAGATGCAAACAATGATTGGCGACGAGTGCGCTTCAACATCATTTCTGTATTCAAACGTCGTTCAATCTCAACCCATGTAATTTCTGGTTCATTCATCACCATTTCACGGGCATCCGCCAACAAGTTCTTATCAACAAACTTTGCATCCAAAGCAACCTCATCCAAAAATGGTGCGGATAGCAATGATCTGATTTCCATATCCATACGCTTGATTTGTGTATCCATCGGTTGCAAGCGCTTCTGCACCCACTTACGCTTCGAGAACAAATCACGATTCAAAACTGAATAATAAATCAATAAGTACAAAGTTATAAAAAAGGCCAATGCCGTAGCACCAACATAAATGATAATCTTATCAATCGGCAAGATTGGTAATCCAAAGAATGCAAGAACTGCTGCTAGAGCAGTTAGTACAAACGAGAGGATAAACGTCATCGTATTTTTGAGCTGCCCTAATCGGACACGTCGCTCAGCACGAAGTCGACGTCGACGGGATGATAAACGGGTTAACGTGTCGTTTAATTGTCGCAAATGTTCCAATAAAACGAGCTTGTCGTCCTTATCCATATGACTCAATATCCTGTTCTCTAAAAAATTAACCTTACGGGGACTAGTATATCCCGATTAAAATTAAAAAAACACGAAAAAGCCCGCTTTCTCTTACAAAAAATACGCTTCACTATAATACGACAAAGTACGCTAAAATAATAGTATGGAATTATCAGAAGAAATCCTTGTCCAAGAACAAGAAGCATTAAAGATTGCCAAGCTTCTAGCAAACGATTTACGTTTGCAGATTCTTTGCCTGCTACAAGAGAATGGTGCAGCTACCGTCACAGAGATTATGAACGCGTTGCATGCAGAACAATCTCGCGTTTCTCACCAACTGTCTGAGTTACGTGAATACCAGATGATTTCTGCCACGCGCTCAGGTCGCCAAATTACATACGCCCTCACCGATCCGCACATGATGGAATTGCTTAATGATTTGCTCGAGCACGCAAACCACGTCCGATTGCATCGTGAACACGGTGGCATCTAAAAAAACGTGACGAATTCGTTACGTTTTTTTAGTTTATTTGCGTATAATAAAGTCAATATACTTCTAAGGAGTTCTCATGAAAGAATTTAAAAGCTTTATTCTCCGTGAAGACGTGCAAAAGTTCATTGCTCTTGGCGTCATTGTTCTAATCATCGCCTTGCTACATGACCTAATTAGCGTTTTGTTGCTAACAGCCATCCTTGGTTTTTTAGCCGTTAAATCCGCTAATCGTGTGTCACGTTGGACGAAAATCCCCTACGGCTTTTCCGTCCTAATCGTCTACTTGTTAGCAATTTTCGTCTTTGTATTTGCCATGATTTACATCGTGCCAACGCTAATTAACCAATTTGCGGTTATTCCGGACGAAATTATGAAACTCATCAAGAAGTATCCTGTTATTAAGGAATACTTCGATGATACGTATAAGAAGCTCAACCTACTTAGTGAAATTACTGATAACTGGAAGTCACTGTTGGCCAGTGGTATCAATACGATTTCAACGGTTGGTACTGTCTTGTCCCGCATTGTTTTGTCAATCTTCATGAGTTTCGTACTCGCGATTACTTGGCAACGTCTTCGTATTTTCGGTACGCAATTCTTGCACTCTGACTATCCTAAGTTCTTCAAGCGTGTATACGACCTCGGTCGCACATTCATCTTGATTTTAGGTAGTGTCATTGAAGTCCAGTTGCTCATCGCCTTTATCAACACCATTTTGATGATGATTGGTTTGAGTATTCTGGGCGTACCGAGTGTGATGGTCATGGGATTGATGATTTTCATCCTTGGTTTGATTCCGATTGCTGGTGTCATCATTTCATTGCTACCATTGAGTGTGATGTCATTCGCCGCTCTTGGTTGGGTTGGTATGGTTGAAGTTTGGATTATGATTGCCTTGATCCACATGTTCGAGTCATACTTCCTCCACCCACGTTTGATGGCCAGCCGCACCGAGCTACCGGTCTTCCTCACGTTTGCAACGATTATCGTGATGGAACACTTGCTCGGCGCATGGGGCTTGATTATCGGTGTGCCAATTGTGGCCTTCATCCTCGCTATTCTAGGCGTACAAGATGCAAGTATCAGCAAGCATGTCAAAGATGATGTAGTCGTCGCCGAAAAAGATTAAATAACGCAAAAAAGCTAGTGAACTGATTTGTTCACTAGCTTTTTTCTATATGCATTAAATTCCGAACGTGCCACCATGAACTTCAGTAACGTTCGTCGTGACAATAAAGGCATCCTGATCAATGTCGTGAATCAGACGTAACATATGTCCATAATTGGCGTTGTCGACCATGACCAACAACATTTCCTTGTTATTGTCAGTGAAGCCACCTCTCACATCAAAGACGGTTAGGCTATGATCTTCGTTAAGCAGCATCTCTTGGATGTCGGCCAACTTGTCATTACTCATAATCGTGACTTGATGCTTCAAATCCAGTCCCGTTTCAATGTAGCGCATCACCATTGATGTAATCACCAATGAGAAAGCAGCTAAGAAGAAAGCGTTCGTACCAGAAACAAACAGGTTAAACACTGTCACCACCATATCGATGGCTAACAAAGAAATGGCCGTATTAATTTTAAAATACTTTTTCAAAATCATCGGTGGTACCGTCGTCCCGCCACTTGATGCTTCAAAGCGATATAAAATGGCAATTCCCGATGCGAACACTGCGCCACCGATAATCACGGCAAGGACGGCATCCTCAACAACTTTATGACTTGGTGTAATGTACATTAATACCGGTAACAAAAAACTACCGAATGCAATATTTCGAACCGTCGAACGATCCAAAAATATAGCTGCCAATATAATCATGGCGATATTAATAATCAACACCGTCAAAGCACGGTTAATGCCAAACGCTGCATCCAGCAAAATGGCCACACCGGTTGCGCCACCAGCGGCAACGTTAATTGGTGCGTAGAAAAAGTTAATCGAAAGCGCGATAATTTCCAACGCTACTACAAGAGATAGCGCTCGAAACCAGCCCTGTTGACTCAATCGTTTGTTCATAATGGGTCTCCTTATGGGTTGGAAAGGTATTTAAGTTATATAACTAGCATAACATTTTCATGCAATCGATGTGTGTCCTTTTTTAAAACTAATTCGTTTCGGCAAACCATTCGTCAATTAAACGTTCACGCAACGGGATAAACAGTTCGCCAGCTTTTTGCCCAACAGCCTGTCCATCAATTGAAACAACGCGACCAGCGAATAACAACGAACTCGTTATGAACACCTCATCCGCAGTCAAAAGTTCTTCCTTGGTAAACGCACGTTCTTCAACTGGCATCCCCAAATCCCGGGCCGCTTGGAGCAAGTGAACACGTGCAATTCCAGGCAAAATCAATTTATCAGTCGGCGCTGTTACCAACTTTCCGTCCTTAATCATGTGCACATTGGTATGTGAACCCTCGGTAACACGCGTTGAACCATCGGCGCAAATGCGATAATAGACCGTTTCGTCCATTCCTTTTTCAGCCGCCCGTTGTGCCGAAAGAACATTCGGCAACAAGTTCAACGTCTTCACGTGAGCCATATAAGAGCGAATATCCTCTTCGGTTTGAATACGGAAGTCCCGAGTTTGTGCCTCACGCGTCACAGTCATCGGCGTAATTGTCACGAATAAATTAGGCTTCGCATCCTTTGAAAATGAATGGTGACGTTCCCCACTACCACGAGTCACTTGCCAGTAAACCATGTAGGTCTCATCGGACACCTTGCTAGATAAACTATTGAGCAAAGTCGCCAATTCATCTTTGGTGAAATCCGGCGTAATCATGACCGCTTCCATGCTACGCCAAAAACGATCCAGATGTTCATCTAGCGCAAACAACTTATGATGGCGCACGACCGTCGCGTCATACACCCCATCCCCAAAGTAATAACCGCGGTCGGTTGCTGGAATCATCATATCTTCCAGTAGCGACTCCTTGCCGTTGTAATAGGCAATATTATTCATTTTCAACACCCCCGCAATACTTTCTAATCATTTACTCATAATAGCACTATTTTAAGGCAAAAAAACACCCGAACTGAAAAAGTTTCGGGTGTTAATTACTTATATTGGCAAACGCAACGTCATTGTAAATCGTCCTGGTTCATGTGTCGCCACCAGTTCACCACCTAATCGCTCAGTAAGTTCTTTTGCCATAAACAAGCCAATGCCGCTGGCATCAGTTTGCGTCCGACTTGTGTCTGCCCGATAAAAGCGATTAAAAATTTGATCAACCGGCACAGCTGCATCAGGCGCCACACCATTCGCTATGGTGACGCTTACCCAATCATCTGTACGTTGATAGCTGATTTCAGCATACCGTTCACCATACCGACTAATATTTTGGGCAATATTTTGTAGCACACGATTGACAAGATTTTCATCCGTGACAACTTGCGTACTAAAATCAGGTTCGGTAAATTCAACCACAATCCCCGCTTGTTCAAACGTTTCATACAGGCCTACGAAATTTTCAATGACACTATTTTGCAAATCAAACGATGTTAATGTCAGGTCATTGTTCTGATTCAAACGCGCCAAGCCATATAGTTGATTCAACATATTTTCTAAACGATCCGTCGCCTGACTAATCGTCGCTAAGTACTGTTCGCGTTGTTTCTCATCCGATGATTGCGCCAGCAAATTAATATAACCTTTAATCGCCGTTAATGGGGTACGCAAATCATGTGACAGACCAGTTATCGCCACGTCTAATGTATCCGTAACTCGATCAGCCGCTTTTAAACGTCGCTCATAATCATCCAACAATTGGTTTAAACGGTCCACTGTCCGCCGCAATTCTGGCGTTTGCTCTGTTAAATAAAAACGTTGGCCATATTGTGCTTGCTTAGACACGTTCATCACTTGTTGTTGCAATCCGCGCAGACCACGTTTCGTACGCCAAATAATAAAAAGGAGCACGAAAATCACGCCAATCATCAAAATCACCAGCACCTGCATTTTCAACACTCCTCTTCATTAGTCGAATTTAAACCCAACACCCCATATCGTCTTGATATAGTCATTACCCATCGCGTTCAACTTACGACGTAAATTATTAACATGGACATTAACCGTTTTATCCGCTTCGAAATACGGTTCATGCCAAACGCTCTCATAAATATTCGCCCGCGAAAAGACCTTCTTAGGCTGTGCCATCAGCAATCGCAAGATATCAAATTCATGTGCCGTTAAGTTAATCACTTGATCAGAAACCCTGACACTTCGCTCATCTGGTGCCAACACTACATCACCATAGCGCACCCCACCGGTTTGTTGGTGATGTTGCAATTGCAAATTGACACGCGCAATCACCTCATCCATATCAAACGGCTTCGTAATGTAATCATCAGCGCCCGACGTCAATAACGCCACTTTGCTAGCTACGTCAGCCTTGGCAGTAATTGCAATGACTGGCACCTCTGATTGTTGTCTAATATCACTTAATAACTCTTCCCCAGTCATACCCGGTAACATTAAATCCAACAAAATCAAATCAGGTTTCGCTTGCGTGAACGCCATTTGCCCCTCTGTGCCAGAGTACGCATGACGAACATCGAATCCTTCAGCCGTTAATTTTTCAGTTAATAACGCTTGGATGGTTGCGTCGTCTTCAATAATCAAAATCGTCGCCATCACGCCAGCCCCTTACTTAATATCCGTTTTCTTAAACCAGAAAATCCCTATCACAGATGATACCACAATTGTGAGTAGCGCCACGATTGCGATTTCAGGCAAGTCATGCGTTTGCTTTGGATCAGCAAAGTTAAAGTAAAATAACCACTTATTCACGAACCAATTTTGTAAAAAGGCCAGTGATTCAAATTTTGCAAACAGACCCGGTACGAATCCCGTCCCCAAGGTGTACAAGAAACTGACAATCAACGTTGGTCCCACTGAACGGACAATGATGGCAATCATCATGTAAACTGCTACATTCGCCAAAACCAGCAACCCTTCAACCAACAACGATTGCCAGGCAAATGTCCACCAACTATCAAATCCAGCTACATGCCCAAAATCAAAAAATAACGTGTAACCACCAACTGTCACGGCGGTTAAAATCACCGCTGCCATAATCGACAACACCATTGCGACACCCAGCTTAACTAGATAGTAGCGCGTTCGCGAATGCCCCAAAGCCAATGTGTTTCTGATTGTCCCATGTTGGAATTCTTCACCAATCATAAACGCAATTGCCGCCATAATCAGCATCAACAGCGCCAATCCATTCTTCTTAACAGCCAACACCCCAGTGGCACCGTTCACAACGGTCTCAATAATTTGAACAATATCGCCCCCGCTTTGACCTTGTTGCCATAGCGACCACCCTTGCACGACCGGCAACACAGCAATCACGACAAAAACCAACCACCAGCGACGACTATAACGCGTCCTTAACCATTCTGCTCGTAGCAAATTACTCATTGCCCGTCTCCTCCGTTAAACGTAGGAAGATATCTTCCAAACTCTGGCCTGCAACCTGGAGTCCAAGAACTTCAATGCCCGCTTGCACCAATTCTTGGTTTAGCAACCCGCGTTCTGCAATATGCCCGAATACACGGACTGTTTCGCCATCAATAACTTCATACGATGACCAGCCCAATTTATCTAATACCACAATCGCCTTATCTGGTGTTGGTGTCGTTACAGCCACGTAACGTTGGCTTTCGGTTGATAGTTCTTCTTCCGTCATCTCTCGTACGATTCTGCCGTGATGAAGCACTGCATAATGCGTTGCCACATGGGCCAGCTCATCCAACAGGTGACTAGAGATCAACACCGTCAGTCCGCGTTCACTGACCAATCGCTTAATAATTTCGCGAATTTCAACAATTCCAGCAGGATCCAATCCATTAGTTGGTTCATCCAAAATCAACAGTTGCGGATTCGTCACTAAGGTCATGGCAATCGTCAACCGTTGGCGCATCCCCAACGAAAAATTCTTAACCCGCTTCTTACCAACTGACCCGAGGTTCATCAAGTCTAGCAATGCTTGAATATCAGTCTCGCCCACACCGCCATTTGCAGCTTGAACCTGCATATTGGCATACGCCGTTAACTCCGGATATAGTGCCGGTGTTTCAATCGACTGCCCCATCTGACGGCGTGCCAGCTGCAATCCCGCTGGTGTTGATTCACCAAACAGAGAAATATCCCCATTATCCAAATGAATCAATTCCATCACCGCTCGCATAAGGGTTGATTTGCCGGCGCCATTTTCACCAATCAAACCATAAATTGCGCCACGTTCAATCGTGAGTGACACATCATCCAGCGCCAAGTGATTACCATATCGCTTGGTCGCGTGTTGTACTTTTAAAATCGTTTCCGCCATATTCGCTTCCTCATCATTTCAATAGTTCTATCATAACGAGCAAACAATAATAATTCGCCCTACAAACTGACAAGAAAGTGACAAGAAAAAACACTCGCATTCTCCAAATGGAAAATGCGAGTGTTTTTAACAGTTAATTAGTCTTCTGACTTCAAAACCTTCTTTGATACAACTGACAAGTCATCTGCCAAGTCGTATACCAAAGGCTCACCGTTAGCAATCTCAACACCCAAGATGTCATCATCTGAGATGTTTTCGATGTGCTTAACCAATGCGCGCAATGAGTTACCGTGGGCTGCGATAACAACGTTCTTACCAGCCTTCAAGTCTTGTGAAATGTTAGACTCCCAGAATGGCAATACGCGTTCCAACGTAACCTTCAAGTTTTCACCGAATGGCAACTCACCTTCAGGAACATCAGCGTAACGACGGTCAAAGGCTGGGTAAGTCTTACCCAAAACTTCAACAGTCTCTTCTTGCGTCTCTAGCAATGGAGGCAAAACGTCGTATGAACGACGCCATTGCAAAACTTGGTCTGCTCCCCACTTTTCAGCGGCGTCAGCCTTGTTCAAACCTTGCAAAGCACCGTAGTGACGCTCGTTCAAGCGCCATGACTTCATTTCAGGGATCCACAATTGACCAGCTTCTTCCAAAGCGTAGTGCAACGTCGTGATCGCACGCGTCAAAACTGACGTGTAAGCTTGGTCGAATTGGATGCCTTCCTTGGCCAACAATTCACCTGCAGTACGAGCTTGGGCAATACCCTTGTCGCTCAACTTCGTGTCTACCCAACCATTGAACAAGTTCAATGCGTTCCATTCACTTTGACCGTGACGGATCAAAACCAACTTTGCCATTGGTGATACCTCTTTTGTATTAGAATATTTCGTTACTATTGTAACAAAATTTCAGAACAAATAGTAGTGATTAATTGTTCCCCAAAGTTTCACCGTTATCATTTCGCCTAAGACAACAACAGAGGTACCGCAACGAAATGCGATACCTCTGTCAAAATGTGTTATTTAAGTTAAATCCAGTATATCGGAACGGCTAACTGACTACAAGCAGTTATCGCTTGATTTCACCATTCTCGATAACCAAACCAGATGAGTGAACTGGTCCTTGGCGATCTGGGTAGATGCGCTTGATGATACTGTTAACAGCAGTTGGCACTTCACCAAAACCAGTGGCAATCAATTCGGCCTTACCTGGGTACTCAGCCACGTCACCGACCGCGAAGACACCGGGAACAGTCGTCTCCATCTCTTGGCTAACCGTGAACTTCTGACGCTCAACAGCTGGTTGAATCGTCCAACCGGCAACAATCTTATTTTCTGACGTGAAGCCGTAGTTAACCATCAAATCATCGACGTTCAACACCTTCTTCTCATCTTCGCGAACCTTAGCCAAAGTCACATTCAATGAACCATCTTCAGCCTTTTCAACAGACTCAATGTTGTATGGTGTCTCGATTTGAACGGCTGACTTTTGCAATTCTGAAACAGCGTGTTCCATGGCACGGAACTTGTCACGACGGTGCGTCAAGTGTACTTCTGCTGCAACCGTGTCCAACAATGTTGACATATCAACAGCTGAGTCACCACCACCTGCAACCAGCACACGGTGGCCACGGAAGTCTTCAACGTCGTTCAAGAAGTAGTGAATACCTTGACCTTCTAGACCATTTTCAACATCTTCTGGCAAACGACGTGGCTCGAAAGCACCCTTACCCGTTGCCACGATAACTGACTTTGAGTGGAATGAACCCTTATCAGTCGTGATGTCAAATTCAGTGCCATTTGGGACAACATCAATAACTGTCGTATCAAGATACAAATCTTGTTGGAATTGACGCATTTGATCATCAAGTTCCTTCACAATCTTGGCTCCCGTTGTGTTCACGTAACCAGCAATATCCAAAATCGTCTTTTGTGGGTAAAGGTTGGCAACTTGACCTCCAACACTTTCCAAGCTTTCGATAATCGTCACGTCTAGTTCACGCAGCCCTGCGTAGAAGGCGGCGAACATACCAACTGGTCCAGCACCAATAATTGTTAAATCTGTATCCTTAAATTCAGTCATGATTGTTTACTTCCCGTTTCTATCGGATTTATTTTTCTTTTATTTACTTTTTGTATTATACGCTACAAAAAAATCCGCTGCATAGTATAAAGGACTATACAGCGGATTATTCTTACAAGTTACGGTCGTACAACGTTGCGAATTCTGACAAATCAACCCCGAAGTCGCTTGCTGAAACAATATCAACTGCGTTTCCTTCTTCGCCAGCCTTCTCTTCAAAAATCTTTGCGATATCAGCGTACAAAGCTTGGTAAGCTTCCTTGTCAGGTCCATCAACAACCAACAAGTAGTTTTCAGTACCAGTGGCTTCGTTCGTCAACCACAACAAGTGCATACGCTCAATCTTACCCATAGCGTCATCAGCCAAACCAATCAAATCGTAACGCAATGGCGTTGGGATGACATCTTCAGCAGAAGAAATTTGCATCTCGCCTTCACCCTGTTGCGCTGCCAACAAGCCAGCGATGTAAGCCAAGTTTTCACGTGAAATTGGCATACCGTTCGTGAATGGGTTCAATGCCAAGCCCTCAAGGTTTTCAGAATCTTCACCTTGCAAAACTGGCAAGTAGTCAGTCAACGCCATAGCCCATGGGTGAACAGGCTCTTCTGAATCAATTGGTTGGGCATTGAAGGCATACAAATCTGTAAAGATTGGGAATACTGAGTGGCCATTTTCCATCTCGAACGTCAACAAACGCATTTCTGCGCCTTCAGGAATTTCAACATCCCCATTTTCCTTGATGATTGGTGGCTCACTAAAGTTAACTGGTGCAATAAAGACCGCTTCAATCAACGCTTGAATAAACGCTTGCTCCGTTGTGCCGTTTTGATCTTCACGAAATGCTGCCAACGCATCTAGCAATGCGTCGTTACGCAAAACATCTTCTTGGTTATCCATTATAATTCCCCATTCTTAAATCCTTGTGTTTCATCTAGTATAACGAAAAAAAGAGCACCTGCCCAGATGACAGATGCTCTAATTGTTGGATTACTTTGTGTAAATTGGTGCGAATGCAGCCGCACGTGGGTAACCAATTTCTTGAACACCCAATACGTTCGTGAATGCTGGGGCACCAGCCATTTGAGCAAAGGCAAAGAATTGTGCCTTTGCTTCTTCAAGTTCACCATCCGTGTGGATAACGTAAATCAATGCACGCTCTGGTGCACGAACCAAGTCGATGGCCCAAACAGTTTGCAAGTCAGGCAAAACTTCACCCATACCCTCAGCCAACTTAGCTGCAAATTCTGTTTGATCATCAACAGGATCTTCCAAAGTGATAGGGTCTTGCTCACGCATTTGCGTCAACGTTGCCATCACGTAGTTCATGTTGTCTTGATTCATGACAACATTTTGACCGTAGGCATTGATAACCAAACCAGTATCAGGGTTAGCTGACATCAAAGCGGCATAAGTTTCCAATGAAACAGTCAAGGCAACAACACCTTCAGCTTCAGTTGACCACTTGTTGTATTCTTCTGTGCTCGTGAAAGCTGGGAAGAATACTTCACCCTTTGAGTTTTGGATGACTTGGTAGTTCAATTGTGCGGCAACTTCTGAGTCAATTACGAAAGTACCATCACCATTGTCAGTCAATTCAGCATCAACTTGTACTGGTGCTAGCAATGATGCGGCACCCAACATCGCGATGAAATCATGCTCAGTTTCAGGGTTAACATCTTTCTCGTAAGCATCTAGCGTTGCTTCAAGATCTTCATTTTCTAGTGGACGGTTGAAAATCACATCTGCCATGGTCAAATTCCTCATTCGTTTATTTTTTGTTAGTATACCCCAACTAAAACGAATAGTGTTGTAAAAAGGTTCTAAGGAATATCAGCCTAATCTAACGTTTCTGGTACAACCACTTTCTTGTCCAAAATATCTTGCTTGGCATCTTGCACTGCCATCCAGGCTTCAGTACTCATGCGTCCGCGCGTTACTGAGACACCATCATTATCAAGCCCATATACCAAGTGCTCACCACCAGGGAACTCATCCTTCATCGCCAAATTAGCGATATCGTACACCACTTGATCAACACGCTTCAACGCAGATGTTAGTGTGAAGTTTGATGAGGCATCAAGTGCTTGATAACGGCCACTTTGTGATTGGTTCGTATCAACACCAATCACCCAAACCTTCGCGGCACTACGGCGCTTTTCGTTGATTGATCGGGCCGCTTCAAAAACACCCTGACCAGCGCCACCCGCTGTTTGATAAATCACGTCAGCGCCAGCTTGATACATATTATTCGCCAAGGTTTTAGCCGTGGCATCATTTTTAAAATCACCAACATAGTCATGCAAAATCTTAATGTCTGGTTTAATCGATTGTGCACCTGCAATGTAGCCGGCCTCGAAAGCCTCCATCACAACCGACTTTTCCCCACAAACTAGTCCGATAGTGTCTGTTTTCGTCGTCTTTGCGGCAGCAACGCCAGCTAGATATGATGGTTGATTTGCTTGAAAGGTTACTGACACAACATTAGGTCGTGTCTGCGCAACATCACCAATCATGACAAAATCTCGATCAGGGTACTTTTGAACCGCTTCATCTACAGCTTGGATTTTGCGATACCCTACCGCAAAAACAGTCTTAAACCCATCATTAACCGCATCGGTAATTGCTTGCTGTGCCTCCGTCGCCGTTATGGCATGAAAAGATTGATAGCCATCAATTCCCTCAGCCAGCCCTGTTTCCAAGGCATATTTTTTAATCCCTCGCCAAGCAAGTTCTTGGTATGACTGATCATCAACGCCAGCGCCATCTGTAATCATGGCTACCGTTGCTTGAATCGGTTCCGTTTCGGCCTCAGTCGGGAGGCTCGTTATCATCATCCCCGCAATCGCGGCAATCAGCGCTGTTGCCGCAACACCAATAATCACACTTTTTTTCATCTCTTTCCCTCAACATGAAATCAAATTAAAAGACGTTATGCGTCTAAACGCACAACGTCTCATTTAACCAAATTACTTTGAAGGAACTGTGATTTCCTTATCAACAATCTTCTTTTGGGCTGCTTGAACAGCTTGCCAAGCTTCGTCAGACATGTTTCCGCGTGTTACAGCAACACCCTTGTCGTCCAAACCGTAAACCAATTGCTTACCACCAGGGAACTTGTCCTTAGCTGCCATTTCAGTCACGTCAACAACGGCCTTACCAACCTTCTTAACTGATGACGTCAACGTGAAGTTTGACTTACCGTCCTTCGCCGTGTAAGCACCATCATCGTTTTGGTCACGGTCAACACCGATTACCCAAACCTTGTCAGCAGCGTTCCTTTCGCTGTTCAAGTCCTTAGCTTCAGTGAAGACACCAGCACCGGCACCACCAGCAGCTGAGAAGATCACATCAGTACCGTTTTGGTACATTGAAGCCGCAATCGTCTTACCCTTACCAGCATCAGTAAAGCTACCAACGTATTGTACATCAACTTGAATGTCAGGGTTAACTGACTTTGCACCAGCAACGAAACCAGCTTCGAATGTCTTCACAACTGCTGATTCCATACCACCAACGAAACCAAGCTTGTTCGTCTTAGTCGTCTTAGCGGCAGCAACACCAGCCAAGTATGATGATTGTTCTGACTTAAACGTTACTGAGACAACGTTATCACGCTTCTTTGCGATGTCATCGACAATCATAAAGTTCGTGTCTGGGTGCTTCTTAGCTTCTTCGTTAACCGTTGAAGTCAATTGGAACCCAATACCATAAATGTTCTTGAAACCGGCTGACACAGCTTGATCATAGTTTGTCTTAAAATCAGCGTGTGACTTTGATTGATAGTAAGTGTAACCATTCTTACCTTGCTTAACGCCGTTTTCCTTACCCCATTTCTCCAAGCCTTCCCAGGCAGATTGTTGGAATGACTTATCGTCAACTCCACCACCGTCAGTCACCAACGCGACTGATGTCTTACCTGCTTCACCTGAAGCTGACTTGTTTCCAGATAGTGCGGCGTATGCGCCACCAGCGATTACTACTACCGCAGCACCAGCAATCCACATCTTTACGTTTGAAGCCATGTTTTTTTTCCCCTTTATGAAAAACCCATTTATTTTTTCGATGACCAATTCATCTATGCCATAAATATAACGAACAAATTCATAAAAGTAAACGATTATATTCGCTTATTCACAATTATTTCATAGTTAATCGTTTTAAAAAGTCCGAAATTATCGAGTAAAACGTTTATAACACGAACTCACCCCGTTCAGGCGCACAAAAAAAGCGACGATTTCCGTCGCTCAATCAGTTTCTATTAATTTACCAGTCGAACCATGTACGTTTCTGGCACAAAACCACGGACAGCATTGTACAAGCGCTTTGCTCGTGATGCCTTATCAGTAATTGCAAAGACCGTTGGACCCGTACCAGACATCTGAACCGCATCCGCCCCAAACTTACGCATCTTCTCTTTCAGCTTCACAATTTCTGGATACTTTGACGCTGTAACTGGTTCAAGAACATTAAACATCCCCTTGAACGCGGCATCAAAATCGCCACGCTCAACGGCGTCCATCAACGCTGACATGTCCCCGTGTTCCAAGTTGTCATAATCAATCATCTTCAGAATTTTAGGCGTCGACACACTAATTGCTGGCTTCGACACAACCAACCATAGCGGTGGAAACTTTTGTGAGAGTGGCGCCACGATTTCACCGCGTCCCGTCACCCGTGCTGGTCGTGAATACACACAGAACGGCACATCGGCATCAATTTTCAACCCAATCTCAGCAAGTTGCGCTTCCGTTAAGGTCATATGCCAGATTTTATTTAAACCGCGCAATACAGCCGCCGCATCTGATGAACCACCGCCAAGTCCAGCTGCCACTGGAATATGCTTGTCGATATGAATTTCCACCCCTTCAGATACACCCGCCCGTTCGCGCATCAATTCAGCCGCTTGATAGGCTAAATTTTTTTCATTCAATGGCAACAAGCCACTTGTCGATTCAACGATAATCTCTTGATGATCTGTCGTTGTTCGAATTGTGACTGTGTCAGCCAAATCAATCGCAACCATCAACATGTCCCATTCTTGTTCGCCATCAGCATGCGCAAATGGCGTATCAAGACTAATATTAAGCTTCGCATATGCGCGTTCTAAAATTTCCATGTTAACGGTCATCCTTTCGCAGAGTTTCTTTCATTATAGCAATTTGCAACCGTTTACGAAACAATCGACCTTGCTTGAAAAAAGCCCCATTTATCGGACATCTCCTGTATACTTAAAGAACTATACAACGAAAGGTTGCTCATATGCGCTATCTCTACATTTTGCTCGGGTTGATCACGTTCGGTATTGGAACCGTAACGATTTGGGTGCCCGGCATTCCAACGACGCCCTTTTACTTGCTAACTGCATTTTTTTGGGGTCGTTCATCAGAGCGACTTCACGCCTGGTTAACCCAAAATAAACACTATCAAAAATATGTGCATGAAGGCATCTACCACCGTGGTTTGACACAACGTGCGCGCATTGTCATCTATCTCGTAACCGCAGCTATGATGAGTATCCCGTTCTTTACTTCTGGCAAGACATGGCTCCAATTCACATTAATTGGTGCATCGCTTAGCCAAATTATCTCAATGGAAGGCTTCTACCGTGGCTGGTGGATGAACAACTGGTTCCTACCAGACGATGATACTGAATAACCAAAAAAATCTCGACCGCAAAATGCAGTCGAGATTTTTTATTACATATCGAATCGACCCTTAAGTGACGCAATCACATCTGGCGTCAATCGAACGCTATTCGCTTGAATGAATTGTTGCACATCAGCCAACGTCTCAAACTTTTGCTTAACTGGTTGTACCAAGTTCGCTTGCAACAACGCCTCAGCAAATTGGACGTCGGCCATATTAATCGTTGTCATCCCCCAAGGTTGTGACAACAGCAACTCTTCCCAAGTCCCCTTGATAAGGGCCTCGGCACGCTCATAACGACGATCCTTATTAATAAATGATCGCAAATCAACTGGGTTCAAATCATTCTCTGCCATCATGCCACTCCTCTAACCAACTTGCGGCATCATCGCCTAACCATTGTTGGTTTGTTTCAATAAATTGTTCAAAGTCATCTGCGACATCAGCTTGTTCAACTAAGTCCGCTTCGTATAATGCAATCGCAAATTGCGCATCGGTTGCTGCAATCGTCGTCGGTGAAATCGGATGACTCACTACAAAGCGATTCCACTCATTCCACAACAAAGCAACCGCGCGTTCGTATTGTGGTGCCCGCAAAATCACGGCACGTAACATCAATGGATCAAGCGCCATTAATTTCCCTCCCATTTTGTCAATGTCACAACTTGGCCAACCGGTTGCAAAACTGAAAGTGTCGCGTCGGTTGGCAAAACCCATACTAATCGACGATAACGATTAGCTGGTAATTCTTGTTCACCGTCACCATCGGTAAAGATAACCACGACAGTACTCTGCGGTTGGTATCGCTCTGCTTGCAACGTTTCAAAAATCGTCGCAAAGCGCGTGCCACCACCAGCACGACGGCGACCATCAGCAATCCAATTTTTATCAATTGCATGTACTTCAGTGTCGAAGGCAAAGAAATCAACTGCCGCTGCAAGTTGTTTTTGCATCTGGGCCACCTCGGCGATAAAGCGACTCGCCGTGTCATCTGAAATTGACGCTGAATTATCGATAAATACCGCAATCTTAGTCTGTGTCGCGTCCACTTGCCCCGGCAATTCCATGCGATATGGTTGGCGACGATTGAAACGGGCACGACTATCTTGCTTGCCTGCTGGCACGTTGCTCATCGCCTTACGCAACAAGCCTCGCCAGTTACGTCGTGGCGCCAATAGTTGTTCAATCTGACGTTCAACTTCGCCCGCCATATTACCGCGACCCGCAACTAGCGCATCGTGGTTCGCATCGGCAACCACATTTCGCAACGCTGCTTCTGCTTCTTCACCAGCCTCAGCACCTGTCGACCAACCTTTGTGATCGTCACCAGGCAACTGTGAACTGGCCCCTTCGTTATCAATCGTATCCATCAATGGATGCAATAAATTGTAATAGGTACTTGAATCGGCATACGTTGGCAAATCCAATTCAATCATTTCTTCAACTTCAGCCAACGTGTGGGCACCTGGAAAGCCACCACGAATATATTGATTAACCGATAAGTCAGTTGCCAAGCCAACCATCTTGGCCTCAGCTGCATTCTCAGCAATTTTATCTGCATAACGAATTGGGTGTTCCCACACCATGTGTAGCACTTGGTGGGTTAGTGCACCTTTTACGTCCGCAACCGAATGATAAACTTCTTCGAATAAAATCGGATTAATCCGCAACTCCCAAAATGGCGCTTGCCAAGAAAGTCCCATCGTACCACCAACCGTGTCATCGTACACACGATTTAATCGTAAGACGACTTCACCATAAAACCGGCTTTCGTCCAGCAATTTCATCGTGGCTTTTTGGACTAGTTCATCAATCTTCTGATAGGTCATAGGCGGCCACCTTCGTGATGACATCGTAAAGTTGCTTTGCGTGGTCACCAGTTGAACTGTAAAGTTGCTCCAACAAGTTACCCGCTGCCAATTGCTTAACGACTGCGTATTGGCCATCCTTGGCCGTTGCTGTCAAAATTTGCGTAAAGCGACCAGCGTTATCATCTTGGGCAATATCAACTGCGGCTAACGTTGACTTCAACAAGGCCAACTTTTGCACTTCAGGCAAACTAACGAACTTCGTCATCACTTGTTCTGGCACTTCTGGTCCCCATGGTTGGCTTACAAAGATATCCATTGGCGTCAATGTCTCTTGGTTTGTTTGCATAAATTGCACGAAACGTTGCGCAGCAGCTTCACCTAGATCACCAGCCACAATGTCAAAAATCAATGCTTGCTGAGTCGCTTCTGGCAAGGTCAATAATTCATATAAATTGTCTGACACACGTTGCCAAGCACGTGGCGTAGGATTCAAGTCATCCCCACGTTCAGCTGGGTAAAGTTGCGTCGCATCTTCTTGTAGGTAACGTTGAATCATCTCATGGATGTTTGGGCGTTGCTTCGTCTTATCTTCAGTCGCTGCCCAGGCCAGCCAGTCGGCAACATCAACCTTCATCACTAAGCGAACCGTACGATCCTTAATAGCCGCATCTCCAGCCACAACCCCGTAATCGGCATTTTCAAATCCAGCCATCGTTTCATCAGGATTTTCAGCAATCACCAGCTTCACTTCGGCTGGTAAAATCAATGAATTAATTTGGCGTTGCAAGACCAAATTCATCAACTCACTTTGGACCGCTTGTGAGCCACGATTAAACTCGTCCAAGAACCAAATAATTGGCTTGCCTGGGTGCGCTTGCGCAGCTTCAATAATCTCAATCAACGTGTGCGTGTAACCGTACTTTACGTCAGCCAACGAACCATACTGCTCGGTTTCAACATAAGCATCACTGGTCAAAGGTGGCACTGGAATCGCCAAGTCACCCTTTTCTGACAAAGAAACAACCGTCGTAAAAAGCGTTGCGCCCATTTGGCGGGCAATTTCAGCGACCAACGCTGACTTACCAATACCAGCTTCACCGACAATATTAGGCACATTACCACCTCGCAACACGAGTGGAACTGCCGTTACTAATTCCTGAAATGAAAGCGCCATGTCGTTCTCCTCAATCTACTGTTAATTACTTATAGTTTACGCTGTTTCAAACCCTTTTTGGCTTTAAAAGTTAGTTGGTTGTCTGTGTCCGCCACCCAAAAAGAAAAGCCACCAGATGCTTTAAGTTCATCTGGTGGCTACCATGGTGTTTCAGTTGTCTTTCTGTACGCGACAATCGCTTGGCAAAGTATCATGACATGAGTTAACAGGTTCGTCCATCTGTACACTTCGTTTTCCAAGGGAAGGTCTCATGTCGTTGATTCAATACCAGGTTAAGACTAGCTCATTGTTTGCGCGTTTGATATGAGCGTCATCGTGACGATTGGCAATCGAAGCATCAATTCATTTATGAATTATACGGAACACTTTGATATTCGCCTAATAAAAAGGGAACTTTAGTTTAAATAGTCCGTCGCAACGTCTTTGAACAACTCAATCATCTTGAAGTAAGCCGCTTCTTCAACGTACTCATCCGCCTTGTGGGCCGTTGCGTTACCTGGTCCGATGACTGCCAATTGCATGTTTGGGTTGGCCTTGATAAATTGTGAGGCATCCGTTCCCAATGACACCGCAATCGCAGGTGCAGCCATTGGTTCATCCAAATACTTTGGAATTGTTTGCTGAATAAGCTGAATCAATGCACTGTCCTTTGGCGCAACAACCGCACCGTCATATGCCTTAACATTCAAACGCAAATCCATTTGTGAATCCGTTGCCATCACATCGGCCATCAACTTTTTCAAACGGCCAATCAATTCCTCCGGTGGCAACTCTGGAATGATACGCGTTAGCACCGTCAATGTTGCTGAGTCAGGGACTGAGTTTTGTTGCTGGCCACCTTGAATGACGTCAGGTCCATATAACGTACGGTCCAACACTGGACTAACTTCTGGCAGTTCTGCATAGAATTGCTTCTCAGCTAGATAGTAGGTAATCAAATGGTCAATCGCATTGATGCCCAACTTTGGCATCGAACTGTGTGCTGCCTTTCCCTTCGCCGTCACTTCATAAGCCAAAAAGCCCTTGTGCGCGTGAAAGATAAAGTGTTGTTCCGGCGCCTTGCTACCACGCTTCTTTTCATTCAACTCAACCAAAGCTTCCGGATCGATTACTGCCCCACCGCTGTGGAAATAATCATCAATGTCGTCCAACGCCACGCCAGTTGGTTCGGCAATTACCATTGCTTCAACATCATCCAAGTAGCCTCGATCAGTTAGCAACTTTGCGCCAGCTTCCGTCTTTTCTTCATCAACCGTGGCGATGAAGCGCACTGTTCCATGCAACGGCGTACCAGATTCTTGTAACTCAATCATTGCAATCAAGAATTCGGCGATACCGCCCTTCATATCCGTCGTGCCACGGCCATACAAGCGACCATCCTTTGCAACCACTTCAAACGGATCTGTTGACCAGGTATCTAAATCACCTTCATGAACCGTATCAATGTGGCCGGCAAACGCCAGCACTGGTCCTTCACCATCCCCAATTTCCGCCACAATGTTTGCACGTTGTGAATCATCAGCCACTAACTGACTTTCGATGCCATGGCGCTTAAAGACGTCCTGCAAATAAACCGCTACTGATGTTTCATTGGCTGCTACCGTGTTAATGGCAACCAAGTCTTTTAGTATTGTTAATTTTTCTTGTTCCCGCATAGTTTTCCCCACCTTCAAAACTTCTCATGTAATTTTAATCTATGTGGCCCAAATACGCAAAACAGCGATTAAGTATCATAAGAGATACTTAATCGCTGTGAACATTTTTAACGTTGTTGTCGTGCCTCAATCTCAGCAACGACTTCTTCTGGCTTCTTTGGATGCACGCCAATATTCATCAAGATGGCGACTACCGTTCCGATGAACGTATCAAACACACGTTCCACGGCATACATATATGTCGCATCTGCTGGAATCGTCAACGCAATCATCAGCAAAGCCGCCGTCGATCCGATAATTCCTTTGTTGTTACCAATGCCGTCATTGATTGAAATCAACAACATTAGGAACGTTGGCAACACCAGAATTTGGACCAAACTAGCTTCATTGAAGTATTCGTAAATCAAAAAGTACGCAATTGCAAAGCCACCACCTAAAGCATTGGCTAACACACGCGACTTACCAAACTCAACCGTCGTCTCAAAATCTTGTCTTAGCGAAAACACAGCTGAAAGTGCTGCAATCATAGGATTACCACGATCAATGAGGACGAAAATTGCCACAATAATCATGACAGCTAACCCCGTTTTAAACGTGCGCATCCCCAATCGAAATGATCCTAATTTCATACAGTTGCTTCTCCGTTGTTATTCGTATTGTGTTGCATGACGATAACCAATAAAGATCATCGTTGCAACGCCGACAAAGGCAATAAAGACCACACCTGCTCCGCCATAGAACAATGAACCATAACCGCTCTGTTCAATCACGGCGCCACCTAACAAAGGCCCAATGGCACGACCGACAGACGGCGCCGCCGCTGTCAGTCCTTGGTAACGTCCCTTTAACTCCATTGGTGTTAGCTCATTGACCAGCGCCGGAATCATTGGGAAGGCTGTTGCTTCACCAATCGTTGTGACAACCATCGCCAACGCAAACCCGGTAAACATCTTGGCGAATGGCAAAATCAAGAATGCCAACCCAAACATCAACAAGCCGGCAAAAATCTGAATAAACATTGATTTGCGATTAGCTGATAAGTTCAAAGCGTTCATACCAAGCTGAATAACAGCAATCAAAATACCGTTAATCGTCCATAACATTGAGTATTGCCACAATGGCAACTTCAACACACTCGACATGTAAACTGACAAATTACCAAGCCATTGTGAATATGAAATCCACAAGACCATTAAACCAATGACACCAGTGTAAACCAAGCGCCAATTCCATTTTGGTAATTTGAAACTTGACTTCGTTGTCTTTTGTTCTGTACGTTCCACTTTAATTTTGAAATGTGAACGCACAATGAACAAAAGGACAATATACATAATCAACGCCAAGATAAACAACCACGTAATCCCATACGTATAAATAGGTCCAACGGCAGCCGTTGCAAACACCATACCAAAGTTTCCCATAAAGTACAGCATGTTAAAGACAAATCGACCGTCGTGGCTACGGACATAGGTACCATACGAATTAATCGCAGCTGTGTTCCAACCACCGAAGAAACCAACTACGGCCAGAATAACCGCATAAGTTGGCCAACCGTGGAAGAGAATGAACAACACCTGCAACACAATCATGGCCACTGTTCCAAATTGAATCAGCTTATGCGGTGAGAAGCGATCAAATAATCGACCGCTGACCAGCGATCCAACTGCCTGACCTACGGCATTAGCCATCATGACCCAACCAATAATGACTAGCGTTTGATAAAGTTCATCGTGCAAATACACTGACGTCAACGGCCAAATAAAGCCAAAGGCAACACTGTTAATGAAACTAGCCGTCAACAACCAGCGAATTGACATGCCTTGTTCGTTTGTTTGCATCCCTTACCTCCATTATTTGAAAAAAGAGAACGAGGCTACCAAATTGGTACCCCCGTTAATGACTGTTGTTATTACCACAGCAGCTGTTGGTCACGTCGGAGGTCAAAAACCTCCGACATTCTCAGTCTGCTTTACCCGAATCCACCTGGTTCTTCAGCGTGGAATTCAATGTTTGAGAATTTGTTGTATGACTTAACAAATAGCAAACGGGCGGTTCCACGAGCACCAGAACGGTTCTTTTCCAAGATGACTTCGATTTCTCCGACATCTTGTTGTTCTTCATCACGCGGATCATTTGGATTGTCTGAATCATCGTTAGCTTTCTCGTAATAATCATCACGATACAAGAAAGCAACGATGTCGGCGTCCTGCTCGATTGATCCAGATTCACGAATATCTGACAACATCGGACGCTTGTCTTGACGTTGTTCAACACTACGAGAAAGCTGAGAAAGCGCAATAATTGGCACATCCATTTCCATGGCCATCATCTTGATGGCACGAGAAATAGCTGAGACTTCTTGCTGACGTCCTTCACTTCCAGTTCCTTCAATCAGCTGCAAGTAATCGATAATAACCAAGCCAATTTGGCCTTCACGCTTGTATAGACGACGCAACTTCGAACGAATTTCCGTCACCTTGATACCAGCCGTATCATCGATATAAATCTTGGTATTTGCCAATGAACCCATGGCCACAGCTAAAGCATTCCATTCTTCGGAATCCAATTGACCAGTACGCATGTGCTGTGAGTTGATGTTTCCTTCAGCCGCCAACATACGGTTAACCAATGACGTGTCCGGCATTTCCAGTGAGAAAATAACAACTGGCAAGTTCGGGTCAGCCACGGCAACCTTTTGGGCAATATTCAAAACGAACGCCGTCTTACCAACGGCCGGACGTGCGGCCACGATGATCATTTCGCCACCGTGGAACCCAGTCGTCAAATTATCCAAAGCTGGGTAACCTGAGGCAAGTCCCGTAACCGTCTCAGTCGTTCGAGAGTTTTGCTCAATTTGCTCAAATGACTTCTCAACCACGTCCGCGATATTCTTAAAGTCAGCGCTCTTCTCGCCACCATTAATCATATCCAGCTTCGTTGACAATTCAGCCACGGCATCGTCAACCGAATCCGCACCTTCATACGTTTGCGTCAAACTGTTTTGCAACGTATCAATCATGTTGCGACGAATCGACTTTTCACGCACGATGCGCGCATAGTAAAGCGCATTGCCGGCAACCGGCACCGTTGATGCTAGTTCAGTCAGGTAGGCCATGCCACCCACGTTTTCGACTTGATTATCCTTATTCAGTTCATCGGTAATCGTCAAAATATCGATGGCACGTTGCGTTTCATCAAGCTTCAAAATTGCTGCATAGATTAAACGGTGTGCCGTTCGATAAAAGTCAGATGGTTCCAAGATTGTCATCAAGTCCGCAATCAAATCCTGCGGGTCAGTCGACAACAAAATAGATCCCAAAACGGCTTGTTCAGCGGTCACATCTTGCGGCACGCTAAGCGCAGTCGTTTCTGTTTCATCTGCCATGGGGACGCCTCCTTTATATGTGTATTCATAAAATCTATTGTAACAGAAAAAGCCAGTGAAACATCACTGGCTCGTCACTTTATTTATCTACCGATTTTTTATTGCTCATCCGTGTGGATACGAATCTTTGCCTCAACATCGTGGTGCAACTTAACCGTTACGGTACGGTAACCCAAGGCACGGATTGGCTCCTTCATATCCATCTTGCGCTTATCAATCTTCAAGCCGAATTGCTTCTCCAAAGCTTCAACAACTTGCTTTGATGAGATGGCACCGAACAAACGACCGTCAGTTCCAGCCTTTGCCTTCAACTCAACAACCGTCTTGTCGTCTTCCAACTTTGCCTTCAAAGCCTCAGCTTCAGCCTTTTCTTCAGCGGCCTCACGATCGGCTGCCTTCTTTTGGCCACGCAATGCAGAAACATTTGCGTTAGTTGCGGGCTCAGCCTTCTTGTTCTTAATCAAGAAGTTGTTAGCGTAGCCATCAGGAACTTCCTTAACTTCGCCCTTCTTACCGCGCCCCTTAACATCTTCCAAGAAAATAACCTTCATGATTATCGACCTCACTTATTAATCTTCATTATCACCATCATCGTTTGTTCCCGTAAGAACAGACAACAATTGTTCATAGACGGCAGTGGTCGTCGTATCTGAGACCTGCGTTGCCGCATTACTCAAATGACCGCCTCCGCCCATCGCTTCCATTACTAATTGTACATTAAATGACCCAGTTGAGCGCGCCGAAACGGCAACTGTATTATCATCGCGTCGTGAAATAACAAACGACGCTTCAATCCCAATCATTTGCAACAACGCATCTGCAGCCTGTGCGGCCACAACCGAATCATATTGCACATCATCTTCACCGATAACAATTGCCGCATTATCATGAATTTGCGCACGCTCAATCAAGTGTGCACGCTCACGGTATGAATCAACCGTTTCCTTCATGAAGTCCTGTAGCATCTTACCATCAGCGCCAACTGAACGCAGGTAACTAGCCGCATCGAACGTTCGCGTACCAGAACGCAACGTGAATGACTTGGTATCAACTTGGATACCCGCCAGCATCGCAGTCGCCTCAATACGAGACAACCCCTTCGTACGACGTGGTTGATACTCAAACAATTCCGTTACCAACTCAGATGTTGATGAGGCATATGACTCAATGTAAACCAATTGCGGTTCATCTGGGAATTCTTCGCCACGGCGGTGGTGATCGATAATCACAACCCGCTCAGATAGTTGTTGATAGACTTCAGGTGATTCTGAAATCGATGGCTTTGAATGATCCACCATGACCAACAAGCTTCGTTCAGTCGCTTCTGACAATACTTGTGAAGGCACCATCATTGCAGATTGATCTGACGGATCAGCCTTAAGTTCTTGCAACAACAACTTAATATCTGAGTGCTCATGCCCGCTCTCTTCGTAGACAACCCATGACGGCTTACCCAACATTTGAGCCAAACGGCGAACACCCAGCGCGGCACCAAACGAATCCATATCAGAACGTTTGTGTCCCATAATGAAAATTTGGTCCGCTTGCGTCATCAAATCAGCCAACGCTTGTGAGATGACACGCGCACGCACACGGGTACGCTTGGCCATTGGGTTTGTGTTTCCACCGTAGAAACGAGCATCCCCAGTCGGTGACTTCACAACAACTTGGTCACCACCACGACCCAACGCCAAGTCCAAGTTAGCTTGAGCGTTCTGCGCCAAAACATCAATCGCCGTTTCCTTATAAGCGATACCAATACTCAACGTGATTGGCGTGTTCTGCATTGAAGTTGCCTCACGAACCGCGGTCAACACATTAAACTTATCAGCCTCGGCGCGACGCAAACCGTCACGATAACCGATCAACATATAACGATCGACAGCCAAACGACGCACATAAATCTTGTGCTCAGCCATCCAGTCTGACAACGTCTTCGTCACGAAGGTACGTAATGCAGAAGCGTCCGAGTCGTTCATGCCTTCAGACACTTCGTCATAGTTATCCAAGGAAACAATTCCAATGAACAACTTGTGCGCTTCGTAGTCACTCATAACTTGCGCTGAGTCAGTGGCATCCAGCAGATATGCAGCGCGGAGTTCCGGCTGCACTTGCACATTAAATACGCGATCCAACCAGTGCAATTGCGTAACACGCTTATCTTCATCCGGCCATCGCTTAATCAAGTCTGCCAATTGCACGGAAGCTTCCTGCAATGGTCGACCAACGATAACGCGTTCCCCAAGGAAACTTTGTAGATAAGGGTTCACCCAATTAACTTCGTTCTGCTCATTGAACAAAACGACCCCCAAAGGCATCTGAATAATCGCTTCTTGTTCACCACGATTAACGCGGTATGAAAGATTCTCAATATAGTGTGTGGTGTCTTCGCCAATAATCTGCAAGGTCTTGAATATGACCATCAAAGCAATCACAACCAAGGCCAGCCAGACAATTCCGGCAACCCAATTCACCATAAAGGCTAGAATCGCGCCGATAATTGCCATCACCGAGACGAGCACTGCCATCCAAGCGAGGCGCCGATTTTGGAAAAACGCCGGTAAAGCATCCAAATTTTTCACGCGTATCACCCAACCCATTCCTTAATAGTTTCTTTATAAAGTAGTATACCATGATTACCAAATAGACTTGAACTGATAAATAATGGCTTTTTTATGTAAAAACATTTGGTTGTGGTGCACCTCGATGAAACGCGTCGACTTTGACCACCAAACAAAAACGCACCTAACGTAATGTCAGGTGCGTTTCTTGTTAATCGATCAATCCAGCTTCGCGGGCGCGTTGCTTGTACATCTCGATTTCGTCTTCTGCAGCCCAAACGAAGTGTTCAGGTGCAATTTCAACCATTTCACGGTCACGTCCGTCCATTTCGTCAGTTGGATCGTAAACGATTGGCTCACGGGCCGTCTCAACTGATGGATCTGGAACTGGAATGGCACTCAACAATGAGCGCGTGTAATCGTGCAAAGGCTTGTTGTAAACTTCGTCGGCTGGTCCGATTTCAACCATCTTACCCCAGTGCATAACACCGATACGGTCAGAAATGTACTTAACCATCGACAAGTCGTGGGCAATGAACAAGTAAGTCAATCCCTTGTCCTTTTGCAATTGCTTCATCAAGTTAACAACTTGCGCTTGGATTGAAACGTCCAAGGCAGAGATTGGTTCGTCGGCGATGATGAACTTTGGTTGCACAGCCAACGCACGGGCGATACCGATACGTTGACGTTGTCCACCAGAGAACTCGTGTGGGTAACGGTTTGAGTGATCACGGTTCAAACCAACCGTCTCCAACAAATCTTCCACGCGCTTTGAACGATTTTCATCACTTGCAGCCAAGTGGTTAACGTCGATTCCTTCAGCAACGATGTCCTTAACCTTCATACGCAAGTTCAATGACGCTTGTGGGTCTTGGAAAATCATTTGTACCGCTTGACGGAAGTCTGACAATTCGCCGCGCTTCTTCAACTTAGCAATGTCCTTACCATCAAACAAAACTTCCCCTGCTGATGGTTCGTACAACTTCATAATCGTACGACCAATTGTCGTCTTACCTGAACCTGACTCACCAACAAGACCAAACGTCTCACCTTCGTAAATGTCGAAAGTTGCGTTTTGAACAGCCTTCGTTTCGTTGCTACGGCCCTTGTTAAACGTGATATCAAGTCCCTTGATTTCAACTAACTTCTTCTTTTCTTCAGCCATTAGTTGTTAACCTCCGTTCCAAGAACTGCCGTTGCGTCGACGGCGACTGCCTTCTTACGGTCAGCTTCTGGGTGCTCAGCTTGGTAGCGAGCCCAACGCTTTTGTACTTCCAATGGCGGCTCAACTTCTGGCGCACGCTCATCCAACAACCACGTTGACGCAAAGTGCGTCTCTGATAGCTTGAAGAAAGGTGGCTTTTGCTTTTCGTCGATTGCCAAAGCGTACTTGTTACGTGCCGCAAATGGATCACCTACTGGTGGCTCCAACAAATCAGGCGGCGTACCTGGGATAGCTTCCAACTCGCCACGCGCCGTTTCCGTCGTTGGCATTGAGTTCAACAAGCCCCAAGTGTATGGGTGTTGTGGGAAGTTAAATACTTCATCAACAGTTCCAATTTCAATAATTTGTCCGGCATACATAACCGCCACACGATCAGCCATACCAGCCACAACACCAAGGTCGTGCGTGATAAAGATGATTGATGAATCAATTTCCTTTTGAATCTTCTTCATCAAGTCCAAGATTTGGGCTTGAATCGTCACGTCCAAGGCGGTCGTTGGTTCGTCGGCAATTAGGATTTCAGGGTTGTTGATCATCGCAATCGCAATAACGATACGTTGACGCATACCACCTGAAAATTGGTGTGGATAGTCGTTGATGTGGTTTTCTGAATTTGGAATACCAACCAACTTCGTCATTTCCAATGCCTTTGCCCAGGCATCCTTCTTGCTCATCTTCTTGTGCTTAATCAAAGGTTCGGCAATTTGTTGACCGATCTTCATCGTTGGATCCAAAGAAGTCATTGGGTCTTGGAAAATCATGGCAATTTCTGAACCACGCAAGTGCTGCATGTCTTCTTCTGACTTACCAATGATTTCATCGCCCTTGAACTTGATTGAACCGTGTTCAACTTCAGCATTCTTTGCCAACAAGCCCATCAATGAGCGTGTCGTAACAGACTTACCTGAACCAGACTCACCCACGATAGCAAGCGTCTCACCCTTGTACAAATCAAATGAAATGTCGCGGATGGCTTGTACCTTACCGTTGTAAGTTCGGAAATTAATTTTAAGGTCCTTAACCTCAAGAATCTTTTCTGCCATGTCTTAACTCTCTTCCATTAATCCTTCGTACGAGGGTCAAAGGCGTCACGCAAACCATCTCCAAGCAAGTTAAAGGCAATCATGATGACAGCCAAGATAAGTGCTGGAATTACCAATTGGTATGGATAGAATTGCAAAGCCTTTTGTCCATCATTCAACAACGTACCCAATGAGGCCATTGGCACTGGAATTCCCAATCCAATAAATGACAACAATGCTTCGAAGAAGATTGCTGATGGGATTGTGAACATCAATTGCACAATGATTGTTGAACTCAAGTTTGGCACCAAGTGGCGGAAACCAATACGCCATGCTGATGATCCCAATGTACGAGCGGCCAAGATGTAATCTTGTTCCTTAATCGTCAATACCTGTGCACGTATCAAACGTGCCATTGACGTCCATGATGTCATTGCGATACCCAATGCGATTGACAACATACCGGGCTTCAAAATCAAAATCAACAAAACGAAAACAACCAAGTTAGGAATTGATGAAATAACTTCGATGATACGTTGCATCACAATGTCGGTCTTACCACCACGCCAGCCGGAAACAATTCCGTATGTGACACCAAAGACCAAGTCCATGGCAGCGGCAATCAACGCAACTTGCAATGAGATGCGCGTTCCGTAAAGGACACGCTTGAAGATGTCACGACCAAATTGGTCAGTTCCAAACCAGAAGTTCTTCTTCTTTGAAACGCCAGCTGAGTCGTATGAATCAATCTTGACACCATCCAACTTTGCATGACCAGTGAACCCTGGAATATCTCCCAAGACACCTGGCAAGCGCGGTGGCAAGTTTTGCAACGTCACATCTTGGTGTGACGTTGACTTTGAGTTGGCAATTGGGGCAGATCCAAACGCTGCCACAAAAATGAATACCAAAATCCACAATGAGATGAAGGCTCCCTTGTTCTTCTTCAAACGACGCCAAGCATCCTTAGCGAAGCTCAATGAAGGCTTCATAATCTTTTCGTTATCGACATGACGATCCGCTGGAAGCAGCTTAAAGTCATCTGCCGTCAAATTTACTTGTTCAGCCATGTGCTACTCCTTACTTTGCCAAACGGATACGTGGGTCAATGACACCGTACAAGATATCCGTAATCAACAACACAACCATCAACATCATGGCGTAGACAATCGTCGTTCCCATGATGATTTGGTAGTCATTCGTCAAAATTGATGAAACGAATTGGCTACCGATTCCAGGAATTGAGAAGATTGACTCAACAACGATTGACCCAGTCATCAAGTTAACCGCCATTGGTCCAATCAACGTAACCAACGGAATCAATGAGTTACGCATTGCGTGCTTCCAAATCACTTCACGCTTTGACAAGCCCTTGGCACGTGCCAATTCGATGTAGTCAGAACCCAACACATCCACCATTTCGGTACGGATGAAACGAGCTGACGTTGCCAAAGGTGCCATTCCCAACGCGATTGTTGGCAAGATAGTAGAAGAGAAGCCCTTCCAACCAGCGATTGGCAACCAGTCCAACTTCAAACCAACCCAGTATTGCAACAAAGCCGCAAACACGAATGATGGGATTGAAATTCCCAAAACGGCAATGATTGACAAGATTGTATCCGTCTTTGTGTTACGACGAACGGCTGCTGCTGAACCAAGTCCGATACCGGCGATTACACCGAAGATCAAAGCTTGAATTCCCAATTGTGCTGAAGGTCCCATACGTTGTGCAATCAACGTTGAAACTTCTTGGTTAGCAAATTGGAATGACACACCGAAGTCGAAATGCAAGGCATCCCACAAATAAGTGACGTATTGAATGAAAATTGGCTTATCCAAGCCGTACTGTGCTTCAATCATCTTTTGTTGTGCCTCAGACAAACGCTCAGCATTCGCAAGCGGTGAACCAGGCATCAGCTTCATCAAGAAAAATGTCGCTGAGATAATCAGCACCAGCGTCAAAATAATGATTGCTAGTCGCTTAAGTAAATATTTGATCATAGCGATGACCTTCCCCTATTATTCCTGCTATTCATATTATGAAAGACGCGCTTACGTTTAATTAAAAACAAAGTTGATACCTCTCACATATCCATAGTTTTTATTAGTATTTTCTAATCTTACCAGACAAGTCCCGATTATAAAAGGGTTTGTCAGGTAATATCACATGAGAATCAAAATTTCTTAACACTTACGAATTTGTTAGCGTTTACATAGATTTTGATATGTTTGTCCAGATTCTGGGACGACATAACGCTCGCCCTATATGTAAAACACGCATCTATCCATAGTAGATAGATGCGTGTTGTCTATTCAAACTTAACAAACAAGTGTCGTTTTGATCCTGCAATCAAAATTACTTCTTGTATGCCCACTTCCAGTCGTAAGGTGCACCAGCAGGGTTCATAACAACACCCTTAACTGACGTACGGAACAACGTAGCGTATGAACGGTAGTACAAAGGTGCCACACCGACTTCCTTGTCGATGATTTGCTCTGCTTGCTTGTAGTCGTCGTAACGCTTCTTGTCGTCGTTAACGTCAGTCGTCTTAGCAGCTTGCATCAACTCGTTGTATTGAGCGTTATCCCATGAACCGTTGTTGAATGATGAATCCTTCGTGTACAAGTCCAAGAACGTTGATGGATCACCATAGTCGGCTCCCCATGCAGTGATAACCAAGTCGAACTTCTTGTCTTGTGACAAGGCCAAACGTTGCTTAAATGGCACCGTCTTGATGTCGATCTTCAAACCGTCCAACTTTTCCATTTGTGATTGCAAGAATTGTGCAGTACGCTTTGCACCGTCAGTGTCGTCCGTTACCATTTGCAACGTCAACTTCTTAACACCGGCTTCCTTCATACCTTCCTTGAACAACTTCTTAGCCTTAGTCTTGTCGTATGCAATTGCACCCTTTACTTCGGCTGACTTAGCAAAGTCCTTGTTCGTGTTAGGATCAACAGCCAACTTAGTTGAAGTAAACGTCGTTGCTGGCGTTGCAGTTCCCGTCAAAATCTTGTCTGACAAAGTCTTACGGTCAATTGAGTATGAGATGGCTTGACGAATCTTTTGGTTAGCCAATGCCTTAACCTTCTTTTGGTTAAACTCCATGTAGAACGTTGAAGCTTGTGGGATAACCTTGTAAGCCTTGTTCTTCTTTGAAGCCTTAACTTGGTCAGGTGACAAGTTAGTGAAGTCAACCTTACCTGACTTGTACAAGTTGTAACCCGTGTTTTGGTCCTTGATCGTTTGAATAACAACCTTAGGCGTCTTAACTACCTTTGCATCGTAGTAGTTCTTGTTCTTTACCAATGAGTACTTGTTGTTTGAACCAGTCCAGTCCTTCAAGATGTATGGACCTGATGACAACGTGTACTTAGCAGCAGTTCCGTACTTCTTACCAACCTTTTCCACAAACTTTTGGTTTTGTGGGTAGAATGGTGCCATCGTCAATACTGACTCAAGTTGTGGCATTGGCTTTTCCAATTGCACTTCCAAAGTCGTGTCATCAACAGCAGTTACACCCAATGATGACAAATCAGTGTTTTCACCTGATTGGATAGCGTCAGCGTTCTTGATACCTGAGAACAAGTAAGCATATTGTGATGCCGTCTTAGGATCGTTCGTACGTTGCCATCCGTAAACAAAGTCGTGCGCAGTCAAAGCGTCACCGTTTGACCACTTCAAACCTGAACGCAACTTGAACGTCAATGACAAGCCATCTTCTGACTTCTCAACTGACTCAGCCAAAGCCAAAGCTGGCTTTCCTGACTTGTCGTTACGGTACAAACCATCACCAGTGGCTTGCAACGCATCAAAATCAACAGCAGCAGTAGACTTTGAAGGGTCCATCGTTCCCAAATCAGCACCTTCAGTCCAGTTGATCGTCTTGTACTTAGCAGCATCTGCCGTCAAAGGTGCAACCGTTGATCCCAAAATCAAGGCCGTTGACAACAATGCTGACGTCTTCAACAATTTGTTCATAAAATAACTCCCCATATCCAGAAAATGTAAATAACGTTTTTCAATATGCATGTATCATATCCTGGACGAAAATGAGAAGCAATGCCATTTTTTAATACAAACTGTGAATTATGTTTGAATTTCAGGCAATAAAACGTTTAAACCCCTCGGTATATCAACGTTTTTAAAAATGAGAATATTACTCATTTTCATGACGTTTTCACATCATTTATGAGCTTTATTACGTCTTTACATCTCAATTCACGTAATCTCGCACGTAATTGACGCACTTGTTTATCAGTTGGTAACCCTCGCCATTCAAACAGGTTTTCTCGTGCAACATCCTGTCGATTCGCGCTTGAGATGACAATGTCGACATCAGAATCATGCTGCACCGTTACGTCTACATTAAATTCCGGCATCCCCAAAATCATATTACTGATCATTTGTTGTGTACCCGGCAAACCAGGTAAATCTAGTTCCACCCTAATTTTGGGATAGAGTCGCTCTTTTTGGCACACCGAACAAATCACCATCAATAGTGTCGTATACAACGCATTGTTAATCGTTTGCACGTCCATCGCGATGGACGTTCCAAATTTGGCGATAATTCTCCCAACAATAACATCAATGTCTGGAAAACGTTCCGCAATGGTCGCTTTCCCGTATTCGCTGGATTCAACGCCATACTTAACTGACAGCTGGATTAATTTTGGTTCTAAATAGCTGCCCAGCCGAACGTTCTGTAGCTGAGAGAATTTGATATCACCTAACATTTGCACTTCATCAAGGACCATTTCTATCAACCTGTTTTGTTGTTGAATCAGGTCATCTGTTAAACATAAACATTCTTCGGTGTTTGAAAAAATACCAAGCGCATATAGAAATACTAAAAAGTGGCGTGCTTCTACTCGCGCTATCTCATCACTCACTGCCAATTGATGAATCAATTGATGAATTAATCGATTCACGATGGCTTTACTGCTGCCCACCAACCGTTCATTATCCAGCAAGGTCTTATCCACCCATTCAATCGATGCAAAATGCTCCTTTTGAATGCGCACAAATAAGATGCCCAAATAGATTTTAATTTCCTGAATAGCAGACATTTGTAAACTTCCTACCACCGGTACTTCTTTATATAACCAGATCATCGCTTCATCAATCATTGTTTCGGTAGTGGCATCAAAAGGCGTATCATCCTCACACCAATACGATCTAAACAAATCAAGAAACATTAATCGTAAGCGAGACTCCGAGCTTGATTTAAGTTGATAGTCATTTGAAACCACAACACTATATTCCGCTAAGTTTTTCTCTAACAAAACTTTCGTGTTTCTGGCCGTCCCCACCGAGCAATTGAACCGTTCCGAAAAATATGTATACGAATGCATCGTTTCGTTCAACATCTTAATGAGCATCTGCCAACCTGCTGTGCGATGAAAATATTGTGCAGCGAGCGCTTCAACATTAATTTGTCTTGCTGAATCAAGCATTACAATTCGTTTATCTGATTTCAGAGTCAGTATATTTGGGGAGTCTTTATAAAAATCTTGCAAATCAATGGCCACTTCTTCGATAATGCTCAGCACCAAGTACTTTGACCATTTCAATTCACGCATCAAGTCGGCAATCAAAATAGCACGATCTTCATTAGCAACCAGTGTGTTTAATAGTTGTATTTTTTCATACTCTCGTTTACCAAACATCATCTCGATCATCTGTCCATCCCCCAAATCTATATTGTTTTGTATTACTAGATTAACCGCGTCACCTCACCGTTTAGAACAGTTTCCTTTCCTAAAAAGACCTTGTTAAATTGAATGACAAATTTTTAGGCAAAATAAAAAAGCCGTTCAAACGAACGGCTTTATCATCTTAAATTAACGCAATGCGATTGCCATGTAGTTCATGAAGCGTTCCAAGTAGAACGGTGCATCAACCGCAACAGCTGCGTATGTGTTCTTAACTGGGTCAGTCAAACGGCTCAAATCACCAATCGTACGACCGTCTTCGTGGTCAACACGCATGTTAATTGGTAGCAAGGTTACCAAGTTAGGGTCAACCGCCACACCAACAGCCAATGGATCGTGCAATGCGGCACCTGCCTTGTTGATATCCAAGTTGTAGTAAGCATCAATGTAGTAATCCATGATGTCAGCGTAGGCACGTCCCTTTTCGGTACCCAAGTCACGCCATTGTTGCGTTTCTTTCTTTGTAAGCAAAGTTTGCAACGTGACGTCTAGTCCAACCATCACCAAGTGCTTGGCATTCTTGAAAACATAATCGGCGGCTTCAGCATCTTGATTAATATTTGCTTCAGTATAAGGGGTTACGTTACCAGGTACTGTTAGCGCACCGCCCATAATCGTGATATTACCAATCAACTCAGCGATTTCAGGGTCCTTCTTAAATGCCAAGGCCAAGTTAGTCAAAGGACCAGTAGGCACGATAACCAAGTTCTCTGCATATTTGTGAGCGGCTTCAATAAGGAAGTCAACAGCAGATTGATCTTCAATTGGACGCTTTGGTTCAGGCAAAACAACGTTACCGATACCATTGTCACCATGGATGTCCTTTGAGACTTGCATCGCCTCAAAGCTATCCGTGTTCAATGAGTGATCCACACCGCGGAAGACTGGCACATCCGTTGCACCCAACAGCTCCAACAACTTCAAGCTGTTTACAGACGTAATGTCTTGTACGTTGTTCCCGTATGATGATGTGATTCCGATCAAATCTGCATCAGGCGTTGCCAATGCATAAGCCAAAGCCAAGGCGTCATCAACACCTGCATCCAAGTCCAAAATCATCTTCTTTTGAGCCATTTTTCCATTCTCCTCTATATATACAAGTTTTACTATTTTATTTAAGCATTCATTTGTTGCACTTGTGCCAAGAACCATTCGTTGAAGCGCTCGGCATCCACATCGACACCGATCGTCGCATTTACGAAGTCATTAGCGTGCCAACGGTGTTGGAAATCCCAAACCGTCGCACCGGCTGCTGGCCCTTCAGTGACAACGTCAACGGCGCCATCTTTAACAGTCATGCATGATGGATCAACCGCATACAGGATTGTATTCACATCGTGCATCGGCTTACCACCTTCATGAACATCACCATAAGCCGTAATAATATGACTCAACATATTACCAGCCTTACCCATCTGTGTGATAGCCGCCATCGTTTCTGGTGTAATCAACGCCTTCAACGTCACGTCCAGCCCAATCATGGTTTTCTTAACTGGCGCTTCCATGACAATCTTAGCTGCGTCTGGGTCAGTAAAGATATTGAATTCAGCAACTGATGAGACGTTTCCGCCCGAAACCGAACCACCCATCAAAATGACCTCATCAATATTGACCAAATCAAATGGATAATTTTGGAACAGCGTCGCAACATTTGTGTAGGCACCTGTCGCAATCAACGTCACTGGTTGTGAGCTGTTTTGCAACACTTTGTGCATCGCTGTCACCGCATCCTCCTCAATCGGCTTAATCATAGGTTCTGGGAAATCATATCCCGGCATCCCCGACTCACCATGAATGTTTGCTGCATCCGCGAACGCCTTCTTTAATGGCTTAGATGCACCGGCCGCAACCGGGATGTCTTCACGATGGAAAAATTCAAGCAACTTCAATGCATTTTTTGTCGTCTTATCAACTGACACATTTCCAGCAACAGTGGTGATAAGTGACACATTCAAATCAGGGTGATTGACGGCAACTGCAATCGCAGCGGCATCATCAATTCCTGGATCCATATCTAAGATAACCTGACGCATGATTTTTTACCTCTTACCAAACAAAGATTCCAGCTGTAGCAGCAGCTAGCAATGAAACCAAAATACCTGAAAGCATCAAGTATCCAGCTTGAGAACTAATCAAATCGTTAACCTTCTTACCAGTCAATCCCTTGAAGGCACCGATAATCATACCTAGCGTTCCAAAGTTAGCAAAGCTTGTTAGGAACACGGCTGTAACAGCAACCGCGTGTGGGTTGTGGAACAAACCAGTTCCGGCCATGATTGACTTTGAAATTTGACCCATAACAACGAATTCGTTCGTAACCAACTTCAATCCCATCAATTGAGACAAGTTGAAGGCGTCGGCTGGGTTGAATCCTAGCAACCAAGCAAATGGGAACATCACAACACCGATGATCTTCTCCAACGTCAACCAGTGGAAACCAGTCAAACCTAGCAATTGGTCAATCAAGGCTGCCAATCCAACGAAGGCAATAACCGTAGCCGTGATAATCAAGATCAACTTACCAGCGCCCAAGATTGAGTTTGACAAGAATGAGAAGAATGGCTCACGTTGGTGTCCTTCTTCAGTACTTTCGTTAACGATAACATCCTCTGATGGATCCAATTGCACTGGGTTCAAGATTGCCGTAAAGACGATTGAAGCCAAGATGTTCAATGGCACGGCCATCAAAACGTATTGTCCAGGAATCATCTTCGTGTAAGCACCAAGGACTGAAGCCGTCACACAGCTCATTGACATCATGGCCAACGTCAAATTACGTTGTGCTGACATGCGGTTCAATTGTGCCTTTGATACGGCCAAAACTTCAGTGTTACCAAGGAACATCATCTCAACTGAGAAGAATGCCTCAAACTTTGGTTGGCGTGTAATGAATGACAAGCCACGTCCGACCCACTTGATGATCCATGGTAGAACACCAATGTAAGTCAAGATGTCGAACATTGGGACAACCAACAAGATTGGTAGCAATGCTGACGTAACGAAGTTTGGTCCACCGTGGTTAGCGGTTAGCCAATCTGGCAACGCAAATGCGATTCCTTGGTTCGCAACCGCGATCAACCAAGCGAAGCCGCTTGCGGCACCCTTGATGATGTCTTGCCCAATCGTGAACTTATTAAAGAACCAAGCCAATACCAACATCAACCCAACAATAGTTAGAACAGAACGCCAGTCGATGGCCTTCTTATCCATAGAGAACAAGTACGCAATTCCGATAAGAATTGGAATAGCGATGATGTTAACAATCAAAAACATAACGATACCCCCAATAAAGATAAATTATTTTACAATCACGATATTTCGTGTACAATTCTTGTAAAACGTTTTTGTAAATCGTTTTACAAGTAATAATGTAACATGCTTCACAAGATTTAGAAAGCGTTTACACTCGGTTTTTTCAAAATAAAGGAGAATTTCGTATGAAATATGCGTCCTGACTATCATTTTTGAAAATTCCAACGTCGCTCTGTCACTAACCAGAATAAAAAAGGAGACATTATGTTCTATCTTATTGGCATCTTATCTGGATTGATGCTAGCTGTTCAAAATCCATTCAATTCAAATTTCGGTAAGGAATTATCGTCACCAATTGCTGGTGGCTTCATGGTTTATATTATCGGAACCATCGAATTTCTCTTATTGCTACTGATTACCCGTGCTAACGTGAGTGGCATCCTATACCTCGGGTTCAGCCACGGTAACATTTGGTTACTTGGTGGTGTATTAGGTGCAGCCTTCATCACCAGTATCATTATCTTGTTCCCCATTTTGGGACCGATCAACGCAGTTATCTACCCAACCCTCGGGCAGATCTTCTCAGGTCTTATTTATGACTGGACGGGGGCCTTCGGTTCACATCAAGTCCCTGTTAAAATCATCGCGATTATCGGTGTTGTTCTACTATTAGTTGGCGTCTTCCTCACATCTTATGAAAAGAGTTTGCCAACCAACGCACCTAAGGCCAACATCTGGCAAATCATCTGGTCTTTGGTTGCTGGTGCCCTTTCGACAACCCAAGGTTTGTTTAACGGCCAATTATCTGCCATTGTTAAGAACGCCTCTGGTGCGTCATTTATTGCCTTCCTAATGGGAACCATTTTCTTATTGATTGTCGTTATTGTCACAAAGTCATTGCACAAGAACACAATTCCAGCTGGTTTGACTTCTATCACTGGTTGGGTTGCTTCAACGTTAGGTGCTGCCTACGTTCTAATTATGACCATCTTGATGCCCACCCTTGGCGCTGGCCTTACAATTGGCCTATCACTTGTCGGTGTTATGGTGGGATCAGCGCTTGTTGAACAACTTGGCCTGTTCGGTGTCGTTAAAAAGAGCGTGACCCTTCGCAAAATTATTGGGATTTTGCTTTTCGTCTGCGGTGTCGTCCTCACCAAGATGTAATTCATCCCAAATACGATTGTTATGACGTTTAACGTAGCCGCTAACGTTATGATAATCGTGTTGGTTATAACCAACGCCCATTTTATATAGTGATGTCGTACTTCTTTACAAAGTGTTTTCTTATCACCCATTAAGGCATCACACCCACATATTCCAAAAACGCATCCGCCCCCTATACTGCGGATGCGTTTTTATTTTGAAATCGTGTTTGTTGGTTGTTTGTATTGCGCCTCTGTTAACGACAAATAAAAAATGGCCAACCGAAGTCGACCATTCAGACAAAAATAAAATAAACCCTCATGAAATATACCAGTGGGTAAGTATACTTGCATATAGAGAGAAAGAGAGAGGTGCGAATTAGCCATGATTAGCCAATCCACAACACCACATGTGCCGAAAGTCACACATGATGCGAAACTATGCTCAGTTCTATAAAAGAGCGACATAGATCTATTACCACACTTCGATTGTAAGTGATAGGGTAATCAACCATGTGGTGAATGTGCCGTATATTCACGCGATTTAAATAGAGGTACCGGCACATTCTTCATACATCTACGGTTGTTATTCTAAACCAGATATATCATGTTTAATGCATTATTTCTTTATTTGGAGTATCTTTCGTTAGCAATTATATTCATTATGTTATTAATGAAAAATCACACCTCATGCTTGTTATTTTCTACCGAGTCCTTAAGTTGATTTTTTGCAATATGTTCTACTACATTGGGATTTGCGCCGATCAAAGTCATATACCTCGCGTATTCGTCATCCGTTAATTTAAGCACCGCTATATCTCCTTCTTATTCAGAATAGATAGATAGTAGCACTCAACTAAAACGCGTATTAGATAAATTCATTTTTGTGGAGGTGATATCGCATATGATTCATCCGTTTTCGCATTTTTTGCATCCACGCCCCGCATCTGTTCCACTTTAAAGGCAAACTCAACATGCAGCTAATTTGACGCAGTATAGTTAAACCCGTAATTAAGTGTGCGTACTTAATTACACGCTCCTATAAGTAGACTGTCGTCTATTTTCGTTTTCTCAGCATCATTCGCTCAATGCTGAGTTTTTTTATTTGTCGCCATATCTATTTACTAATTAAGGGACAAGGCATCTATCAGCTAATGACATCGCGCTATAATGACATCGTACCGTTGGATATACCATACTAAAATTATCGTCTAATTGTTATTGATGAATGCTTTGCTTTTACTAACACCTACTATCACCTATTCAACGATACAACAAAAGGCTAGTGCAACTTGCACTAGCCTTTTTTATTATCATTACCAGCCACAACGCTGCTCACGAACTCTGGCTTTCTCATGATTTATTGTTTCATACGCCTGCATATCAGATTGTTGTAACTCACCCAAAGCACAACATAAATCACGATGGCGCTCTTCCTTAGAGATAAACATCTCTAAGTCTATTGACCCAAATTTAGCTTTGACAACCGCATTATCATGCCACTGCACATTAACTGGTCCTGTGACTTTATCTGGATTCTTAAATAGCATTCGCTGCTGTTCACTGGCTGATAAGGCTAATATTTCCTTATCACGTGTTGCTTTCTTAGACCATGATAAAATCTCACAGAATTCATCAAACGTCATTGGAAACTCTTTCCTAACGCGAATGACACGATACTTCAGCTGATGTTGCTGTAAAAACTTCTCAACATGCTTTGCTACTTGCCGTTGTTTACGTGCGCCAACAACGTATAGTTCGACGCCGTCTTCGTGTTTCATCATTGCACATCCCCCTCCGTCTTGTTCACTTTTATGGTAAAACAAGCCTTTCTGTGACAGTCAAGTTTTGCTTTGTTTCTTGTATCAAAATAGCCCCAATAACGTTTTTTATGTATACAAAAAAGCAGATCATTCCTGATCTGCTTTGATGAGCTAATTTGCTCGTTCGTAAATTGATTTTGTAAATTTGTCCATGGTCAAATTGACTGCCGTATGCAAAAACGAGTCGAACTCAGCAAAGGTTGGCAACGTTGTCCACACAATGACTTGTGCGTCATCCGTAGGAGGTAGCAAAGTATCACTGATCACCATGTCACATTGCCCCAATTCATCACTTACTTCAACTCGCAATTCCGCTTGGCGCATAAGCATGGCAGCAACTTTTTCGTGCATAAATGCATCACGAATTCTCAAGCTAACCTGTAATTGCGGAATCATAACCTGTCGATCTAAAATGCCGATGAACAAATTATAAAACATTTTAAACATGCGATTCTTGATATTTAACGTCTTAATACCTAAGTACTCGTTAACCCTAGTTAGGAATCGATCCGTAAACAACGCGTACTCAGGGAAAAGCGAATGATTAATCGTGTAATCATCAGTCCCTTGGTAATTAATGTGCGTCAAAAACAGCAATCGCATCGTTGGTAATTCAAGCTGATGCGAGAGTTGATCCGTTAAGTTTTGTGGCATATCTTGGCCAAAAAACTCACGATATACCGTCTGTGCGATTGTCGTTAGCATGGTGTGCATTTTAACCACCTCGGGGCTGGCATTACGGCTCAAATGCCCGTCCACTAGACCAACTCGAACAAACATAATGACACCATAACGGCTCTCTAATGAAAGTTCATGAGGTGGTAACCGGACAAAACGGCGAATAACTGATTCGTTCAAGCTTAACAAATTACGGTAGACATCATCTAACTGATCATCCGCCAACAGTAACTTATATTGATCAGAACTTGAAATCGCACAACGCGCGTTTAATCGAACTAACCAAACTGCTAATTCAATCATCAAAGACAAGTGTTGGTAGTCCGTTAGGTGAGACGCCTCAACATTTGACATTTGATAAAAACGTGCCACCTGGTTTGCCTGATGAATAATATCGGGCTCAAAAAATTCTGCGAGCTCACTTTCATCATGAATGACGTTTTTAAAAATGCTAACTAACATAATTCGAATCGCCCACTCATCTCCTTGCAAGCGATTGTACGTATTAATTTCAACATTTGCTGCTCGCGCACGATCGTTAAATTGATGAATGTCATTCTTCAAATGCAACTTAGGTACCTTGAGACTTTCCGCCAACACCGAAAGCGCTGTTGGGGTATTATTCATGCCCGTCACCAATGTGCGGAACAGATATGACTCTTTAATATAGTTAGCCGTTAAGCTAAGCAAATACGCTCGGTTACCGGGAATCAACTCCACTTCACGTTCAGGTGGACTTAAGCGTAATTGTCCCTTTTCTGGCATACCAAATCGTTTCTGATCATGTAAAAGTTCATTAATTAACGATTTGATCATGTAAGTGGACCAATTAAAATGACGTTCCAAGTCCGGAATCAGCATTTTAGTTTGATTAGTTTCATAAAAGTAGCTAACCAATGCCACTTTTCTTACTTCCTTTTTTCCCAGCAACCACTCCATAGTAATTATCCCCCGACTTCAATCCAATATAGCGTTAGCATAAACGATTGGAAAGAGTCATCCATGAAAGCATTGAAGTAATCCCAGTTCTCCTTTGCTTGGAATAATTTGATTGACTCTTTGACGGCAGCATATTTGGCTTGCGCTAAATCAACTTTTTCGGCCATGATAAGTTGAATAATCTCAACCATCTGACGCAAAAATAGGGGTCATCCAATCATCCACCTCGAAAGGTAGGCTGAAGAAAGAATGCAATAAATCATGAACTTCTTGACTCTGTCCACGTTGGATACTAATTAACAATAGTTGGTATACCAAAAAGCTGATTACGTGTAACACATCATGGTGTGCTGCATCGTGTCGCTTCTTTAACTTTTGCGTTAGGAAGCGAATACTGGTCATTGCTTTGGGATAATAGGCCAAAATCTCATCATATGTAAAATAATTTAGATATAGCAAGAATGCTTTGAGTTCAGCCATTGTATAGTACTCTGATCGCCTTAGGACGTCGTTGAGTACTGGTTTAATGCGTTTAGCTTCTTCACTGCTTAAGACAACAGGTCGGAAATCATTTTTGTCTTGCAAATTAATCAAGCCTGATACGTCTCGCGTCCGTTGATATTCGGCAATAGCATTAATCACCGGACTTGCTGCTGTATCTTCAGTTGATTGCGGTTCAATAAACAAGCACAGCTCATCTAGTCCAACATTAAGCGTGCGTAGCATCGCGTGCAACTTGTGCACAGTAATATCGCCTTGCCCATTTACAAACGTGTAGTATCGACTACTAGAGATTCCAGCATGCTTCAAGATATCGCACACTGGAATATGCTTCATATCGATCAGCCCACGCACAGCTGATGATATGGTTGTATCTACCTCAGTTTTCATACTTTGTTTTTCTCTCTTTATCTCAAAAAATCATAGCAAAAGCTAAAAATTCATTTCCCTTTGGTCAATTACCAGATTCATCTTTTTCATATCCCATTAAAGGCATACTAACATTTTGTAATACGCAACCTTTAGATTTTTTCGAATTAAATACGTCGGGACCCTGGTATCGTCTATTTTTAAAAAATTTAAAAATAACCCTAATTCTTAGCCATATCACGCTTCAATACTTGAATCTCATCCCCACCAACAATGACTTCGTCGCAGACATTCAAGAACAAGCCGTGCTCAACAACACCAACTTGATTTGAGAGCCAAGTCGCAAGTTCTTCTGGGAAGGGAATCGTCTCCAAGTGCAAATCAATAATGTTATTCCCATTATCAGTCGTTAGCGGACGACCATCTTCATCCAAACGCAAAATTGGGTTCAAATTATGCTTCTTAAACAAGCGGCATAGTTGTTGCTCACCGTATGACACCACTTCAACTGGCAATGGGAAGTGACCTAATTCATCGTGTTGCTTGCTACCATCAACAATCCAGATGTTACGCTTTGAATTCTTAGCAACAACCTTTTCGTATAGTAGCGCAGCACCACCACCCTTGATACCGTTCAATTGTGGATCAACCGCATCAGCACCATCAACGGTCAAATCAATGTAGTCAACCGCATCAACGTCAGCCAATGGAATACCTAAGCAACGTGCTTGGTGTGCGGTACGATTCGAAGTCGTCACACCGACAATATCAAGACCTTCATTGGCAACACGCTCACCAAGGCGGTCAACAAAATAGCGGACGGTTGAACCAGTTCCTAGTCCAACGACCATACCGTTTTCAACTAAACTTGCAGCGTATTCCCCGGCAGCCTTCTTTTGTTGTTGAATCTTGTCTAACATGTCGTTCTCCTCCTTAGTCTTCATTGTGCAATGATCGAACAACTTCTGAGTGAGTTGGAATTGAGCGGATTGCACCAGAACGTGAAACCGCAAGTGAAGATGCCTTACATGCATATTCAACTGCATCGGCAACATTCGTCGCATCCAACTTTAATTGTGAAACAACCGCCCCGATAAACGTGTCACCAGCGGCAGTCGTATCAACTGCCTTTACCTTAAAGATTGGACGAGTGTGTGGGTCCTTACCATCAAGGTTGTAGTAAACGCCATCTTCACCAAGCGTGATGATAGTTCCCTGTACTGACAATTCAGAAATCGCATCACTAACTGCCAATAGGTCCTCATACTTTGTTGACGGCTCGCGTTCCAATAGCGCGGCTGCTTCAGTCTCATTAGGAACGATGATATCCGTGCATGCTAGGATGGCTGGATCAATGTCCTTGGCATTCATAACTGGTGCTGGATTCAAGACTGTCTTAACACCATACTTCTTAGCAAGGTAGAATCCCTTAGCAACGGCTTCTTGTGGCACCTCAAACTGTGCAACCACATAATCGGCATCTGCAATCAATGATTCAGACATCACCACATCATCAGCTGACAATTCAGCGTTAGCACCACCGTACACAAGAATCGTGTTGTGACCGTCTTCTTCAAGCAAAATCGTAGCTGAACCAGTTGCTGTATCCTTCTCACGTAAACCAGAAACGTTAATACCTTCATCTTCTAGTAGGGCCTTGAATTGTTGACCAGCTTCATCCTTTCCAATTGCACCGATAAAGCTAACTTCAGCACCTTGACGGGCGGCGGCAACGGCTTGGTTGGCACCCTTTCCACCAAGGTTCATGCTGCGTTCGTCAATTCGCAAGGTCTCTCCTTGGAGAGGCAAACGCTTAATGTTCTGGATGATATCCAAGTTCAAACTACCAATTACGACAACCTTGTTCATTTCTTTCACCTTTTCCCTTATACGTCATTTTAAAAAACTTCATCTTGTAAATCGTTTTTGTAAATCGTTTTACAAAGAATAATATATACCCTTTTTGTGGAATGTAAACCTTTTCAACTCGGAATTTGGTAAATGAATCACAAACAAATCGTTTTGGTGCGCAAAAAAGCCCTAGAAGCGTGGACTCCTAGGACTTTTGCTTAATTGTTATTTAGTTGGTGCTGGTGCCGTTGATTCACGTTGAATTAGACGAACATCCAAAATTTCTTCTTGCATTGGCAATGCTGGATCTTTAAGACGTGCTAGCACCATGTCCAATGCTAATTGGCCCATACGCCAAACCGCCTGCGTCACCGTAGTTAGTGATGGCACCGTAAACTCAGCATAGTCGGTGTTGTCATAACCGATAACACTAATATCTTCTGGTACGCGCACGCCACCATTCTTTAGACCGCGCAACAAACCAATTCCCATTTCATCATTCAAAGTAAAGGCAGCCGTGGCCCCTGATGCGGCGACTTTATTCGCAATCGCTAACCCACCATGCTTTGACAGTTTCGTCGCAATTTCAATAATTTCAACATCATCTTGTTCATCAATAATTGCTGTGAACCCTGAGATACGTTCCAACATATTCGTTGTCATTACATCCGGGTGCAATAAAGCAATCTTTTTGTGACCAAGTTCAACTAAGTGGCGCGCAACCACTTGGCCACCAGTAAATTCATCTGTCTTAACGTGGTCTGAAATGTTACTATCGTTAATTTGATCTAGCACAACGTACGGAATGCCTTGCTTCTGCAAATAACGATCCACTTCCAAGGCATTCGGTAGCATTCGCGCAATCACCAACCCGTTTACCCCACGTTCCAACATCTTCAGCAAGCCTTGTTCAATTTCATCGTCATCAACTGAAATGAAGACCAAGTCCGCGAGATTATGGGCATGGTTTTGCATACTTTGCATTAAGTCTGAAAAGAATGGATTACGCAAACTTGGCACCATCACCCCAATCAATGGGTTACCGCCACCACGAAGGCTCTTGGCACTCTGATTTGGCACGTAGCCCAATTGACGAACTGCATCCATGACACGTTCGATTGTTTCCTCAGGAAAGTGATCGTTTTTCTTATTAATAACTTGTGACACCGTCGTTGGTGAAACACCTGCCAACGCTGCTACGTCTTTAATTGATGCTTTTTTTGCCATGTCTATCCCCCTTGCGATATTACCCATGTACTCTCTAATACATATCTTTACAAACATTATACCTATTTCAACTAGTAAATGCATTTACTAAATTGAAAAAGGTGCATCAAAAAAGCTGAACAAATGGGGGATTCCATCTGCTCAGCTTTTTCGAGTTGTTCACATACTGACTTATACAAGTCATAAGGAGTTGTAGCGTCAACATTAGCTAACCTATCTCGTAACCATCCCGCTAGCTAATGTTGTCATATTATGCTTTTGACATCTCTACGAATGCTATCTTACCTTACCGATTCGTCAGTCGGGTAATCTATCCTTCCTAAAGGACATTCAAGATTACTTGGTTAGCAAACCGCGCAATTCAAGCTCACGGTAAAGTGAACGCGTCTTGCTGTTTTGCAAGCGGATCATCCCCTTATCACGGGCGATAAGACGAATACCGTTCTCACGTAATTGTTGCTTTGCCCAAGCCTTAGTACCTACAAGTGACACAACCTCTCACCTCTTTTCCGATAATCTCATCGATTATGTTGGATGCATTTTTAATGGCTGTCATTAAGTGTGCACCTAACGGCAACACGACATGGCAGAATTCCTTTAAAATGGCGATTTAGTTGTGCGATGCTTGGGTCTATTTTGTTCCTTGGTAGTTAGCTGTAATGCGCCAAACGGTCACAATCATCACCGCCATACCAAGGGCAAGGACAATGTATGCGTCGTGCAATCCGTTGCCCACAACTGAAACAATGGTCGTCGCTACCAAGACCCCGATAACTCCGGCGAATTGGCGGGCCGTGCTAATCATTGCCGAACCATGGGTAATCAAATAATCAGGTAATTGATTATTCGCATACGTCGTGGCCGGTAACATCATAAAGGCATTGCCGACTTCCCCAAACGCAGCGAAAATAACTGCCAATACAGCGTTATGCAAGCCAAACGTTAGTGCCAATCCTGCATAACCAATAAAAATACTGGTAGCCCCAATTCGCATAACAACCTTTAGCCCCTTTTGATCAAGTAGCTTGCCTGAACGACGATTCATCACGGCCATCAATGCAGCCGGCGGTACCATCAACAAACCAGACACCAATTTACTAGTGTGTAGGACATTCTGATAATACAACGGCATCAATACTGTCATAACAATCAAAGCGATATATGACGTACCAGTCAACAGCAATCCTAGCGTAAAACCAGCTTGCTTGAAGACCTTGAAGTCGAGCATCGGTTGTGACAGATTACCTTGGCGGTGTACAAAATACACGCTCAAGACGAGGCCAACCATCATCATTGCAATCATACTGATTGGCTGCGTGGTGTGTCCCAATGACTGAATGCCAAAGAGTACCATCGCAAACCCGAATAGCCCGATTAATGATGGTACATCCAAATGCACATCTTTCTTCACAATGACGTTTTGTCCGACAAATAGATTGACCAAAAATAGCAAACCAATAACAAGTTCAAAAAATACAAAGACGCCTTGCCAATTGAACCATTGGCTGATAATACCGGACACAATTGGTCCAGTTGCTAGGGCAGCCCCCATCACTAAACCAACCATTCCCATGCTGGCACCGCGACTCTCTTCTGGCGTAATCAACATAATGACGCTTTGATAACTCGGGAACAAAAATCCAACAGCAGCACCTTCAAGCACACGACCAAGAATCACCCAACCAAAGCCAGTTGCGTTAATGGCAATAAATGTTCCTAGCAAAAACATCGCTTGAATACCAGCTAAGAACCACTTGAATGGTACCCGATTCAACAGCCAAGGACTCAGTGGCATCGTCACCGTCATAACCAACATAAACCCAGTGGTCAGCCACTGTACCATTGAGATTGGCACGCTAAAATGACTAGCCATCACTGGATAAATCGTGGTCATAGCTGATTGGCTAATTGAGAAAGAAAAACTTGTCAGCAACAGCATCCAAACAAACAACGTTCGTTCACGCTTACCTAATTGTTTTGTCTCGCTCATTCTGTCCACTCACCATCCGCAATGTCACCCAATAACTCACGTGATGGCACAAAGAATAATTGTCCTGACATGAGTTGTGAGAACGTCAGCAAATAATCAGACATCTCAACCATTTGCGTCAACATCGCCTTGGTAACTGACCAGTAACGTGAATAGCCGATAAAGTACGTCCCTGTCTTGTTCAAGGCGGGCTCTGAGAACGGCACATTCATGCGAACGATTTGACGTTCCTCACCATCAATTTCGACCTTGGCACTCACATTGTGTGCGTTATGGAACTTTTCGTCGTCTTCCAATTCAAGATCGTCATACTTGTGCCGGCCAATTGCCTTCTCTTGTACTTCAGTCTTTAATTGTCCCCAGAAGTCCATATCGTGCAACCACTTTTGTGCAAACGCGTATGACCCGTTCACAAATTCAGGGTCCTCGTCACCAATAACCGCAACTTCAGCGGAGTCAGCCGCACTTGGTACCTCAGTCCCATCAATAAAGCCGATAATGGCGCGCCCTTCAAAATTGCGGAAGCCCTTGGTTTCATCAATAACCGTCGTGACATCATGCAAAACGGTCATATATTGACGCACAACCTCATACACAATTGACATATCATTCGCACGCACGTGGATGAAAATATCTCCCTCTGTCCCAGGCATGCTATACTCAGCCCCCTTAAGTCCCTTGAACTCTTCTAGTTCAGCTGGAACTGGCTTGTTTGGGAACAAGGTTTGCCAAGCAGTATAACTAAAACCGATAGCAACCTTCAAATTTCCGTCTGCTGCACGTACATTCATTGAACGGTTAATCGCTTGTGAACGATCAGCAAATTCCGTGATGGCATCTTGTAGTTCCGCCAACGGCTTTGTGCGGTCCAATCCCAACACCACAAATTCAACGCTTTGACCAACGTCCTTCCAAACGTCTTGTGCCTTTGTATAATCCATTTCAGCCATGATAAGCCCTCCCAAAAGTATAATTGGGCGGTGTCTCAGTTCTATCAAATTAGCAAGTTGCTAAATAAGTGTCATAAAATAATCGGCCAACCATGAGTTGAAAGCTTATGACAATTATTTAACCGAGGCATCCGCCACACATACTATTATTGGCACACTTACAAGTAGTTAACACAAAACTCCTTTATAAGGGAATGGTTGCAAGCCTGGTGATGATTATTTCGGTCACCACTTGCATACAAAAAAGCACTACCTTTCAACAAGGTAGTGCTTTTAAGATTAAGCTGCCATACGACGATCTAGAATACGACCAATCTTTGAGATGACGTAGTTCAAAGCGAAGTACAAAACAGCTAGTGCAAAGAACATTGCGACAATCGCATTTGGTTCTTGTGCATAAATAATTTGTGCACGATATGTCACTTCAGGCAACATGATAATCGTTGCCAATGACGTGTCCTTAATCAATGACACGAATTGTGACACAATCGGTGGGATCATCTTCTTGTAGGCTTGTGGCAAAATGATGTACCACAAGGCTTGCTTGAAGCTCAATCCGTTTGAAAGTGCTCCTTCAAGTTGCCCCTTTGGTACGGCTACGATACCTGAACGAATAACTTCGGCCAACATTGCTGACTCGAAAATCGTCAAAGCAAAAATCGTAGACGTCATAACACCCAAGCGAATACCAATCTTTGGCAAAGCAAAGTACGTAAAGAAGATAATCAACAAAAGTGGCAAATTACGAATCAAATCAATAATAAAACCAACAATCTTTGATAGATAAGGAATCTTCACGTAACGGATAACACCTAGGACTGAACCGATGATAAAACTCAAAATAACAGATACAACCGCTACCTCAATTGTTACCCATAGTCCCATCAGCAAGAAGCGGATGTTGATCCATGAGAAAGCTGACAAAAATTCACTCATGATTATCCCTCCTTACTCAACTTGGCTTCCAAGTAACGCATGTAGTAACTCATTGGCATCGTCAAAATGAGGTAGAAAATACCAACAATAATGAATGGGCCAAATGTGTCGAACGTTTCTTGTGAAATCATGTTCGCTTGATACATCAAATCCATACCGGCAACGAAGGCCAATACTGATGAGTTCTTGATCAAGTTAATAAATTGGTTTCCAAGTGGTGGGATAACCAACTTAAAGGCTTGTGGCAAAACCACATAACGCATACCTTGCCACCATGACAAACCGTTAGACATCGCACCTTCAAGTTGTCCCTTTGGCACAGCGTTGATACCGGCACGAACCGTTTCAGCGATAAATGCTGACGTGTATAGTGTTAGTCCCAACGTTCCGGCTGCAAAACCGCTAATCTTAACGATGTTTGCAATAACGACGTAGAAGAACATCGTGATAACCAACAATGGGATGTTTCGTACGACTTCAATATAGATACGACCGATGATGTTTGCGACCTTGTTTGGAACCACTTCAAGCAAAGCGAAAATCGTTCCCAAAACCAATGACCCAATCAAAGCGAGCACTGAAGACACAATCGTCCAGCCAAATCCACTTAAGAAGTCGCTAGCGTGTGATTGAAATAATGAAATCATTCCTTAGCCAACTCCTTCCAGTTCATACCTTCAACGCCAGAGAACCACTTCTTGGCTAGCTTAGCGTATGTACCATCTTCCTTAATTTCATCGATGGCCTTGTTGACCTTCTTGACCAACTTAGGATTGTTCTTGTCCATGGCAACACCGTATGGTTCCTTCGTGAAAGGACCACCGACAACTTGCAATGACTTTGAACCAGCGGCCATTCCATATAGGATACCGTTGTCAGTCGTCAATGCATCCCCTTGACCGGCCTTCAAGGCAGTCAAAGCAGTTGCATAGTCTGACAAGGCAACAACCTTGGCCTTTGGTGCAAACTTCTTAACCGTTACAGCAGATGTTGATCCGGCAACCGCCAAGATACGAGCACCAGGCTTGTTCAAATCGTAGATACTCTTGATACCACTATCTGACTTAACCAAGATTGATTGACCAGCGTTAAAGTATGGCTTTGAAAAATCAACCACCTTGGCACGGTCTGGCGTAATTGACATCGTCGCAATGATGGCATCAATATTACCGTTCAACAACATTGGAATACGGGTACCTGAAGTGATTTGCGTCAACTCAGCCTTAGCCTTTGGGTTCACACGCTTGGTGATTTCCTTGGCCATGTCCACGTCGAAGCCTTCAAGCTTTCCCGTCTTAATGTTCATCAGCCCCATCAACTTGGTGTCACCCTTAACACCCCAGACCATCTTATCGGTCTTCTTAATGCGGTTGTAAGTTTCATTCTTTTTATCGCTAGCTTGAACCGTCGTTGTCACAACACTTCCAGCTAGTAGTGCGATGGCTGCGGTAGCAAGTACCGTACGCCATGTGCGCGTAAACTTGCGACTCATATTCCGCACCTCCCTAGTGGATGATTTGTGACAAGAATTGACGAGCGCGTGGTTCCTTAGGGTTCTCAAAGAACTCTTCAGTTGGAGAGTCTTCCAAGATTTCACCGTCAGCCATGAAAATAACACGGTCGGCCACTTGCTTAGCAAAGCCCATTTCGTGCGTCACAACCAACATCGTCATGCTTGAATCAGCAGCGATTTCGCGCATAATCTTCAAAACATCGTTAACCATTTCTGGGTCCAATGCTGACGTTGGTTCGTCAAACAACAAGGCCTTTGGCTTCATTGCCAATGAACGGGCAATCGCGATACGTTGTTGTTGTCCACCTGACAACGTTGAAGGCATCTTCTCAGCCTTATCAGCCAAACCAACCTTCTCCAACAATTCCATTGCAATTTGCTTGTTTTCTGCTTCATCGCGCTTCAATACCAAGCGTGGTGCCAACATAATGTTTTCTAGCACTGTCTTGTTAGCGTACAAATTAAAGTGTTGGAACACCATCCCCACGTTCTTACGCGTACGGTTCATGTCCGTCTTGGGATTGGCCAAATCTTGACCGTTAACAATCAATTGTCCTTCTTGAACTGGTTCCAAACCATTCACGGTACGAATCAAAGTTGACTTACCTGATCCTGAAGGACCAAGCAAAACAACAGTCTCACCAGCTTCAACTTTAAGGTTAATATCCTTCAAAGCATGGAAATCTCCATAGTACTTCTCGACGTCCTTAAATTCGATCATCGACATTTGGGTTGCCTCCTATTTGATAATTCTCTCAATTTAAATTATCTCTCTATAAATAAAAACCCGCCGCGATTACTCGGGACGGGTCGCTACTGTAATAATAGTCTGTAAGTTACGATAGTGTCAAATTCTTTGTCAGCTTTGTTAACAACAAGTGTGTTTGTTCACAATTCTTTTGCTTTATAGGCTAATTCGACCGCTAAATGGTAGTCATCGTGGCGCGTTTGTAGGTTAGCTCGGCCGCGCACCTTTCCTTCGCCACCTAAGATAACCGCCGAAGCAACAAACAACTCGTATGATTCCATTGCCAACGCTACTGGCTGTAGGCCAACTGTTTCGATACGCGCTAATCGTTGCGCCAACATCTCGTTCAAACCACCATAGATGGCCAGGCCACCACGCTCCTTTTCCAAACGGAAGTAAGGTAGCGGTGTACCAGGATGGTTCGCATAAATGACATCATGGTCAGCCGCCAAGTAGGCCATTTGCTCATCTTCTGACAAGCCACCATAATCTTGGGTCATCAGACCGTTTGATTGGAGTTGTTCAGCAACCTTTGTTAACTCAGCCTGCATATCCGGATCAGTCACGGCACTAGCTGGCAAAACGTGTTGGCGGCCATACAAACCATTCGCTGGTACAAACGGCGTTGCCGGACGTTGCGTCTTATCCGCATCCGCTGGTTTCCCACCCAATAGCTTTTCAACCTTGGGTGATAAATCCCATTTGAACGTTTTCTTCGTAAAATAGTAGACAACATTCAAAAAGGCAAAGTAAGCAATCACGATAAAGGCCAGCAATAGCCCCAAGCCACGCAAATAAGCGGCGTTCTTCAGGTGCATAATTGCCAAGTACAAAACGTAGAAATTACCCACTGACGCTAAGATTGTATACACTTGACCCTTCCACTTTGTGTTGACATTAAAGAAGCCAAGATAATGATTCAATAAATCCAAAATGGTCAACATTAGTTTGTGCCTCCATTATCCGCAGGCGTTTGTACCGTTGTGGCTGAACTTGAAGAAACAGCACTCGAACTAACCGCTGATGACGATGACGCCACACTGCTACTTTCGCCACGTGATGAACTAACCTCGCTTGATGACACTTCGCTTGAAGAAGAAGCTTCACTCACAACTGCTGACTCTTCAACTGCTTCAGAGGTTGAAACCTTCGCACGACTCTCTGACGTGTCACTTGATGACTTCTCAGATGACACGCTACTTTGTTTCTCTTGTGTCTCGCTCGATACCGGCGTTGACACAACTGAAGACGCTTGTTTTGGCGCCCCGTTAGACGTATTCGTTGAGACATTAACAATCGCGTTTGCTGCGCTCAATGCCAAAATAATTGAAACTAAAGCGACCGGTGTGATAAACGGTGGTGTGCGATATGCCATGAGTTCCTCCTTATATCGTCAAAGCTATCCTTGAACAACTTCTTTTACAATGTCATCAATTGCCTGCTTAGTCGTCTGCCAATCATCATTGACAACAACTTTGGCAACGTTAGTTAATTCAGCTGGTAATTGCGTGTCACGCTGGTATTCGTCACTAGCTAGGCGTGCCTTAACTGCTGCAACATCATCACCACGCTTTTCCAAACGTGTTAATAATTCTGATGATTCACTGACCGTTAAGTAAATAACAACTGCTTCATCTGGTAGTTCGCGCGCATAAGTAATTGCGCCAGCTGTATCAAGCACAATTGTAATAAATGGGTTCTTTTCCCATGCACGTTCCAAGCCTTCGTGTGATGATCCGTAACGGTAGTGTGAGTATTCAACACTTTCGAGATAGTGGTTGTCGCCAAAACTGGCGTCGTTTTCAAAGTAGTAATCTACTTGATCAACTTCACCATCACGTGGTGGTCGCGTTGTGTGCGTAATCACCTTAGGCATCTCGTAAAACTCATTCAAATAATTAGCAACGGTCGTCTTACCCGTGCCAGTGTTACCCGTTAATACAAATACTTTGCGCTTCATAATCCCAAAATGTCTCTCTGTTTTCTTAATAGACTTCATTATAAAACCCTGAGCTTAAGTTGGCTTAAGCTCAGGGCAAAATTATACTTATTCTTTACCACCAATTGGCAAACGCATCACGCGCCCGATAATCACCATCAAGATGACCACAATCACAACCTTAACGATTGTTGGCACAACGAATGCAATCAAACCAGTTGCGACCGCTGTTTCAATTGACATCTTAGCAACAAACGCTAACCACAACGTACCGAAACCAAGTTGTAGAAAGGCCGCAATCAAATTCCAAAGGAGCATCGCCGGCCATGAACGACCCAAACTAGCACCGAGGCCAATGACCAATGGAAATAGCAACATACCAATTAAATAACCACCGGTTGGTCCAATAACGATCCCAACACCTGACGTCCAGCCAGCGTAAACCGGCATACCAATCATCCCCAAAAGCAAATACACTGCAACCGCCGAAAATGAAACGCGGGTTGCTGCAATTGACGCAATCAACGGAATAATAATAGTTTGCACCGTCAAAGGCACAATGCCCGTTGGAATTGATAAGGGTGCCAAAATAGCAATAATTGCAGCAAAGACTGCTGCCAAAACGAGTTGGCGTGTTTTCATGAAATCACCCATCCTGTCATTGTTAGTTTCGTGATTTCACCTGAGTAAAATGTTTGACGTTGACCATTAACGTCCACCACTAGACCACCATCCGCACTCACATCCTTAGCAATGCCGGTAATCGTTTGATTACCGACCGCCATTTCAACTGGCTGACCAATCACCAACGACCGTTGCCGGTATGCCGTCATGACTTGCGTCGCATCTAATGAAAAATAGCGAACAAAATAATTTAATAACGTCGCCGCAAGCCGATTTCGGTTTACCATTTGATCAGTCAGTGCACCAGCTTTCTGTGCAATCTCATCTGGATAGTCAGCCGGATTAATGTTGAGTCCAATTCCGATGACCAAAAAGCCATCATCGCCGGTCGTATTTGGCACCGCTTCTACTAGAATGCCGGCCACTTTTCGTTGGTTGTAGTACAGATCATTGACCCACTTGATGCCAACCTCAACCCCAATTTCTTGCGAAAGTGCTTCGGCCGCTGCAACTGCAATCCCCGTCGTCACCTTACCGGGTGCCAATGTTTTCATATCAGCCCATGGCCAAATTAACGTTAGGTAAAGACCCGTTGCTTGTGGTGAATAATATTGGCGTCCATGACGACCATAACCTGCCGTCTGTTCATCTGCCACAAGCGCCATTGGACCAATTACGTCTCCCGCTGTAATCAATCGTTTGGCGGCTGTGTTAGTTGAATCAATCGTCGTAAACGTCTCTACCGACATGGTTTCTGGTGTCTGTAAGTATGAAAGTATAGCGGTCTTATCCACGTCTTAGTCCCCCAATTATCCCCAGGCTGTATCACCCCTTAATCATACCGTGGTACACACTAAAAAACCAGACGTCCCAAGCGGTTCGTCTGGTTATCCTTATTGTAATGAAATTGCCCGTTCGTGGCGTCGCACCTCCGCCACAATTGGTGCGACAAGTGGGCGGAAACGTTGTGGCAAATCAATGCGATGGTTTTTCGTCTCTTCCAACCCTTGAATATGTTGTTGGTTGATGTCGTGATCAAACTTTTTTATAAACCAAACCATCAACCTGTGCCACCATTTTAACTTTTCAGGATTAACAGCGCCTTGTAATTGGTAAAAATGGACGCGCTGTTGTGCCGGATAATCAAAGTTTTGCGTGCATATACTTCTAAAATATTCACGATCAATCGGGTGTAACCCAACCGAGAAAAAGATGATTTCGCAAGCATTCAGATTAGCCAACTCACTATTAATCAAGTTTGCAATCTTAATATGGCCATTAAAAATCGGTCCACCAAAGATAATCGTATCGTACGTCGACAAGTCTAAAGCGCCGATTTCGTCTAAACGATATTTGCTGATGTGCAACTCCTCTGCAATCCAAGCGGCATAAGTTGCGGTATGTCCATATTTTGTATCGTAAATTATAACCGCACTCATAGCCAACCCTCCTGCGTCTAATTTCCATTAGGATACAGGATGAAACTATGATTCTGTGCGCAACGTTTGACCAGTCTTAGAACTACTTGTTGAACAGTCCCTTGAAGAAGTTAACCAATGGGTTCCAAATGTTCGTCACGAACCAGTTGGCCGCTTCCTTCACATCTTCAGAGTTCGCGAAATCCTTGGCCTTAGCCATGATATCACCTGCTGAATTTTCAAGCTTATTAGACAAGTCCTTAGCGTTATCAACAAAGGCCTTTGAGTCTGAAATTGGGGCGTTCGCCACACCAACCAAAGCTTGACCCATTTGTTGTACCGCTGCTTCAGAAGTCTTACCAGCAATGCCTTGCTTGTCCAAGTTAACGTTCAATTGGTTGATCGCAATGTTGACCGTAATGTTTGTACCATCTTGCTTCTTCTCAGCCAATTCGCCGGCCGTTGTGGTAACCGCTGACGTTAGCTTACCAGGGTAGCTACTGTCATTAGCATTTTCGTTAACCGCCGTTTGTGTTGCACTCAACATGTCATTGGCTGCCGTCGTGTTGCTTTCATCCAAATTAATCCCATCAGTGGCCAATGCCTTGTACACACCAGCCAATGCGGCCTCACCAGAAACCTTTGAGTTAGCTGTTACCGTGATGATGACATCGTTCACACCAGCCATCGTTGCCGCCATCGCGTATTGTTGTGACGTCACTTGGGTAATGTTGTTTTGCCCGTTATAGTCCTTAATATTAACCAACGTGCCAGTACCAGGTTCAGCTGGCGCAATTGATACTGAACTAATCATAGCGCTATCCGCAACACCTGAAATGTTCAAGTATGTCGCTGCGTCAGCACCAGTTGTCGTTAACTTGGTGTAATTATCCGTTACGCCTAGCGTTGAAGCCAACGTAGACTGATCAGATGCACCTGCACCGTACACAACATATGACTTTGACAAGGCACGATTTTGCACATTTGTCGTACCGGCCGCTGAAACCACGGCTGTTGGTGTGACAAACACAGTCGTTGTGACTGCCGTTGCACCAATCAATGATGTTGCCAACAAAATTGTCGTGATAACCTTACTCGTTTTCATGGTTAAAATCTCCTCGAATATTATGTTACATAATTGTAACACAACCAACCTAAAACAAAACTTATCGTCGGTAATAAATCCGTTTTGAATTGTGAACTTTTTTTGAATTTTTTATAGACAGACTGTGCATTCCGCCTTTTGACACTGACAAAGTGTTAGTATAAAAAGGAAATAATTGTCTTAGATTGATAAAGGAGACGGCTAATTATGCAAAGGGCAACCAAACTCGCATTGTTAGTCGCTGTCGCCGGCACAACGCTGACAACAACGACTGGTTTTGCAGATACAGCAACGCAAAACATTCCGAATACAACCACAGCGACTTCAGTTGCCGATTCAGCTATCAGCGAGCCGTCAGCACCTGATTCAACATCAACACCTGCTAGCACCGAATCGAGCGTCGTGACATCAGAGGCTGTCGATGAACCATTGTTCATTGTATTACCAAGTTCAGCGATTGATTCAGCGGCACCAGCAGCTTCCGTGACCAGCGCAAGTACAGCCGACATTGATTCTTCAGCTGTCGATGTCGTTACCTCAAGTGAAACAGATTTGAACATTAGCCTACCCGCGGTTTTGCCTGGCGAAAAGTCGTTGTTAACTTCAGCAACTTCGGCAGCCTCATCAGTTGCTAGTGCTTTACCTAGCACTAGCACTGACCTTGTCCAATTAATGACGGACATTTCAATTGTCGATAACGGCTCACATGCCACTAAGCCGGCTGAAAAGGTTGTCGAAGCGGTTGGTAGTGATGCAACGACACCTTCTGAGGAAGCCGGTAATAAGGTACAAGTTTCGACGAACGAAAAAGCCCCCGTTTCAGCAACAACTAGTACGCACTCACAATCAACTGCGAATGCCACGAACGTTTCTGAAACTAATGGGGATGTCGTTAAGACTAGCATTCACGTCGTTCCAGCCCAACAAACGGCCACTGAGACCAATACGGCTAACGTGCCGAGTGTTAAAACACCTTCCTCAACTGAAAAGAACATCGCGCCTGATCAAGGTAACCAAACGATTAATGTCGTTCAAACGGTTGCTGTAAAGGCAAGCAATCTCGCCGATGATGTTTTGCCAAAGGCGGCCTATCAATTCGCCTGGACGCCAATTGCCTTCGTTGTGGTTGTCGTGACAATCGCCGCCTGGGCCGTTGCCTACTACACGATTTTGCGTCGCCAAAAGATGCGCGAATATCAAATTGTAATGCATGACTAATAAAAAAAGCACTCGCAAACAATTTTGCGAGTGCTTTTTATTTTGCTTAAATTAGTCTTCGACGTTAGCCAATTCGTACATTGATTGTGCAAAGATTGCCATTGCACGCGTCAAATCTGAAACTGGGTAGAATTCGTCTGCTTGGTGCATCGTATCAGGCACACCTTCGAACATGGCACCAAAGGCAACACCACGCTCCAACAAACGACCGAACGTACCACCACCGATAACTTGCTCACCAGCTGGCAAACCAGTTTGATCACGGTAAACTTGCAACAACGTCTTAACTAGTGGATCATCACCAGGAACGTAGTGAGGCACTTGTGCGTGACCTTCTTGCTTAGCCGTTGCTTCAAAGCCTGCTGGCAATGAGGCAGCCACGTGACCTTCGATTTCTTCGGCCGTCGTGTTTTGTGGGTAACGGAAGTTCGTGTTTACGAAGCCATCTTCTCCATCAGTAAAGCGTTGGATACCAACGTTCATTGACAAGTCGTGCATCAAATCATCGTGCGTCTTAGCACCAATCTTTTCAGCAACCGTGTCATCGTGCAATTGCGTTCCCAAGAACGTCAAGAAGCCCTTAGCGTTGCCACCAAAGTCTTGGTCTTGCAAGAAGTTAGCCAAGTAAGTACCAGCGTTTTCACCAGTTTCAGGCATCGCACCGTGAACTTGCTTTCCATAGAAAGTAAATGTCACTTGGTTACCATCAACCTTAGCTTCACCCTTAACACGCTTTTCAGCGGCCAAGTAAGCATCCATAGCTGAAACCAAAGCAGCAGTATCTGCGGCTTCAACAACAGCAACAGCAGTTCCAGGCACCATGTTTGGACGTGAACCGGCTGAGAATGAAACCAACTTCAATGAACCACCTTGCGTACCAGCAAAGCGCGTTACGATTGAAACGTTACCCTTTTCACCGTTGATGATTGGGAATTCAGCGTCAGGTGAGAATCCCATCGTTGGCATACCGTAGTCCTCAAAGAACTCATCCATACCAGTCCAGTCAGACTCTTCATCGATACCCATAACCAAAACCAACTTGCGCTTCAAGTCCAAGTTCAAGTCCTTGATCATCTTCATTGCATAGTAAGCAGTGAATGAAGGTCCCTTATCATCTGATGCACCACGGGCATACAAACGACCATCTTCAATTACTGGAGACCATGGATCCTTTGTCCAACCATCACCGGCTGGCATAACGTCCAAGTGACCGATAATTGCAACAGTCTCTTCAGCGTCTTCAGGTCCCAATTCTGCGTAGGCAACCAAGTTCTTGTAGTTACCCGTGCGGAATCCGTCACGCTTAGCAAATTCTTCGAACTTCAACAAAGCTTCCTTAGGACCAGGTCCCAAAGGTGCATCTTCCGTTGCAGCCTCGTCATCACGAACTGACTTAATTGCCAACATCTCCTTCAAGTCTGTCAACAATTCGTCTTCATACTTCAATGCTTCTGCACGCCATTGCGTTGTCATATCTCATTGACCTCCACTGTCATATTGGTTGTAATTATACGCCATTTTATAAAGAAATGCAGACTTTAATCAATATTATGCATGATGGCTAACCTTCTGTCAGTCATATTTTCTTCATGTTCAATATCAATTGTGAACGCTTACAGAACGCTTTGTAAATTTCCGCTTTTTCGTATTTTCTAGTGATATTATGAACAAGCATTAAGCAATTACATTTTTAATACACAGGAGTTAGCTTTTCATGGATGCAAAAGTTCAAAAGGACGAATTTGCTAAGCTTACACTGATGGATCGAATCTCATATGGTTTGTGTGACTTCGCTCAAAACTTGGTTTTCGGTACTGTTGGTGGATTCTTGCTATTCTTCCTTACTACGGTTAACGGTATTTCAGCTGCGGCTGGTGCCACGATTTTCTTGGTTGTTCGTTGGATCAACGTTGTTTGGGATCCTTGGGTAGGTGCTACGGTCGACAAGTCACATCCTAAGGGTGGAAAGTACTTGCCTTACCTACGTAACTTCGGTATTCCGCTAGTTATCTTGGCTGCCTGCTTGTTCTTGCCAGTTGGACAATGGTTCCCTGCATTTAAGGTACCATATGCCTTCTTGTCATATATGGCAACGGCCATGGTTTACTCATTCGTTAACATTCCATATGGTGCCTTGAACGCATCATTGACGCGTGATAACGATGAAATCGCAAAGTTGACGACGGTTCGTATGACGTTGGCTAACATCGCGAACTTGTTGGTTTACACTTGCTTCCCTATCTTCGTTCAATTGGCTACGTCAGTTGGTCGCGAGTCAAAGGATATCGGAATGTTTGGAATCCACATGAACTTGGGTGACTACTCATCAGCTCAATCAGCTGGTGCTTGGTTCAAGGTTTATGCCGTATACATGGTTATCGGATTCTTGGTTTTGATGGTTACTTACTCAAAGACGAAGGAACGCGTTTTGCCTGCTGAAGATGAGCCTGAAGTAAAGTACTCAGACTTGTTTGCTGAGTTGAAGCGTAACAAGCCTTTGCGAATCTTGGGATTGTTCTTCTTGGTTGGCTTTACGTTCATGTTCTTCGGAAACACTGTATGGCCATTCTTCTTGCAATACAACATTGGTCACTCAGAGTGGAACGGTTCAATTTCATTGATCGGTTCAATTCCTGGAATCTTCTTGGTCTTCTTGTGGCCTAAGATTCGTGCCAAGGTTGGTAAGAAGCAATTCTTCGCTTTGTTCTTGGCTATTTTCATGGTTGGTTCTATCCTTTTGTGGGCATGGACTAAGAACCCTGAAAACATCGCTATGGGTTACGCTGGTCGTTTCTTCCAACAATGGGGATTGACTTCAGCTACTGGATTCATGTGGTCATTGGTTCCTGAAGTTGTTACTTATGGTGAGTACACTTCAGGTAAGCGTGTTGCTGGTATCATCAACGCCATCATGGGATTGTTCTTCAAGATTGGTTTGGCCTTGGGTGGTATCATCCCTGGTTACATCAACGCTGCTACTGGATTTGACGGTACTAAGAAGATCCAATCAGCTGATGCTTTGATGGGATTGCAATGGTCAATGATCTGGTTGCCAATCATCATGGCTGTTATTGCCATCTTGGTAATCATGAAGTACCCATTGACTGACGAAGAAGTTAACAAGATGAACCACGAAGTTGAGGCTCGTCACAAGAAGTAATTTCTTGGTTAACAATTAAGTTAGTTAATAAAAACGACGTGAATGTCAAAATTCACGTCGTTTTTTTGTGTCGTTATTACAGGTTTGATTGAATACGAGCCATGTAGTTTGGCAAGAAATCAGCAATGAATGATGGCTTCACCACATAACTGTGGCCTGCCATCTCTTCGGCGATTGCTGAGTGTGCATAAACGGCCGCTTGCACAGCCTTGGTTGGGTTGGCTTTGAACTGGGCTGTAAAGCCAGCGATTGTACCCGCTAGCACATCACCCATCCCACCAGTCGCCTGGTAAGCACCACCGATTTGCAATTGCTTTTGATCATCCTTGGTGTAGATAATCGTGTGGTGTTGCTTAAGAACTAGCACATCAATGTTCAAAATTTGGCGTTGTACCTCATTCAATTGGTGCTCTGCTTGATAGTTTAATTGCACCCCACTCAAGCGTGCCCACTCCATTTGGTGTGGCGTCACAATCGTGAACGTGTCACGTGGGAACGTCATATTCTGCTCAGCCATAATCGTCAATGCTGAACCATCAACAATCAAGATTTGGTTTTCCGTAACAGCTTGCAAAACTTGTTGCACTAATTGCACCGCAAAACCATCGGTCCCCATACCAGGGCCTAATAGAATCACATCGTTATTAGCAATCGCTGTCATCAAATCCGCGTTATTACGCCAGTCCACAAACATGGCTTCTGGTGTACGCGTGTGTAGCGGTGCCAAATTGATCAAATCCGTTGCAACCGTCGTTAGCCCTGCGCCAGCGCCAACAACCGCACCGGCTGCCATCAAAATGGCCCCACCGTATTGGATATTACCCCCGATTAGTAAAACGCGACCAAACGTCCCTTTGTGGCTGTCGTCAGGTCGACGCACAATGACCTCGTGCAATATTTCTGATTTCAATTCACTAATCATGCCGTTTCTCCAATTTTTGTAAGTGTTACCTAATTATAACGCGCAAAAACGTAAATTTGAAATCGTCCTGTTTCATTCATGAAATGTCAGTTGCATTATGGTCAATCTTCAGGAAGAATTAACGATATACAGGGAGGAACGCAAATATGTTAAATATTGCCTACGTCGGATTTGGTAAAAGTACGAACCGCTACCATATCCCCTATTTAATGGAACGCCAAGACCGTTTCAAGATTAGTCGGGTTGTAACCCCCACCTTGGGCAAGCGTCCCGACGAACAAGCTGCTTTGGAAGCAACTGGTACAAAATTCTCAACAGATATCGCTGACATTATTAACGATGAGTCGCTCGACTTAGTGGTGGTGGTCACCCCCGCCCCTAGTCATTATGACGTTGCTAAGCAATTGCTACTTGCTGGTAAAAACGTGCTTGTCGACAAGCCAATGGTTGAAACATTAGCCCAAGCTGAGGAGCTTGTGACTATCGCGCGTGAACGCCAACTCTTCTTTATGCCATTCCAGAACCGTCGTTTCGATAGTGACTTTTTGACGATTCAACACGTGCTTGACGCCGGTTATGTTGGCCGTCCGGTCGAACTGGAGTTGCATATGGATCATTATCGCCCTAACGACGGCGTTAAACTGGGTACGCCTATCGACGGTTCATGGTACGGGCACGGTGTGCACTTGGCCGATCAAATCGTTGCCCTTTTCGGTTCGCCGGACCGTGCAACCTATGATTTGCGTGCCACACGCGAACCTGGCGCTACCATCGACGATCAATTTGAAGTGAACCTGTTTTATGGCGATACTTTCAAAGCTACGGTGCAAGCAACTGAACTAGCTGTGGTCGCCTACCCTAAGTGGGTACTGCACGGTACCAAGGGCACGTATATCAAGCACAATATCGATCAACAAGAATATGATTTGAAGACCGGGATTATGCCGGGGATGCCTGGATTTGGGGATGATGCACCACAAGATTTCGGTGTCGTCACTTACTACAACCAAAATGGCGATCGCATTGAAAAGGTCATTCCAACCATTCACGGTGACTACGGTCGCGTTTACGACACTGTCTATGACACGCTAGTCAACGAGGCGCCAAAGTTAGTGTCTGATGAACAAATGCTGACAGTTATCGAGCTTTTAGCTGCCGGTTATACCGACCCAAAACCCCACGTAACAACGTTTGAGCGCTACTAAAAATTCATCACATCTTTTTCAAGGGTTTATCCTTGTAAGCGGTTACATGTGGTGTTAATATAATGGTGTACCAAAGGAAAGGAAGGTAAAGGATTTGAAAGAAGTTCTTAATTCGACCTCTATCACGACTCTACCTACCAAATTCCATGCGGGCGTGTCACAGTAATGACGCAAGATAATTAACGTATTGTTTTTAAAAGAGATAAACACCTAAGTCATGTATTGACATCTCTTGCGATCATTAGCATCGGTCACTTCGACAAAGTACGATAACCTTTTTAAGGCGTAAGCATGTATGGCGATTCGAAGGCTGCTCCTGACACGGTCTGCTTTTCAAACAGATAGACATGGATGCGGTAGAGATAGAGACGGTGAGTTTGGTTGCGACCATACCCTAGCGACAGACGTTTAAAACTGCAGATTAAACTTCTAGGGTGGTCCATTTACAATTGAATACAGGGTGGCGGAGTAGCGTCTTCCTTGTTACGTGTCGCAAAGCGTAACGAAAGTTTACCGCGGGTCAACGTACCGGCGGTTTTTGTTTTGTCTTTAAATGTTTTTGTGGTTAGTGTCGTCGCTGTCGCGCCGAGTGCTTGGCCCCTTCTGAGGCACGCTAACACGTCCAGACCATGACCTGCAGGGAGCGGAGTCCACGCCGTTGGCGCGAACACCTTTACCTCCCGTGGCTCTAAGCGGGAAACCCGCTAAGAACCCACACCTGCGGGTCAAGGTCTGCACGTGTCTATACGCGTGGCGGGGCCAAGCACAGCAACCAAGCAATACTCTATTGGTTTGATTTACATCCACCACAATACATCAGGTTGAAATGTTCACCCATTTATTTACAGGTGGATGATAATCTACAACAGACAAGAATATCTCGGTTGCTGGCATGGAAGTGTGGGACTATCGGAGCGTTCAAATTGGGGCAACATGCCGCATGGCCGGCGCTATTCAGACAAGCCCACATAGGACTAGAAGGATTAGGGGGAATTATTTGCCCAGCTGAATGGCGTCCGCGCCATTCGGTTGCCCCAATTTGAACTTTGCCGGAGATAGTCCCACACTTCCATGCCTCGACGCAACGCGTCGACACACACCACAAACTAAATAACTCCAAATAAAAAACGACTAACCCGCAATCGAGTTAGTCGTTTATTTTTTATAGTGTCATGCGGTACTCTTGCAAAAGTCCTTCGCGTACACCTGATGCTGAGAAGATGACCTTGTCAGCGCCAGTACGTGAAATCAACTCTACCAATGGCAACAAACCACTGATAATGATGTCCGCACGGTTGGCTTCTGTACCCAACACTTCAGCACGTTCTGCGTGCGTCATGTTGGCCATCTCATCAAATGTCTTCAAAACTGATTCCGTCGTCATCTCGTAGCCGTGGAAGTTTGAATCCGCTGGCAAGCCGTGACGCAAACGGTCAAGACGGGCCAATGAACGGTTCGCGCCACCCAACAAAATGATTGGCAACGTCGTCGTGTCTTCCAACCATGGCAAGTGGTCGTATTGATCAGAAACGTATTGTGAGGCGCGCTCAATCAAGCTTGGATCAATCTTGCCTTCCCCATTCAAGTGGAACTTCTCTGACAAGTTAACCGCCCCAAATGGCAAACTGATAAAGTTCGCAGCCATACGTTCTTCAATACCAACCAACTCAACACTGGCACCGCCAGTATCAAGCAACCAGGCATCTGAAATATCCAAGGCTGAAACAGCCCCAAGATAGTCGTAATAAGCTTCTTGGTCACCCGTTAGCACACGGATTTCAACGTCGACGGCACGGTAAACACGGTCCAAAAAGTCCGCTTGATTCGTTGCCTCACGCACAGCTGCGGTTGCAATACCAACAACTGAGACGCCTTCATATGCCATATAGTCATCACGGAACTCAATCAAAGCATCAACAACGCGGGTCATTGCTGCTTCGGTTAGTTCACCTGCATTTTGATCCATCCCCTCAGCCAAACGCGTATCTAACTTACGACGCTTAAGCTCAACGAACGTGCCATCTGCTTGTAGTTCTTCAACAACCATTCGGGTTGAGTTTGACCCCAAGTCAATGACTGCCAAATAGCTCATAATTTATACCCCTCTAAGGATTAACCCCAGTATTGGATGCCCATTGCGTTACGGACTTCGTTCATCGTTTCTTGCGCCTTAGCACGTGCCTTGTCAGAACCGTCGCGTAGCATTTGCAATACGGCGTCCTTATCTTCAGCATACTTAGCACGACGCTCACGCATAGGCGCCAATTCGGCGTTCAACACTTCGAACAAGTACTTCTTGATCTTCATGTCACCCAAGCCACCAGCTTGGTATTGCGCCTTCAATTCAGCAACCTTTTCGGTATCCTTGTCAAAGATATCCAAGTACGTGAAGACCATGTTACCTTCAACGTGACCAGGGTCTTCAACACGGATGTGCTCTGGGTCAGTGTACATTGACTTAACCTTCGTCCACAACGTATCCTCGTCGTCACTTAGGTAAATGGCATTGTTCAATGACTTTGACATCTTGGCGTTACCGTCCAAACCAGGAATACGGCCTTGACCCTTTGGTGGGAATACACCTTGTGGCTCTACCAAAATACCTTCACCGTAGTAGTTGTTGAACGTACGTACCAATTCACGCGTTTGCTCCAACATTGGCTCTTGGTCATCACCAACTGGCACAACTTGTCCCTTGAACAAAGCGATGTCAGCAGCTTGTGAAACTGGGTAGATGAAGAATCCAGCAGGAATACTCTCACCGAAGCCCTTTTGTTGAATCTCAGTCTTCACCGTTGGGTTACGTTGCAAACGAGCAATTGAAACCAAGTTCAAGAAGTATTCTGTCAATTCTGACAACTCAGGCACAGCTGATTGTACGAAAATCGTTGACTTGCTTGGGTCAATACCAACAGCTAGGTAGTCCAACGCAACTTCCAACAATGAGTTGTGAATCTTCTCAGGGTCGCGCGCGTTATCAGTGAACGCTTGCTTGTCCGCAATCATAATAAATGGTTCGTAGTCGCCTGAATTTTGCATTGCGACACGGTTTTTCAAAGAACCAACGTAGTGACCAATGTGCAACTTTCCAGTTGGACGATCACCAGTTAGCAAAACTTGCTTTTCTGCCATGTTTTCCATCTCTTTCTATCAACGGTTCCCCGTCAAAACTAATTCGTCATTGTTCATTGTAAGAGTTTTTACACCCGATAACAAGCGCACAAACTACCTGTTTTCTAATCACCTAAAACACTAATATCTAATGTCTCTTGCACGTCACGAATCAAACCAGAAACCGGTCCAACACTAATTAGAGTCAACGCGTGCATGGCGCGGGATGCCAAGGTGTACAACAAGCCGGTTGCTTCACTGTCAGGATAATTTATTTGTGACACATCGTATCCAATCACCGCATCAAATTCCAATCCCTTAGCCAAATAAATTGGCATAACGACGAAGTTTGATGTACGCGTGCGATCACTTGCTTGGAGCAATTGAAACTTTTCGGGATACTTGCGCAGCATGCGGGCAACTGCCTCGGCTTGATCTTGGGTTTTGGTCAAAATCGCCACTGTTCGGTGCTCCGCCTTCAGCTCATCAACCGCCTGCCAAATCATCTGCTCTTCTTCATCCGCCGTCGTGACAATTAACTTTGGCTTTCCACCTGGTCGAGTGAACGCCATGATGTTATCGCCGTCCGGCAACAACGCTTTGGCAAAGTCCATGATTTCTTGCGTTGAACGGTACGCCTTGTTCAACGTAATCAAGTTAGGGTGAGTCGCCTTGAACGCTTGGCTGTACTTGGCCAGCAAAGCAGCCGGTGTCTCAACATCGCGGAACAGCGCCTGCTCAGCATCCCCAAGCACCGTAAACTTGGCCGCTGGGAACGCGTGCTTCAAGTACAACAATTGTGCCATGCTGTAATCTTGCATCTCATCAACGAAGACGTAGAACATTGACTTATTCGTCCCGCCACCTGTAATCAAATCGCGTAAGAATAGTATTGGCGCTGCATCTTCCAAGTCAATGCGGTGATACTCCAGCTCACGTAGGAAGCGATCACGCTTGGCTAGCCACCATTCGGTATCCAACTCAGAACGCTCAGCCATGTAGGCCAAAAAGTCACCGTATTGGTTATAGATATCGAAGAAGTGCATGTTATACAACGCATCATCGACAACCTGGAATTCACGTTGCAACAATCGCTTCGCCGCGATGTTGATTGCGTCACCCATTTCTTCTTCTTCGGCAACTTGCTCAGCCAGCTCATCTCCCAGCAAATCACGATACTGTTGGTCATCCAAGTTATTCAACTCTTCCAACACCCAGTCTTCATTCACCAATTGATCAATGCGACGTTCCAAACGCTCCATAAAGCGCTTTTGCGTCATTTGAATACGTTCACGAACCGAGTAATTGTCTGAGAACTCAGCAAACACACGGGTCATGGCTTCTTTACCAAAGAACACTTCATCTTCAAAGTAGATATTGTCAAAGCGCAATGTCTCAGGTGTTAGTTGCTCAACAAAGGCCGTCAAATCATCAACGACTCGGGCACTCTCAAGTTTTTCACGAACCTTAAGACTGGCCACCGTTGTTTCACTCTGACCGATTTCATAACGTTCAAATAGTGTTTGCACTTGCAATCCTTGTAGACGTGCACTAAAAAATTCAGCCAGCGTCACTTGGCGCATGTTGCGTTCACCCAAAGATGGCAAAACATCAGCAATATAGCTTGAGAACAATCGGTTTGGTGAGAACAATACAATCTGATCCGAATTCAATTCTTCACGCGCATGGAATAGCAAAAACGCGATGCGTTGCAGAATCGCTGAGGTCTTACCAGATCCTGCGACACCTTGCACGACCAGCAAATCACTCGTCGTATCACGAATAATTTGATTTTGTTCTTGTTGAATCGTCGCCACGATATTACGCATGGTCAAGTCGTTTTCTTGTCCCAAGGCGTATTGCAACATTTCATCGCCGACAGTTTCATTGGTATCAAACATGTTAACGATTTGCGCATCTTCAATCGTAAATTGACGCTTCTTTAGTAGTTCCGCTTCCTGTTCACCCATTGGTGTGGGATATGTCACAGCACCAAGTGTTCCGTTATAGTAAATTCCACTGATTGGCGCACGCCAATCGTAAACGAGGAAATCACCAATCTTATCCTGCACTGAGGCCAAGCCGATATACAAGGTATCTTTATCGCCCTCTTCATCAATATCGACGCGACCAAAATACGGACTAGGTCGTAGCATCGTCAGCGTATCGACCGTCTTTCGCATAATGTTTTCTGTTTCAGTTACACGGGCCACGATGTTACGTTGCTGTTGGATTTCGGCATTCGTTTCCATCGCATCATCGACTTCGAAGGTATTAATTGACGTATTGGCAATATAGTTTCCTTCAACGGCACGTGTTTCTGAGTGAGCTTGCGCATAGGCTTCCTTAGCACGTTCGAGTTGCCCGTCGATTTCGACAACCACTTTATCGAGCCGCTTTTGTTCAGCGGGTTGGTCTGCATGCATTTTTCGGCCCTCACTTTCGTATATTCAATTCAACTATTATAACGCTTTTTCACCAGAAAACCGGTGCAAATGGAAAAAGCACCGGGTCTCTCCACCCGATGCTTTACAACCATTTCTCTTTCACCCTCTTAGCCACTCTACCTGCTAAAAGAGGCCAACGTTCAACACGCCGGAAGCGTAAAAAGCTTCTCTACTAACTTTTTAACATAATTTATTGTAAGTATAAATAGTGAATGATTTCCCTTATAAATGTGAGGAAATTGTGAACATCGCTTTTTAGTAAGCAAAAAACGAGCAACCAGTTCAACACTGATTGCTCGTTAATTTCATCTTTATTAAGCGAAGAAGCCCATATCTGATGCGATTGATGGGTATGAGTACAAGTTGTGCTTAATTGCCCACTTGTCTTGCTTTTGGTTGATGGCTACCGTGAAGTAGTTCAACAACTCATCAGCTTCAGCACTCAATACCGTCGCACCAATGATAACACCCTTTTCGTTCAAGACAACCTTAGCCTTAGCAATTGGCTCCTTGTGACGCCAGTATGCTAGCCAAGGTGTCATGTCGATTGAGTTAACCTCCATGCCCTTTGACTCAGCTTCAACAGCTGACATACCAACTTGACCCAACTTTGGTGAACCATACACCATCGTTGGAATGGCCGGATATGAAATTTCTTCTGGCTCAGTACCAGTCAACAAACCAGCTACATAACGTGCCTCATAGGCACCAGTTGGCGTCAACTTTGGCACTGGTGACTCTGCGACGTCACCAACCGCAAAGATGTTTGGGTTAGTGGTACGCAAGTCAGACATTACCTTAATACCGTTACCAGCAACTTCAACACCAGCAGCTTCAAGATTCAAATCTTCAGTGTTACCAGCGCGACCAGCAGCGATGAATGGCATGTCACTTGTGACACGACGTCCATCAGCAGCAACGATATCGAAGCGACCGTCAGTGGTTTCTTCAACGGCAGCTGTATCAAAGTTCCAGTGGAACGTGATACCCTTGCTCTCCATTTGCGCAATCAAATCTTGCGTCAAATCTTGATCAAACTCACGCAAAATCACATCGTGCTTAGCCACAACGTGAACCTTTGCGCCGGCTGCTGCGGCAATACCAGCAAACTCAATGGCAATGAATCCAGCACCGATGAAGGCTACTTCTTCTGGCATCTTAGGCAAGTTCAAGAAGTCTTCATTGTCGTGCAAGAATTCATCACCAGGCACTTCCAATCGAGCTGGACGGGCACCAGTGGCAATAATCCACTTGTCAGCCGTAAACGTTTCCGTACCAGTTGAAACCGTGTGCTCATCCACAAAGTAGGCGTGACCATACTTGTGGGTAATGCCGGCATCATCAAGTCCCGCAATCTTACGTGCAGGAACTGGATCCGTGTAGGCCATCTTGTGTTCCATCAAGGCAGGCCAATCAATCTCATTGTGACCAATCAAACCTGTGTGTTGCATCCACTCAGCTTGTTCCTTAGCTTCTACTGCAGCCAAAAGAACCTTCTTAGGATCGCAACCATAATTAGGGCAGGTACCGCCCCAGAGATACTCTTCAACAATAACAACTGATTGCCCAGCTGCTTGTAATGGAAAGGCTGCTGACAAGCCAGCAGGTCCTGAACCAATAACACCAACATTAAAGTGTTCCACGAGTATGCCCTCCTTCTTTTTATAATGTCATTATTTTAACAGTTAACAGCAACCCTTATGCAAAATAAGGGTGTTTTAAACGAGCCCCAAACTAATCACCAACGCTTGATCAAGCTTAGCGATTAAGTGACCCGGCACTAAACCAATTTTATCTTGCAACCGACGCTTGTCGATTGTGCGAATTTGTTCCAATAAAATAACTGAATCGCGTGCAATACCGGTATTCTCTAACTCAGATGGCAAGCCCACGTGGGTTGGCATCTTGGGTTTTGAAATTTGCGCCGTAATGGGTGCAACAATGACAGTCGGCGCGTGCTGATTACCAACGTCATTTTGGATGATCACAACTGGACGTTGCCCACCTTGCTCTGAACCAACTACCGGTGATAAATCGGCAAAGAAGATGTCTCCTCTTTTAATATCATGTCGATTTGCCATACTACTCTCTCTACTTCACTAACTTTCGTGGCAAACGTGGTGACAATCCCGTGGCAATTTCATACGGAATTGTCCCCATCTTGTTTGCAAGATCAACCAACGTGATTGCCTTATCGCCAACTGACCCAATCAATGTTACCACAGTTCCCACTGGCAACTCTTCTGGTAGCTTGACCATTAATTGGTCCATCGCAATACGGCCAATCAATTCAACTTCACGACCATCCGGCAATAAAGCGGTCATGCCTTGCAATGCGCGTGGATAACCATCAGCATAACCAACTGGCAACGTGCCAATCCATTCTGGTTCGTCAGTTGTATATGTTGCACCATAAGAGATTGATGCACCCGCTTCAACTTGCTTCACGTGAACCAACTCAGCCTTCAATGACAAGACCGGTTGAATCTCACGCATGGCCAATTCACCTTGTGACGGATCAAAGCCATACATGCCGGCACCAACGCGAACCAAATCAGTACTTGGTTGCTCGTGCCACAATGATGTCCCTGAGTTTGCTAAGTGACGCCAGATATTGGCTGGCAAATCAAGACCATCAGTCAATTCGTGCCAACGTTGTAATTGTTGCTCAAAGTATGCTGTGTTGCCACCATCAGCGGTCGCAAAGTGCATTCCAATCGCCTTGAATTCGACGTTTTCTGCATCATTTAGCTTTGCGACGACGCGCTCAAGTTCGGCACGGTCACGAATACCAATGCGTCCCATACCAGTATCAACCCCAACTGATGCAATCAATGTCTTATCGGCCGGCAAAAGGTCAAGTGCTTCATCCAACCAGGCTTCACTTGCAACAACGGGCATCAATTCAAAGGTCGCCAAATCAGCAACATACGCAGCCGGTGTTACACCAAGAATAAAAATGGGCTTCTTGATACCAAAGTGACGCAACCAAATACCTTCGTCAATCGTTGCCACCGCAAACCCGTCAACGCCTGCATCTTCAGCTGCCTTAACGATTTGTGGCAAACCATGACCATAAGCATTCGCCTTTACAACGGCAAAAAAGCGTTCGGCGCCGGTCAGCTCACGAATATAAGCTACGTTATGAGCCAGCGCTGACTCGGAAATTTCGAGCCAAGCCGGACGTCGCTCACTGACCGGTTGGTGTAAAGAAGCCAACGACTCCAAAATAACTGAACTATGTACGGTATCACCTGTATGAGAAATTGAAATATGTGCCACCGCCTCGTTTTGCTTGGGGTGCTTAACCATGACTGGTTGTCCAGCTTCGTTTGGAACAATTTCCATATCATGCCAGCGAACTTCGCCACCAATTCCTGTTCCAACGGCCTTGCTATATGCTTCCTTAATTGAAAAGCGACCAGCCAAGAACTCCATTTGGTGCTTGCCCTTACGCTTATCAAAAACCTCGCGCTCTGCTGGCGTCAAAATGACGTCAATAAACTTTGGTCGGCGTTCCGCCAATCGTGTCACATCACTAATCATTTGGGCATCAATGCCTTGTCCGATTATCATGCTAACTTCCTCCTAGATTATTGTTTCATTATACGCTGTTTATCGTCATTTTACTGTAACATCATTCAACCAAACTAAAAATAAGCAAACAACAATATGCCAGTTTTCAGAGCAATAAAAAACCTCCGTTCAACATAGAATTGAACAGAGGTTTCATTTGTTATTAATTAGTCGTTGTTCTTGATGACAAAGTCACGTGATTGACGACGTGGTGCACCTGAGCGACCGCGTTGTGAACGGTCACCTGATCCAGTGCGTGAACCACGGTCGAATGAACGACGCTCGCGTTGTCCGCGCTCGCCATCACGTCCGTCACGACCACCTTCACGACGGCCACGGTATCCACCGCCACGACGCTCGCCACCTTCGCGACGACCACCACGGTATCCACCACCGTTGCGTGAACCACCACCGAAGCCAGAACGCTTGCGAGGCAATGGACGCTCACGTGACAACGTGAACTCAGTGTCCATCTCAGCAACGTTAGCAACTGCACCCAACAAGGCCGTTGCCAAAGTCTTGGCATCGTACTTTTCAACCAACTTGTCGATGACTTCTGAGTCAACGGCACCTGAAGTTGCCGCAATGACATCTTCAACTGAATCAGCAGCAACTGACATACGGCCAGCCAATGCTTCTTCACGAGTAGGTGGCTTCAATGGTTGCATACGCTTCTTAGTCAACTTTTCGATGTCCTTCAAGTAGTCCATCTCAGCGTTTGAGATAAACGTTACAGAAGTTCCAGTAGCACCGGCACGACCAGTACGACCGATACGGTGAACGTATGATTCTGAATCTTGTGGAATATCGAAGTTGTAAACGTAGTCAACACCAGAAACGTCCAAACCACGAGCAGCAACGTCAGTGGCAACCAAAATCTTGATCTCACCGTTCTTGAATTGCTTCAAAACTTGTGAACGCTTTTGTTGCGTCAAGTCACCGTGGATTCCGGCAGCGTTAAAGCCACGCAATTCCAAACCACGTGTCAATTCATCAACACGGCGCTTCGTACGACCAAACATGATAGCCAACTTTGGTTGTTGCACATCCAAGATGCGCGTCAACGTGTCGAACTTTTCAAAGTCGCGTACACGAACGTAGAATTGCTCAACCAAATCCGTCGTCAATTCCTTGGCAGCGATTTGGATGTGCTCTGGGTTCGTCATAAATTGCACACCGATACGCTTGATAGCAGGTGGCATCGTTGCTGAGAACAACAACGTTTGGCGTTGATCAGGAACAGCCTTCAAGATTGATTCGATATCTTCAAGGAATCCCATGTTCAACATTTCGTCGGCTTCGTCCAAGACCAAAGTCTTAACGTTAGACAAGTTAATCGTGCCACGGTTGATGTGGTCGATCAAACGTCCTGGCGTACCAACGACGATGTGAGCACCGTGGCTCAAACCGTTGATTTGGCGGCGAATATCTGCACCACCAAAGACAGCTTGTACCTTAACGCGCTTATCGCGTCCCAACTTGAATAGCTCATCTTGTGTTTGGATAGCCAATTCACGTGTTGGTGAGACAACAAGGGCTTGTACTTGGTTGCTGTCTGTGTCAATCATTTCCAAGATTGGCAAACCGAATGCGGCCGTCTTACCGGTACCCGTTTGGGCTTGTCCGATAACGTCCTTACCAGCCAAGGTCAAAGGAATCGTTTGTTCCTGGATTGGCGTGGCCTCTACGTAGCCATGCTTCTCGATGGCCGTCAATAGGTCTTGTGTAAGACCCAACTCTGAAAACTTCAAAATATTTCCTCCAGTTGCGATTGCGGAGTCAATCGCGCTCTATATATCGCGAACTACGAACAAAATTCAAACTAGACACAATCCGGCGTCCGTACTGCGTTTGATTTTGGCAACAGTCCTTTTTGTAACTTATCCATCTTATCTTGTTAACAACTAATTAGCAAGTGAATTAGCCATACTCACTTCAACACAATAACTAAAATAACAAGAAGCAAGTAGACCAGCCAGATGACAAAGAGTGGCCAGAAGTCGTATCCGACTACTGATTTCTGTGTATTCTTTGCCATGTTCATGTGGGACCGCTGCATATAGACTTGACTTCGCGGTTTAGTAATTTCACCATCAAGTTTTGCCTGCACCAAAATACGCTTTGGCGTTCGCGTTGGTGCTGAACAGGTGACTAAGCTTAATTCCGAATCAACTGTATCTTTCACTTTATTAATTTCGGTCTCTAAAATTGTCGATGTTTTGTAAACCGTATATTGATAGTACTTACCAAGGTATTGCAAGTACGCCTTCTGACCGACCTTAGCGCCCTCCAACACACCGAAATGCACCTTTGTGTGCCCCATATTGTGTCCAATCAACACCAGGTTGTGCTTGCGTACCGTTCTGTTTGGAAAGAGTGTTACGGCACCATAAAACAAATTTTCGTTCGTTAATCCAGCATAAATATCATCATCAAGTCCTACCGATGGCATCACAACACGTCCGACGGCTGTCCTAGCGTGCGTATTCATGTTCATCACAGTCTGTAACGTCGGCGCATGAATTGTCTCGGCCGGTTGAATAACCTTTGGCAGTTTCGACACATACTTTACAGATGTTGTTGACTTAACATAGCAGGTATAAAAATCCTGCAGAAACGGTACAGAAAACAGTACCGCCGCCAATGTTAGAATCACAATAATAACCGTTTTTATTTTTTTACTGTGTTGAAAACTTTGCTTTCCCATTTTTCACTAACGCTCTACAATCTGGACTTGTTTTCCTTTCTTAACAAGACGCTTATATTCCTTCATCGTGGTTGTACGAATAATGGGCAATTCTTGTCCATTTTGATCATGCACAATTTCTTCAATTTCAACTTCTTCCTCATCCTTGCGACGCTTAAAGACAAATAGCCACAAGAACAACGCTAACAACAACAATAGCAAACCAAGCACAATGACTAGTAACTCCCAGTTAAACGGTTGAATCGTCACATCCTTTTGGTTGAAGTGCTTTGCTGTGTCAGCCTTGATTTCAAACGTCTTTGTAAAATGCCACATATACGTATACGTATCGGCGCCCTTTGTATTGAAGTCTGTCGTTGTAAACTGTCCCTTTGGGTTCTTGTCCGCATACGCCATCAAGTCAAGCTTATACTTTCCCGGCTTCATGGCTTCCCCAGCTCCTAACGCAATCGGGTAATTGAAATTGGTGTTCGGCGCCATTTGCATATTGTCTTTTTTAGATTGGTAAACGACCTTTGACGATCCGACTTTTGAAATTTTGGCCGTTACCGCCATTTGGTTAACGTACACATTCAATGGATTTTGCAAATTTGCAGTGACAACATTTCGATAGTTAATCTGAGTTGGCTTAACTTCATGCATCTTCAAGCCGGATTTTTGAATTTGATCATCACTGTATGCTGCATCCTTTGACTGGCGCATCAGCAATCCTAATTGAAATGAATAGATGTTTTTAATCGCCATTCCGGTAGACTTAACATCCATATTTTGCTGATTTTGCGTCTCATCCGAGAACGTTAATCCGCCGGCAATAATTCCGGCATACGCTTGATTTGGCATAGAAACATGGACGGGAACCTCTTTCGTCTCACCGGCCGCTAACTCAACTTTTTCCGGTACATTCACCAAATCTTGCATATTAAATTGACGGGTCTTATCAGCCTTAATCTTGTTTAGGCCATACTCGACAACACCATTGTTGTTTGTGCTAGCTGGCGCTACTTTAGTTGTCACCGTCACTGGACGCTTCGTGTTATTTTGATAACGCAACGTTAAATCTTCTGATTCACCTGCACCAAGCTTCAAATTAAAGAAACCATCAGTCTTATCTACCTGGTTATCTGGCAAAACCGGCATAACTGAAAAGGTTAGTTGATTGGCTGATACTGGTTGGCTACTCACTAATACACCAATGCCAGCCGTCGCAATTAGGCTAGCTACGGTAATCAGACTGCGCTTAATCTTCTTTGTTAAATTCATGTCTCTTTCTCTTTCTTAGGCGTTTATTCTGTCTTAATAAAAAATGGACGGAGAAGTTTTCCTTCACCATCCACTTCTCATTTATCATGCGAAAATATTCTCTATTTAACGATAGTTGGCATGTCGCTTAGGATCCATTCGAATTCTGTCGCATACTTATCTGCCATCTTATCCGTCTTACCTGGCACCATTAGTGTGACAGCCTTATCAGTGTCACCACGCTTTGAGCCATCAGCGTTAACTTCCGTTGAAACAATGTCTGTTGCGTCACCAAAACGCATCAAGTGTGTACCACCAGTTTCGTTTGTGTCACCAGCATTCTTAGCTGCCGCGCCAGACATGATGTTAATGGCATTACCAGACAACGGATCCAGCGTAAATGACTTTAGCGCCGTGATGTCCGTTGCGTTTGTTGATGCTGTCGTCATTCCTAGGTGATTTGCGTTGCCAAATGTGACTTCAGCACCATCCAAAACAGCATTACTGTTTTGTCCCTTGAATTGACCGTTTTGCTTAACTGACAGCGTCCAACCCGTAAACGATCCGCGATTATCTGTCATTTGCACATAATCAGGTCCAGTTGTCTTCTTACCATCAAACGTCGTGTATTGTTGCGCACTACCTTGGTAAGTTTCGGTCTTTGATGTAATTTTTTGAATACCAAAATCAATTGATGAAGCAAAATCAATCGACAAAGGGCCAGCTTGTGGCGCTTGTGGGTCAGTACCATCTGGATTCGTTGGCTTGACCGGCTTGTCTGGGTCTGGATTCGTCGGATCAACCGGGTTGGTTGTATCCTTTGACGGTTGGAAAGTAACAGTTCCTGTTGACTTATAATCAGACATTTGCGCCGCTAGAATTGGCGTTTGAGTGACGGCTAACGTAGCAAGAGCTACACCTGCAAAAAGAGTTACTTGCTTCTTCATAATGATTGTTCCTTACTTTTGTTGTAATGGGACATTAATAATGTGTCCACGTTAATGTCGTTGTATATGTTGCGGCATCACGGGGCGTCGTACCAGGAATTGATAAGCATACCTTTGGGTCGATGAGCATACCACCGTTTTCTTTGTCCGGCTTCAAGTCACCATCGTATCCCCAAGGCATCATCCATGTCCCTGTTCCTTCACCTTTTTCAGCTTCCATAACAACAGTCTTGCTGCCATCAGGCGACAAGGCTGTATTATACGTATCTGGTGCAATAGCATTCGTTAATCCAACTGCGTATGAGTCGTCTAATGAAATAACTGCACCATCAAGAACTGAAGGGTGTTTTGCATCATTCGTCTTAAATTGGCCATTTTGCGAAAGCTGCAGTGTCCAACCTGCACGATTACCGCGGTAATCAGACACCTGCACATAATCAGGCACATAGGCATCTTTACCCCGTGTTTGAATCTCTTGCGCTTCAGCATCATAACTAACATTCTTATTAGTGATTGCATGCGTACCAAAGTTAAAACTTGAGGCAAAATCGATTGACAACGGACCCGGCATACCAGGTTCTGGCTTACCATCTGGTCGCGTTGGATCAACCGGTGTTACTTCGTCCTCGGGTTCATCCCCAGCACTGAGGTGGTACCACCTCAGTGCTGGGGATGAATCCAACTGTGCCGCTAGTTTGATACTCATCTGCATCTGCGGTCACCGCACTTGCAAGACTAAGTAATGAAACCGCTACGACACTTGTAATCGTAATCAGTTTATTTGTCATGCTTTACCCCTGTCTTTTGTACTACTTGATGGGCGTATTCGTTGGAACTTGTTCCAAACTCCAATTCAAAGTAGTTGAATATGTTGCCGCGTGCTTAACTGCTTTACCAGGGACAAACAAACTGACCGCTTTATCGTCAGCTAATTTGTTGCTACCAAAGCGCGTTAACCACGTTCCTTGACCACTGTTCGCAGCGGCTGTCATAACCAACTTCTTCTGGCCCTTTTCCAAGGCAATATCGTTCGCAGCAACGATTGGTGCAGTTGCGCCAGTTCCTGCGATTCCCTTTACGTTCGCATCATGCAACGTAATCACTGCACCATCAAGCGAATTCTTGTTGTCCGTCAAATCACCTTGTTGCGTTACGGATAGCACCCAACCTTTATCCTCACCGGTATTATCAGTAACTTGCACATAATTTGGACCTGTCGTGGTATTTCCTTGACTGTCCGTAAATTTTTGGGCTTCTGCATAATACGTTTCATCAGTTGTCGTAATTTTGTTCTTACCAAAATTAAATGATGACGCAAAATCAAGTGATAAAGGTCCCGCATTAGGATTATCAGGCTTGTTGGGATTATTAGGATCCACTGGCTTAACCGGATTGGTCGGATCTTGGTTGTTTGGATCCAACGGTCCAGATGGTTGATCGTTTGGAATAAACGTCACCTGTGCCGTTGAATCAAGTGTTGAGACGGGCGCTGCGTATACACTCGCAGTTACTCCCAGCGTTGCCATTGCCGATGCGGCAAATAATGTAACAGTTTTAGACATATTTTTTCTCCTCGCTTCGAATGTGTCTAAAAGGGTCAAAATGTGGATAAATTAACCGTGTTGGCTAAATTTCTTACCGTTAACGAAATAAAGTCCAGTGGCAATGAATGTTAACAACACCGGCAAACTAAATCGCTCTAGCATCGTTTCGCTACCCGTGTTCGGCAACACCGGTGTACCATTCTTTTCGTTTGCCTGCTTATAATACGGATTTGTATTATCGTTTGGTTGGTAGACCGTGTTTTGGGCTGTATCATCCGAGCCGTTCACTTGATCATCTGGGTAAGTGTAGTGTCCACTAAAGCGGGCCACACCATCCGTTTGATAAGTTTCAGTAGAAACTACGTTGGCAGGCGTATCTTCCGTATACCCCACCGTTGCGACGCTTAAACCAAACAGCGTACTAGCAACAATCAAAAGTGCTTTAACTTTCATATAATTTATCCTCCCCTCACAATAAGTTTGGTTTACAGATAGTCTTTACCTATTTGTACACCCTTAGTGTAAATTGTTTGGCAGGCAATATTGGCAATCGCTTTGAATAAGGCGCACTTACAAACCGTTCGTGGCAGTTTTTTAATTTTTAAAAATTAAGTGTCTGCGCAAAAAAGCACCAGTCCCAAATGTTCGAGACTGATGCTTTGCCGTATATATTAAAACACACACAACGCCGAATCGCATTGTGTGTGTTCATCATTAATCTTCTGCTATTTGGATATCCGCATTCAACATCGTTAGCTTGTGGATAATGTGATCATATCCACGCAAAACGTGCTCAGCATTTGTCACTTCAGTGATACCATCAGCCATCAATCCAGCCGTCACCAACGCAGCGCCGGCACGAATCTCAGCCGCGGCAACGCTTGCGCCGTGGAAGTTATTGCTGTTAGCAACAGTAATAACACCGTACTCAGGATTCTCAATCGCTACCCCAAGCTTTTGAAGCTCTGGAATGTGACGCGTACGCTCTGGATAAATCGTCTCTGAAATAATGCTCTCACCCTCAGCCAATGTCAAAAGTGGCGTAATTGGTTGTTGCAAGTCAGTAGCGAATCCAGGGAACGGTGCCGTCTTAATGTGGATTGGCTTAAGGTTTTCAACCTTTGGCACAAAGATGCTGTCTTCACGAACATCCAAGTCCACACCCATTTCAATCATCTTAGCCGTAAATGACTCCAAGTGCTCCGGAATAATGTTCTTAACCAAAACACCATCACCTTGCGCGGCAGCCAATGCCAAATAAGTTCCTGCCTCAATACGGTCAGGAATAATCGTGTGGGTATTCTTTGATTCCAACTTAGGCACACCCGTAATACGAATAACGTCCGTTCCAGCACCGCGGATTTGTGCACCCATGTTGTTCAAGAACGTTGCCAAGTCGATGATTTCTGGCTCACGTGCGGCATTTTCCAAAATGGTCGTGCCTTCTGCGTGTACAGCAGCCAAAATGATGTTCATCGTGGCACCAACTGAGACCATGTCCAAGAAGATGCGAGCACCCTTCAAACCGTTTTCAGCCGTGATGTAAACCGTATCGTTTTCTTCACGTACCGTTGCACCCAAGGCTTCAAACCCCTTGATGTGTTGGTCAATTGGACGAGGTCCAATATTATCACCACCTGGGAACGTTACCGTTGCGCGGCCAAAGCGACCCAATAGAGATCCCATAAAGTAGTATGAGGCACGCAAAGACTTAATTGCCGTAGATGGCAACTCCGCCTCAACAATATCAGTTGGGTCAATCATCAATTCGCCGCCTACAAAAGTAGACTTAACGTTCATTGACTCCAAGATAACTTGCAAATTGTATACATCTAGAATATCTGGCACACTGTCAAACTTCACTGGTGTCTCAGCCAAAATTGCAGCTGGAATCAAGGCAACAGTAGAGTTCTTTGCGCCTCCAACTGTCACTTCACCACTGAGTCGGCGTCCACCATGGATAACCAACTTCTTCATTCTTTCACCCTTATAAAAGCCTTATTTCTTTTATGCCTATCAGGCCCGTTCATGTTTCATATATTCGTAACGTGCATACCGATTGATTATCATCAACCGGGAAGTTTTATTAACTTCTAAACAACGTACTGTACAAGTCTACATTACATTTATATGAATAACAAGAAAAGTCGGCACCTAATATCAACCTATAACTTTTACTTTAAAATTACCGAATTATCATACTCGTTATATTCCATACAGTTCTCATTACTTATTTATAGTTACTGAATAACAAGGGAATATGCTTATACAAAAACAGACCCATCAAAACATAATCGGTCTGTTTTCTGATTTATTTAATCGATCCTGGCACGTTCATTAACATCCAGTTCATATTGGCTTGATAGGATTCAGCCTTAGCGGTCGTTCCTGGTACAACTAGCGAAACACCACTATTCGTTTTGCGACCATCACAATCCGTTCCGAAATCATTCTGACCACCAAAGCGTGTTAGCCACGTCCCCCAAACACCGACATTGTCAGCCGACATAATTTGAATGGTGTCACCAAAGGTCGCTGATTGATCCGCCATTGCTGTCACACCCTTCTGGTTCGCATCAGTCGACGCTAACGCTGCCCCTTTAAATTCTAAATAGGCTTGCGACAGTGTTGTATTTGATGTTTGACTTTTCAGCTCACCTAGCTTTACCTGTAGCGCCCACTTTCCTGGTTGCTCACGTAAATCTGTGACTTGCGCATACAACGGTGTGGTCAGCCCAGTGTGGTTTGCATCGCTAAAAGTCTGAGCGGTCGCATGATAGGTTTGGTCTAAAGCACTAATCTTTTGCTTTCCAAAATCAAAAGTCGAGGCATAATCAAGTGTTAATTGACCGCTTGCGTCCGTTGGAACATCGGACCCATCCCCAGGATTAACCGGCGTGACCGGGTCCTCCCACTTTGGATTAAATGGATTTAATGGTCGGTTATAAATTGGGTAGTACGTGACAACCACCGTTTTTTTATCGCCGAACTTTCCAGTAACGGTTTTCACAGCTGGCGTAAAACCAGCTTGTTGTGGCGAATCAATTGTATATGCTTCACCATCATAACCAGACTGCGTTACCTGCTTAAAGTATTGTCCGCGACTGGCTGCATACTGGTACTTAACCGTCACATCACTGGTCTTCTCATACGTTAAATCACATTCGGTGTTAACATCGTTACCAATCGTAAAGTTAAGATAGTTTGCATGGTTTTTACCAGCTAACTCATAACCCTGAACTTTAGGCGCCAAGTAAACATAGTCTGGGTCGTAATTAGGATCCTTCGCAGCATCCGCTTGCGCTGTTTCGTCTCTCAAAACGGTCACATGCGCACCAACCAGCGCCGGCTTGACTGCCGGTGAAAAGACAGGCGCCTTAAAATCTGATGTATCGACCGTATTAGCTGCCGGCACACCCTTAAACGTCACGTTGGAGGTTCCCAGTTGCAATTCAAACGAACGCATATCAACCGTCATGGTTGATGTATCTTGCCCAGTTGCTGCAATCACTCCAAATCCCATGTTGCGGTACACGTTAATTGTTTTTGACCATTGATTTTTAAACGCCGATGAAGATAGTGTTCCCGTTACTTGCGTATCCGTAACCGTAGTCGGTTTCCAGTTAATTTCTACATCATCCCCATTTTTATCTAGCTTAACCTTCATACCTTGATCGTATGATGGGTTGTAATACTGCAGGTCACCATTAGCATTAGTTTCTCGAAATGAGGCATACTGCGAATTATTATTTGTTGAAATCGGCGCATCATGCCATTCCTGATTATAGTGAAAGTCAATTCCCCAAAAATGGGCATTATTAAATCCCGTTCCCGTCTTTGGATCCTTTCCAATTCCCAATAATCCTCCTCGTGATCCATTCCCCATTTCGTGCGGCGCCACAGGTGCCATCATGACACCAAATGCATCTCCAGTGCGCTTAGGTTTGGGGCCAAACCAACCGCCTCCCGGAGCATTTCCGCCCGTGCTAGTGCGCAACACACCCTTGAACTTAAACGGTTGCGAAACGTCAATTGAATACTTAAATGATGCTGACCCAAATTGTTGTTCCAAGCCCTGGGTTAAATCAGCTTGTCCATTCTTAAACGGTGTACTGTCACCGCCTGTGATAAACGCCTTTTCCATTTGTCCCGGAGTGGTTAAGTTAATTTTCGAACTACCAATTTCCGTTTGTGTGGCTAGTTCTGGAATTGTGGCTGCAAATACTGTTGTTGGCAAAACTGGCATCACCAACCCCAACGTGGCGGTCAGCATGACAGTCTTAGAAAGCCTTTTGATGAATAGTCCCATTGGTTTTCCTCGCTTTTTTGCTTACGGTGTCTTATTCACGCCGTGAGTAAAAGTTTGTCACTCACATATATATAGTTCACCCTTTTTACATAGTAACGAACCACAGAACCGGAACCGCCAAAGCTACATAAAACAATATACTCACCACCATGATTATCCGTCAGTTTTTCAAGAAAAAGAAAAAGGCTAACCTTGCACATGCAAGATTAGCCTTTTTACAGTTCTATAATTAAGCTTCCTTCTTATCCAACGCAGCCTTCACAAAGGCACCGTACAAAGGTTCTGGACGGTATGGACGTGACAAGAATTCTGGGTGGTATTGGGCAGCCACGAAGAAGTCATTCTCTGGCAACTCAATAATTTCCATCAAACGATCGTCAGGTGAAGTACCTGAGAAGACCATACCGGCATCCTCAAATTCCTTACGGTAGTCGATGTTAAATTCGTAACGGTGACGGTGACGCTCTTGGATCTCATCTTGACCCTCGTAAATGTCCTTCGTCAACGTACCATCCTTCAAGTCAGCTGGGTACAAACCAAGACGCAAAGTACCACCACGATCCGTAACTTCCTTTTGGTCGTTCATCAACGCGATAACTGGTGCTGACGTCTCTGGGTTCAACTCGATTGAGTTAGCATCGTCGTATCCAAGGACGTGACGGGCAAACTCAACTGAAGCCAATTGCATTCCCAAGCATACGCCCAAGAATGGCACATTGTTCTCACGGGCGAATTGGATAGCTGAAATCTTACCTTCAGTTCCACGTGCTCCGAATCCACCAGGCACGATAACACCATCGGCATCGGCCAACAATTCAGAAACGTTTTCGTCGTTAACCTTTTCTGAGTTAATTGCGTTGATTTCAACATCAGCATCAACTGCGTAACCACCGGCACGCAATGCTTCGTTAACTGAAATGTATGCGTCTTGCAAATCAGCATACTTACCAACCAACGTAATCTTCAACTTCTTCTTCAAGTTGCGGATCTTTTCGATCATAGCTGTCCATTCAGTCATGTCAGCTGGTTCAGCCGTCAATCCCAAACGCTTCAAGATAACATCGTCCATACCTTGCTTTTGCATGTTCAATGCAATTTCGTACAAGATATCAACGTCCAATGACTCGATAACGGCTTCAGGCGCAACGTCCGTAAACAAAGCCAACTTCTCGCGCATCTCTGGCGTGATTGGTTGCTCAGTACGAACAACCAACATGTCAGGTTGGATACCCAATGAACGCAACTCAGCAACTGAGTGTTGCGTTGGCTTCGTCTTCATCTCTCCTGCGGCACGCAAGTATGGAATCAATGACGTGTGGATGTAGGCAACGTTTTCGGCACCTACTTCACGCTTCATTTGACGCAACGCTTCAATGAATGGCAATGATTCGATATCACCAACCGTACCACCAACTTCAGTAATCACGATGTCAGCGTCCGTTGTTTCAGCGGCGCGCATCATCTTTTCCTTCAAAGCGTTCGTGATGTGTGGGATAACTTGAACAGTTGCACCATCATAGTCACCACGACGTTCCTTAGCCAAAACTTCAGAGTACACACGTCCTGACGTAACGTTTGAGTACTTGTTCAAGTTAATGTCGATGAAACGCTCATAGTGTCCCAAGTCCAAATCAGTTTCCAAACCGTCATCAGTAACGAAAGTCTCACCGTGTTGGTATGGTGACATCGTTCCTGGGTCGACGTTAATGTATGGATCAAACTTTTGTACGGCAATCTTGAAGCCGCGGTTCTTCAACAAGCGACCCAATGATGCTGCGACGATACCCTTACCCAATGATGAAACAACACCACCAGTAACAAAGACGTACTTAGCTGTCATAAAAAACAATCCTCCGAGTTCTGTTTGCAGGAGCAATAAAAAAATAAAAAAGCTCCCAATGCTATTATAGCCTTGGGAGCGTTAATCAACTTTGATTACGTCTTGTAAACTAATACAAGAGCCCGGAACTTAATAATACACCAATCCCAGAAAATGTCAACTTTTAATTGTAATTTGTTAGTCGTGATCGGCAATTCGCATGCTCTTCTTAAACCAAGGAGAAGCAAAGAAAGCGATCAAGTCATTTCCCATGTACAACATGTACGTGAAGAACAAGACCAATGAGGCATCCCCTTGTGCGGCCGTAACACCCCACAAAACCACTTGAGCAATACCTTGCAAGAACCACATGTAGTAGGCTTCTGAGAAGCGCAACGTCGTCAAAACGGCACCCGTGATACCAATGGCAGCTGCCCCAGCGTCGATCATTGGACGTGGTGAGTGCGTTACGTAGACGTCAAAGAAGTAAAGCGCAATGTAAGAAACAATAAATACCAATACAAAGAACGTACGCGTCTTTGCAAAAGTCATTTTCTCACCGCGTTCCTTCACTTCGCTCAACTTACGTACTCGCGTTGCAACGTTTTCTGACCATGATGGCATCAAAATAACTGGCAAATCAAGCAAAATAATATAAACGAATTGCAAAACTGCATCGGCAGGATTACCAGCATCTAGAGCCAACCCGATGTAAACAAGGGCTGAAATTAATCCCAAAATACCATTAATTGGTCGGGCATTAGTAATCGCTAGCGTTGTTGTAAATCCCAACAATGCAGCAGCCAATGTCCAAATAGCCATCCCCGTAATCGGATTAGCAATCGTTTGACTAATCAAAAAACCAAAGCCGAACATCAACAACAAGTAAGATGGCAATGCCCAGCCACGCATTTGTTCAACGTACCAAGATGGCTTAAAAATCTTTGCAACGTGCGCCCAAGAAAATGATGGCGTCTTTTGTGGTTCATTCATCATGAAAACCTCTTTCTTCAGTTTACTTTGTTACGCGAGGACTCTCTCGCGGTTACTAATAAAAAGCAACTGTACCAGTGTACGCTAGTTTAAGAGGGTTTGCAAAAACGTTTCACCTATTTGGGATAATTAATAAATTTGCGTTTCAAAAACCGCCATCATCTTCTTTGTTGCTGTGTGCAAAAAGATATCGTATTCAGCAAATGATGGTGAAGATGGCCACACGAACAGCGTTGTTTCATCAGACATCGTCAATCGATCCGCAATCACAATGTCCGGCGTCTCTTCTTCATCCCTCACGAACGCGACATTCAGCATTTCCGTCGTCGTAATCATACGTTGGATATGTTGTGCCAACAAATTATCTTGATAATCTAAGCGCACGCGAATCATTGGCAACATCTTTTCGCGAGGCAACGCCTGCAAAAAGGCGTTATAAAAATCGATTTCCATTCGACGCAAAATCGTGTCCGTCTGCTCATCAAATGACAAACCGACATGACGGAGTACTTTTTGCGTAAACAGCTTATACGTTGGGTAAAGCGTGTGCCCGGTTACCATCCCATCTTCAGCCTTATAATTAATACGACGCAAAAACATCAGCACCACCACCGGCTGAATTAGTAATAATGGCCAGCTGCTTTTTCGGCTCTCTGGCAGCGCCTCACCGAAAAATTCACGATAGGTCGTTGCGACGTTTTGAAAGACCGTATCATACATATCTCGCAACGCTGGGGTCGCATGATCCATCATATTGCCATGCAAAATCGCATCCGTCATCAAAACACCCATCGCAAAATTCGCTTCTGCGTCTAAGCATTCTGGCATCAACCGACGATAGCGCAACACAATTGCTCGTAACGTTCGGTACGGCATCTTCAACTCATCATCATTTTCGATTGTCGATTCAAATATGTTACTAATCGCCTCATTTCGATCAATCGTTCGACTAGATTGTAGTCGTGTAATCCAAACACCCAGGAAAACGAACAATCGAATTCGTTGGACGTTATTCAAACTCACCACGTGGTTTCCTTCAAAAAACGCCACCGTTTGACGAGTCAAAGATAATATTTGTTCAGGAAAATAGCGCTCCAAATCATCTTCAGATTCAACAATATCCGCCAATACACGATACATCATAATGCGGATTGTCGACTCACTACCAACTAATTGCACATTGTTGCTCAACGACACACCACTACCGGCTAATCGTTCATTCAACAGCGTTCGATCCGCTACAAGATGATTCCCCGCAACGTTAAGCTGATCCGCAAATGTGGCTGATGAAATTGCATTACCCGACATGCCGTGGACCAACATCGCTAAAGCATGCGACTCAATTGTATAAAAATATTCCAGCCGCATGATATTAACTTGATACCCAGGCGTCCATGAAATCATGCCACCCTTTTCTTCAAACTGCAATGCCGCCGTATTTACGATGCCGAATCTCGTTTCATCCATAACAATTTCATTTAGCAAAGTCTTCGCCATATACTTAGATACGTTAAAGTGACGTTCGACTTCAAGCAACGGCACACTCGTCTTATTTTGTTGATATAAAAAGCGTACAACCTGCAACTTCTGGTGTTCGCGCTTACCCAATAGCCATTCCATGATTGCCCTCCAATTCGCCCCATAAAAACTGTAACGTAAACGATTCAAATGACTCGCCCATCACACGTTCAAAGTAAGGCCAGTTCTCTTCGGGTTGGAAAATTCGAATCATCTCACGTACCGTATCATATTTTTGATTTGCCAACGACTGCTTTCCAGCAATAACAAGTCGAATAACATTAATGACTTCGCGTAAAACTGACGTCGTCCAATCATCGACTTTGACCTTCATGCTATAAAAAATTTCAACCAATTCATCCATAAACGCACGTTGCCCATGTTCAGCATGCATAACAATCAATTCAAAGAGCAACATACTAATAACCTGGACTGCCTCATGGCGAATGGCGCCACCGTGTTCTTCACTTATCTGAATTTGCAAACGAATCCCTCGTAACAATTTCTTGTACTGTTCACGTAAATCATCGTATGTAAAATAATTCAAATACAGTAACACGACCTTTATCTCAGCCAATGTGTAATTCTCGCTTCGACGCAGCAAGTCCAGCAATACCGGCTTCAACCGTACAATCATTTCCTCATGTAGCGTCGCAACGCCCCAATCGTCACCATTTTTCGCTAATTCAATAATGCCTGTTACTGACCGTGTCTGACGATAACTGTCAATCGCTGCCATCATTTGATCAAATGTCTGCTCCTGCGCCATTTCCTCACGTGGCATATACATGCCGATTTCGGCTAATCCCACGTTCAGCGTTTTTAAAATAGCGTGAAGTTTATGCACCGTAATATCACCTTGTCCATTGATAAACGTGTAATAACGACCGCTTGAAATAGCTGTATGTTGTAAAATATCTCGCACAGAAATATGTTTTAAATCTATAACCTTACGTACCGCGTTTAAAATTGGCGTATCAATCCCAGCCATACCAAATTTCCTCTCTTATATCCCAGAAAAAATCTCACTTACATTCGGGAAGTTTATCACACCTTTTTTCTCTCTATATGATTATTTTATATAAGGTGTAAAAAACTATCAGTAGGCTGGTTTTTTTATTTTTTATAAAAATACCTGTTAATTAATTCGTTATTTTTAAAATAATCTAACCGCAATTATTTAATTAATGTCTTTTAGGCGATACGTCCATCTTAAATCTCGTAATACATATTCCATCACCTTAAGCGCCTCAGCTATGTTACCTGCAATATGGTACTCCTTAACTATCGGCCCCGTTAACTGCGCCTGTTGATTCAACTTTCGAACAACCCCCAAATAGACGTACCACAGTTGCCCCATCGTCACTTTTATTCGCGACGGTGCGATTTCATAAACCCGTTCAGTCTCATAAGACGTAATCGACATCCCCACCACATTCGGCGTTCGAATCATAAACGCGACATCATTTAACATTGGCACCTGACCAACCCGCGAAATAATCCACATCCCTCGATTTGGCATATATACCAACTTACCGAACTCCGTTGTTTCAGTCACTTCACCGATACGAACAGGTCCAATAAATGAACCATCTTCATTCAAAAACATGCCTGTTAGGCCTATCGGAGTCAAATCATTTGTGTGTACTGATGGCCAATAAGGTTGTATCATGCTTTCTGCCTTTTCAAACGGCACACAAAGCACCCGGTTATAATAATCAATTAATTCAACGTACGTCATATTCCACGGGTACTTCCCACCCAGCTTGACCGCTTGAAAAGCGTTATCGTCATTGAAACTTAAATCTTCTTTTTTGTGGGGCAGAATTTTTTTGATTTCATCCCGCCGAACAGGTGTATATGCCAACGTGTCATCAAGCAACACATAAACAGCGTCATCATCTACCTTATCGATAACGCCCGTCCTACCATCTTGTAGCACAATGCGATCCAATGCGTAAAATTCCATCTACTCACTCTCCTGCCAAAAAAGACGTCAATTCTTGTTAGAAATTGACGTCTTTTAATTATCTAAAATTCGATTCTAAAAAATCCGAAAATTAACCGCGACGGCGTGAAGCAACAGCTGCAACACCTAGGGCACCTAGTACACCAAAGGCAGTCAATGCAGCGTTTGACTTAGCAGTTGCAGCAGTAGCTGGCAAGTCAACGTGCTTTGCTGATGATGCAACAGTTGCGGCTGAAGCAATCGTCTTAGCAGCTGCTGAGTTAGCAGATGCGACAGTTGCAGTCGTTGATGCATCTGATGATGCAACGGTAGTCTTTACAAGTTCACCGTTGTTTGTTACGGCATCCTTGGTATCAGCTGAAGCAGTCTCACCGTTATTCTTGGTATCAACTGAAGCAGTCTCGCCGTTGTCCTTAGTGTCAACAGTGACATCCTTGCCATTGTCCTTGTTATCAACGTTAGCGTTTCCGTTAACATCGTGGTCGTGGTTGTCAGCTGAAGTAACCGGCGTGTTTGGTACCACTTCCGTCTTGTATTGTGGGGCAGCAATTGGCTCTGTATCAGCCGTTTGGTATTGCATTGGATCGTTTGGAACTACTGCAGTAACCGTCTCGCTACCATCAGCGTTAGTAACTGTTCCGGCTGGATCATTTTCAACGCTTCCAGTCCATGATTCGCTACCATCAGCGTTCTTCACAACGTTAGCTGGCTCGTTTGCTACTGAACCAGTAATGTTACCATTTTCATCAACGTTCATTCCGGCTGGTGCGTTTGGTACCATTTCTGACTTAAATTGTGGCGCAGCAATTGGTTGTGTGTCTGCCGTTTGGTGCTTGCGGTTGTGGTGGTGGTGACGGTGGTGTGACTTTGCAGCTGAAACAGCGTCATTTGGCACAGTTGCTTCTACTGACTTACTTCCGTCGGCGTTGATAACAGTTCCGGCTGGATCATTTTCAACACTTCCAGTCCATGATTCGCTACCATCAGCATTCTTCACAACGTTAGCTGGCTCGTTCGCTACTGAACCAGTTACCGTCTTGCTGCCATCGGCGTTAGTTACAGTTCCAGCTGGATCATTTTCAACGCTTCCAGTCCATGATTCGCTACCATCAGCGTTCTTTACAACGTTAGCTGGCTCGTTCGCTACTGAACCAGTCATGTTACCATTTTCATCAACGTTCATTCCAGCTGGTGTGTTTGGTACCATTTCTGACTTGTTTTGTGGCGCTGCAATTGGTTGCGTATCTGCCTTTTGGTAGTGGTGCTTGTGGTGACGGTTGTGGTACTTAGTAGCTTGGATTCCAGACTCCAAAGTCAACTTTACATCGCGATTCTTGTAATTGTGGTGCTTATTGTGGTGCTTGTTAGCAGCTGTCACCGGCGTGTTTGGCACCATATCTGACTTGTTTTGTGGTGCTGCAATTGGTTCCGTATCTGCCTTTTGGTATTGTACTGAATCATTTGGCACTACCATTTCCATGTTCTTTGGAGCTGCAGCTGGTTGCGTGTCTGGTCGTTGGATTTCATAAACGGGTGCATTTGGCACCATGTCTGACTCGCTTTGTGGCGCTGCGGCTGGTTGCATGTCAGGCGTTTGATAGTGGTGACGGTTGTGGTGGTGCTTGTGGTGTGACTTAGCACCTTGCACTGCGTCATTTGGTACAGTCGCTTCTACTGACTTGCTTCCGTCGGCGTTAGTAACCGTTCCGGCTGGGTCATTTGGAACACTTGCAGTTACAGTGTCGTTTCCGGCTGCATCCTTAACATCATTAGCTGCTTCGTTTGGTACACTTGCAGTTACGGTGTCGTTTCCATCTGCATCCTTAACGGCGTTTGCTGCTTCGTTTGGCACGCTTGCAGTTACGATGTCGTTTCCATCTGCATCCTTAACGGCGTTTGCCGCTTCGTTTGGTACGCTTGCAGTTACAGTGTCGTTTCCATCTGCGTCCTTAACGGTGTTAGCTGCTTCGTTTGGCACGTTGGCAGCTACAGTGTCGTTTCCGGCTGCATCCTTAACATCATTTGCCGCTTCATTTGGCACATTTGCCGTTACGGTCTTGTGGTCTTCAGCGTCCGTAGTTGTTCCGGCTGGATCATTTGGTACGTTGTTCGTGACAGTCTTGTGATGGTGCGCCTTTAGCAACACCGCACCTTGTGGTTGATCTGCTGATGGCGTTGCAGTATCTGCGTTAGCAACAACCGTTGCGCCTCCCATAGCAGCAACTGAAATGGCGGCAGCAACCATCCATTGCTTACCGGCTTTGTACATCTTTTTACGTTCCATGACGTATCCCCTCCAAATATATGTGGAAAAATATAGTTTTGATACAAAAACTATGGTATACGCCTGAATTCTAATTTGTGATGTACTTCCTTATATAGTTGTTCCGCCCGTCGCAACTAACTTTTTTGAAAAATATAAATAAAATTACCAGTGTTAAGTAGCCGTTATTTTGAAAAATAAAAAAGCGAGCATCACTGCTCGCTTTTTTATCGATATTAATTATCGCTCGATGTCACCTGAACCGTAGTCGTCATCGACTGGTGCAATACCACCGATTTCTTCGCCGATACCACCAGCAACTTCGTCATTACCGAAATCATCTGATGAATCGTCATCATCGTCGTCATCTGCATCATCATCGTCTGAATCAGCAGCTGCCGTCTCATCTTCGTCTTCAACTTCACCGAAGTCGTCGTCTTCAGGATCATCATCGTTGTAGTCGATAACATCGTCATCATCCGCAACGTCTGCCAAAAAGGCGTTGATCTTCTTACGCTTCTTCTTCTTTGGTTGACCTTCTTCTTCTTCAAGATCCAAGTGAACGGCTTCATCAATTGAGTCGATTGGGTACCATGAACGTAGTCCCCACATGTTATCACCCAATGAAATGAATGAACCGTCAATATTCAAATCAGTGTAGAATTGTGCCAAGCGCGCACGAATCTCTTCATCTGACTTACCAGTGAATGATTGTACTTCATTCAACAAGTCGTTAAACGCCATGGTATCATGACGGTCAGACAAAATCGCACGAGCAACTTCAATCATTGAAAGCTCAGCCTTATTTTGGCCGTCAAATTGTGTTAATGCCAAATCACTGCACGTCCTTTCGCGGTCTTACTCAATGTCTTATCTTACAATATTTCAGCCGTTTCGGCAAATGTTATTCTTCGGAAATTAAGCTAGTTCTGGTACATCGCGTCCCAAAACCCACTTTTCAACAGCCACACCAACACCATCTGTGTTTTGTGTCGTCGTTTCAACGTCTGCAACAGCCTTCACTTCAGGCACAGCATTTCCCATTGCAACGCCTAATCCAGCCGCCTCAATCATCGTGATATCGTTTTGTTGATCACCAAGAGCCATCGTTTCAGATTGATCAATACCTAGCTTAGCCGCTAACGTCAACAAACCACTACCCTTCGTTGCATCCTTGTGCATGAACTCCAAGTGTTGTGGCGTTGACTTCACAATGTAGTAAGCGTCCTTAACATCGGCCGGCAAGGCATCGCGCCAACTATCAATGTCGGATTCATCCCCAATGAACATAAACTTAACGTAGTGGTCATTTGGATCCATTTCATCGACCGGCTTAATGATGAGTGGCATCTTAATCAAAAAGTTCTCACGGCTAGCCCAGTAGTTAATTTCTTTAGCTGACGTATAAGCGGCATCAATCGTTTCGACTTGCAAGTATGCGCCCAACTCATCGGCAACCTCGCGCAAACGTAGGTAATCCGAGTAAGCCAATTCCTTACCACCAAGTTCTTCACCGTTAGTCGTCTGCACAACACCACCGTTATACGTAATTGCATATTGGTCATCTTGGTGATTCAAGCCCAGTTCATCCAAATATTCTTGGACACCTGGCAAAGGACGGCCAGTTGTCAAAACAACTTTCACACCTTGCGCAGTTGCTTCTTGTAGCGCAGCCTTCACACGTGGTGTCACTTGCTTTGCTGTGTTAACTAGCGTGTCATCAATATCAATTGTAATTAGCTTAATTCCCATGTCATTGTCCCCTTATTTCTCACTTGGCGTTACCAGCGTCTCGTTGTGCACGTAGCGTTGGAATTCGGCATATAGTGGTGCCATCACATCATCAACCGCTTGCGTATTCATCATCTCACGTGGGAAGAAGAAGCGCGCGTTTCCGAAAATACGACCAGTCATTGCTGCCACCAACGCACTTTGCGTTGATAATTCAAACAATTCCCCAGCTGGTTGCATCATTTCAATCTGTGTACGCGGCTTCTTATCACTTGGATTATACGCATCGTATGGCAAATCATAACTGTCATTTTCAGCAGTGTAATAACGTTCGTCAAAACCAGCTGATGCAATCAATTTGGTAATTGCCGGTAGCAAGTCGCGTGCTGAATCTTCAATCAAAATTGACTTCAATGGCTTGCGATCCAAAAATCGGGTTGCTAAATCTGCCAAAATCGCATCATCCGCTAGACGCCACTCACTAATATTGGCCAACATCACTGAATCATCCAGCATCAAGTATTGTTCCAATGTAAATTCACCAGCAAACAATGGCATCAACGCTGGTGAGATGAAACTCGTCGAAATGCGTGAATCTGTCTTGCTCTCATCATACAAAAACTTTGCGCGTTCTAGCAGGTGCTGCAACAACACTTCGAACGAACGTGATACTGGGTGGAAATAGACCTGCACGTACATTTGATAGCGTGACACCACGTAATCTTCCACGGCATACATCCCCTTTTGATCAAAAGCGATGCCACCCTTGTATGGACGCATCACGTGAATGATGCGGGCTAAGTCAAATTCACCATAAGTCGCACCAGAGTAATACGCATCACGCAACAAATAATCCATGCGGTCTGCGTCGATTTGACTAGAAATCAATTGCACCACTTGTGGATTCTCGTAGGTCTTAGCGATGACACTCGCAACCTTAGTTGGGAAATCAGGGGCCACCTGACGCAAAACTTGATTGATTTCCGTCTCAGGTGACAAGATAATTTGTTGCGTGTACGACTCATGGTCCGTATTGAAAATGTGTTCAAACGTGTGTGAGTAAGGACCGTGTCCCAAATCGTGAAGCAGCGCTGACGTTAACAGCAACAAGCGCTCACTTGGGTCCCACAACCCATCACCCGGTTCCTGAGTTGGATAAAACTTTTCTAAATGGTCAGCAAACTGACGCGCGATTTCATACACACCTAGTGAGTGTGAGAAACGTGAGTGCTCAGCACCGTGAAAAACGGCACTAGCAACACCCAATTGCTTAATGCGTCGTAGTCGTTGAAATTCAGACGTCCCAATTAAATCAAGAATAACTTGATCTTGGACACGAATAAAATTATGTACCGGGTCACGAAAGACCTTTTCCTTTACTTCTGTCGTCATAAGTCGAACCTTGATTCCTTCCCTATTTCCGAACTACTGATTCGTTACTTCCATTATAACCTAGAAATACCTGTATAATGGAAGTAATAGGCTTATTGAAGGAGAAAATTTGTATGGCAGATTCAGCCAACGGATATCCAGTAACATTGAAATTAACTACAGTCATCCGCCAAGAAGGTGACGAAGAGACATTTACGTTCGAAGAGACTGGTACCATCACCCCTATGGGCGAAACGTTGTACTTGCGTTACATCGAACACCAAGCTGGTTTGGAAACACCGGTGACGTTTAAGTTGACCCCCACCGGTGAAGTATCACTCAAGCGCTCTGGTCAAAGTGATGTGCGCTTGCAATTCGCACCAGATGCTACAATTCCAACGCGTTACGTGACACCACAAGGATCAATGTCAATTGATGTTCGCACAAATGATTTGAAAACCGTCCTCAACGACGATTTTGGACACATTAACGTCGCCTACTCACTCCTAGCTGGCGAGACCTTGCTAGGTGATTATTCACTTGAGCTTCACTTTGAAAAGTAACATGAAAAAAGCCTCGCCAATGCAATGACGCATTAGCGAGGCTTATTTTTAGGCACAAAAAAAGACCATCGTGCAAGAGGGGGAACGCAACGATGGTCCGCCGCCGGCTACTATCGCAACCAGCGAGGGGGGTGTTACATACTTTGGGGAAATATGTAACGCTTCATGTACTTTGGGGAGTAATGAAATCCACTAGGAACAGCGGATATGTATAATATATCTAATCCGTGTGAACAACGTGTAAAAAAAGTGTTTCAATTAGTTAACAGAACTAACAAATCATAAGCTGAGTGTTGCAAAAAAGGGACTACCTAGGTAGTCCCTTCCATTTTTCCTGACTAATTTGACTCAGAAGATGATGTTAATGAGCTCGTTGTCTTCGTTAACTTGGCATCAACCGTCTTGGCCTTACCATCGCGGTAGTAAGTAATCTTGATGGTATCGCCTACCTTGTGCTTGTACAAGGCATCACGCAAATCACCAGAACCCGTAATATCAGTATCATCAATCTTCGTAATAACGTCGTACTTCTTCAAGCCAGCCTCAGCAGCTGCAGAACCGTCAGTCGTACCCATCACCACAACACCACCAGAAACACTAGTTGGTAGGTTCAAGACACTTGCTTGATCAGACGTTGAGACATTGCTCAAATCAACCATCGTCACACCAAGTGCTGGACGTTCTACCTTACCGTTCTTTTCCAACTCGTTAATGATGCTTACAACTGTATCTGATGGAATTGCAAATCCCATTCCTTCAACAGATGTACCATCAGATGATGACGCCAACTTCATTGAGTTAATACCCACGACTTGGCCGGCAAGGTTAACCAACGGTCCACCTGAGTTACCAGGGTTAATGGCCGCGTCAGTTTGAATAACCGTCGCCTTACCAAGTGAGTTACCACTTTCGTCTGTCGCATCAACTTCACGCTTCGTTGCTGAGATAATACCTTCAGTTACTGACGTTGCGTATTCAGAACCCAACGGTGACCCAATGGCCAACACCGATTGACCTGGTTCAATCTTTGATGAATCAGCAAAATCAGCGACTTCTGACACCTTTGATGAATTAACCTTCAAAACAGCCAAGTCAGTTTGCTCGTCAGTTCCTACCAACGTTGCCGTCAACTTCGTGCCATCGCTCAACAACACTTGCAATGCATTTGAACCAGCCACAACGTGATTGTTCGTTACGATGTAAGCCGTACCGCCTTGCTTCTTGTAGATGACACCTGATCCTTCTGAAGCCGTTTGCAAATCTGAAGAATCGCTATCGTTACTTGAACTGTTACCGTAATCGCTCGTCAAACCACCAAACATTGAATCGCCCAATGATTGTTGCTTTTGTAGGTTAATCACTGATACAACCGCACCTGAAACTTTGTTAAAGGCCTTTGTTGCATCTGATGTTCCCTTCACATTTGAATTGCTAACTTTAACCGGTGTCGTCTTGCCAGTCGTCACCGTTGAAGGCGCCAACATGCCCGAGTTGTTCAAGTAGGCAACACCCCCTGCTGCCGCACCACCGCCAATCAAACCAGCAACTAAACCAACAATCGCCACCTTCATTGATGACTTGCTACCACTACGCTTTTCATTTTCAGTCATGGGTAACCCCTCCGTGTTAACTCTGATTATTTAATTACATTATAAGTGCCAACCCTTTAAGACGTCTTAAGGAAGCTTCGTTAAATGTCTAATAATTTCGTCGCTTGCGCTGGGTCGGTATCAAATAGATTAAAATCATGGCCAACCCCAAAGTCATGTTCTTCCAAAACTGATTGCACCGTCAAATGAGCCAATGGCTTTTGATTATTTTCTTGACTCAAGTGACCCAAGAACACGTTCTTCGTACGGTCACCCAAAATCTCAGTCAACGCTAACGCCCCATCTTCATTAGACAAGTGCCCTTGATCACTCAAGATACGTTGTTTCAAATTCCAAGCGTACCCGCCCATGCGTAGCATTTCATAATCGTGGTTCGCTTCCATCAACACCGCGTCCGCGTTTCGAATCGTCCCAACAATGCGATCATTAACATAACCGGTATCCGTCAGCATCGCAAACGTCTTGTTGTCGTGATGGAAGGCATAGAATTGTGGATCAGCCGCGTCGTGAGAAACACTAAAACTCTCGACGTCCAAATCGCCAAACAGCTTTGTCTGGCCGGCTTCCAAAATATTCATCTGTTCTGGCTTAATTTTACCAATCTTACCCGCCATCGCGTCCCACGTCTTCGCATTTGCGTAAACATCAAAGCCATACTTACGTGCCAACACACCAACACCTGCGATGTGGTCACTGTGCTCGTGCGTCACAAACAATGCGTCAACATCCGTCAATGAACGGCCGATTTGATTCATCAGCCCATCAATCTTTTTCCCCGACAAGCCAGCATCAACTAGCACTTTATGCGTCGGCGTTTCAATATACGTGACGTTTCCCTTACTGCCAGAGGCCAACATTGACACATGAAAATCACTTGCCATTTCTGCCATCCCCATTCTTTTTATTATCTACAAAGTAAAAACGCCCCATGACAAAAGAGTCACGCGGCGTTTCGTCGTTATCTATTCTAACACGTCATTATTTCATTAAGGCGCCATTCAATGCATTGATTCGTAATAACGTCGTGTTACCAGTACCATCCGTCACCGAAAAGATCCATGCTGGTACAAAAATCGTATCATTACCAACTGTTGTTAATGGTGCATAACCCATATGACTCCAATTCAACTTACCATTATTTGGAATTTCATTATATTGATAAGCCCCAATCAACGCTTTTTCTTCCGAAATCAACGTGGTTGAGTCACGCAACACCTGGGCATTCGATACGTACGTTTGGGTATACCCCTTCAAATCATGATTCTTATCCAATAAGAATCGAATTTGCGCACGTGACGTCATAAATTGGCGTCGGTTCGTCATCTTTTGTGTGTAGACCACCATCGCTGAATTATCCGAATCATTATTCGCATACTCCGTTAACTTCGCATCATACACATATTGGGCACCCGCAATCACTTGCGTCTTATCATCAACCAGCTTTTGTAGTGACTTACGTACATCCGATCGTGACGTTCCCATAAACACCGGCTTATCTAACGTTGCTGTTAGCTGGTTGCCGGTAAGCTTAGTTGACCATCGCTTGTCCAAACTGTCCATATTAGCTTTTAGGAACTCATCGCCATCTTGACCACCGATATAGGCACCAGTTTGGGAATCAGTATCTAACTCACCAACTTGAATACCATCACTCTTCATCTCTGACAGAATGCTTTCCGTTGCCGTTGGATTGGCAGTTGGTTGGTGAATTTGAAACCATTGAAAAGCCAAAAAGATATCGATAGCCACAAAAACCACTAAGAAAGTCGCTAAGATTTTTTTGAAATCCATCAGTTCGTTCCCCCTTGATTTTCAGCTAGCTTATCATTGACCGCTTGCCAGGTGCTACCAACTTCAAAGTACCACTCAGGCTGCAACGTCACGATATTTTGATTGGTATCTGACACCCAGCGATAACCATACGCCATATTCGTAATCGACTTTTTAGGCACACCAGCGCCAGCCAACTGCTTAATCACTTCATCTGATGTCGGTAGCGTCACGCGCACGTTATTATCTGCTGGCAAAGGCACCTGCAATGAGTACTGTGAAAAATCAATTTCTTGGTGACGACTATCGTGTTGCTTCATTTGAACCGTACCGTAAGCAGTTTGGTTAAAGATCGGCAACCCGTTCACGTAAAGACGGTAAATCAAATGACGTCCCATGTCATGACTTTCAAAAAAGTAGATATTGTCAGGAATTTGGTGAATTCGCACCAGCCAATCATATCCTTTAGCCATACGTTGATTAAACGTCTTGCCCAAATCAGATACGTCATAGGCGTCATACTTAGCCACACCAGAAACAGTATCCACCGTCATTTGACGTGACACCCCATCATTGTAGGTCAACGTATTGCCATTGCGATTAGCACTTGGCGTCGTCGTACCAGCAAAGAGTGCTGACAAATAATTATTCGTCGCATTTGTTTCCATTAAGTAGCTATATGAACGCAACGACACAGATTCCAACGCATCAGTCAACACACGCTTACCATTAAGTTCAAATTTAACTTTGACGCGTTCGTCACTCATTTTGAAACTAGCAAACGACTTAGTTGCGCTTTTAATTGCATATCGATAAGTTGTTCGGTGCTTATCATCCATGAACAACACTTCATTCTTAGCCTTTTGCGGCACCCGAATACGATTAATTTCAGCGTTATTTGGCAAATCAACATCATTGGTCATGATTTGGTTAACCACCCCACCGGCAACGGCATCCGGAAAGCTCATTAATACCGTTTCCTTCTTAGACAAGGCATTTAGATAAGCCGCGTCCGTCAGCTTTTGCTTGGTATAGTCACCAACTTCCCATGTCGACAAACGCTTAATCATTTTCGTAGTCGTCGGACGATAATCAATAACTGAATACTGCACATTATCTTCGTTGTACACTAATTGATCAAAACCGTATAGGTCCGTGAGCGACTTTGACGCCACGACTTGCTGCGTCGCGTCAGCATCACTTTTATCATGATTCAAATCACGTCCCGGACTACGCCATAGACTAACTGACAGCGCGATACTAATGCCAATCGCTAGAATCAGCATCGCCACTAATCCAAAACGGCGGAATAGCACTTTGAAACGATAATGTAGTCGATTAATCATCCCATTCACCATCATCCCACTCATCTTCTGCTGGATCGTAAGCTTCATATGGCAATGAAATTGAGAACGTTGACCCCTTGCCTTCTGAAGAATCTACCCAAATCTTACCGCCAAAGCGTTCGATAATTTCCTTAGAAATAGCAAGCCCCAAACCAGTTCCACCTTGGGCACGTGAACGCGCCTTATCAACACGGAAGAAGCGGTCAAAAATGTGGCCCAAGTCCTTCTTTGGAATTCCCAAACCTTGGTCAGTAATACTTAGTACAACCTCAGTCTTGCGATCAATCATACGAGCTGTGATAACACCACCATCAGGTGAATACTTGATGGCATTGTTCATAATATTGTCCACCACTTGCGTAAACTTCGACGTATCCAGCTCAACCCAAATTTGTGAATCCGTAATCTCACGCTTAATTGTGTAATACTTTTCAGGCTTATCGTCATTCGCAATAATCATATCGAATCGGTTCAGAATGTAGTTGAACAATTCGCCAACATTGACGTATTCCGTCTCCAACTTCATCGTACCTGAGTCCATGCGTGATAGCTCAAGCAAGTCGTTAATCATGTGAATCATACGAGTCGTTTCATCTTGCGCCACCGCCAAGAAACTCTTAGCGACTTCCGGATCCTCAATCGCACCTTCTTGCAGCGCATCGACGTATGACTTCACAGACGTCAACGGCGTACGTAATTCGTGTGAAACGTTCGAAACGAATTGACGACGTTCCTCTTCAATACGTTGTTGCTCAGTAACGTCGTGTAGCACGATAACCAAACCAGAAATAAATCCTGATGCGCGTTGAATCAAACTGAAGTATGCACGAATAATCAATTGGCGTTCATCATTACTGAAATCAAGCAACAATTCATCCTGGTTATCAAGCAACTCACGCAAATTATAGCGATCGGCAATTTTCAACACTTCCAAAATTGATTGACCCAAGGCCACGTTACTGTCTTCCATACCCGTCATTTGCAACGCAGCCGTGTTAATGATGTTAATGCTTCCACGACGGTCAGTAGCAATAACACCATCCGTCATGTGTTCCAGCACCGAATCCAAACGACGACGTTCAAACTCAGTTGAGTTTGTCGTTTCTTCAATTCGAACTGCCAGTGCGTTAACATTTTCGGCCAATTGACCAATTTCGTCGTTTGAACGAACTAGAATACCACCTGAATAGTCTCCCTGGGCAATGCGCGTCGTGCGATCATTGATTTCAGCAATTGGCTTCGTCAAACTACGTGAAATAATCACGGCCATGACCACACCCAAGACCACCGCTAGCAATGATGCTGAGAAATAAATCAGTGAAATGTGATTCAAGTTGTCATACGTTGTTTCAAGGCTTGCGCGCACTTCAACAACCCCGACAATGTTACTCTCACCAGCTGATGAACTAACCAGTGGCTTCACAACCACCTGATAGCGAACACCCGAACGCTCTTCAATCGGGTTCTTGGTGTACTTTCCACCAGCCAGTGCTGCCTTGACGTTGGCATCAGTAGTTTTTTGCCCAACTTCATCTTGGGCATTGATATCACTCGTACCGCGAATAATACCCGATGAATCAATTACCTCAATCTCTGAAATCGAGGCGTTATTAATTGACGTCAGAATAGTGTGAATGTCGCTATTCGCCTTTGTTTGGTCTGTGCTGATTAATTGCTGTGTGAGCGAATCATTCACATAAGCCGGCAACGCGATTTGCGTTCTAAACGTTGCCAAATTTTGTTGTTCCAAACGTTTAACGAAGAATGCTCCAACCAGTTCCAACGTTACTAATAGCGTCAGCGTAAATACCAACGCAATTTTAAAATGGATTGAAGAAAAAAACTTCCGCCACCTTTTTTGCTCTGTCAATTCTTCAAAATCTGCCATCGCGTTTTTAATACTCCCAAATCTAATTAAAAAAATAGTGCCATGCCAATCGGCACGGCACTAACCAGTCTGCTTTATTCTTCTGAAGCCTTCAAATAGTAACCGACACCGCGACGTGTCATCAAAATTTGTGGGTGACTTGGTGTTTCTTCAATCTTTTCACGAATACGACGCACCGTCACATCGACCGTACGAACATCCCCAAAGTAATCGTAACCCCAAACCGTTTGCAACAAATCATCACGCGTCATAACTTGACCAATGTGCTTAGCCAAGTGGTGCAACAATTCAAACTCACGGTGTGTCAATTCAATGTCTTGACCGTTCTTAGATACCATATATGCGTCAGGGTGAATCGTTAGGGCACCAATCTTGATGTCTCCACTATCATCCATAACATTTTGACCAGCAACTGGCGCTTGGCGGCGCAAGTTAGCCTTGATACGTGCCAACAACTCTCGATTTGAGAATGGCTTTGTAACATAATCATCAGCACCCATCTCAAGACCCAAGACCTTATCGATCTCTGAATCCTTGGCCGTTACCATGATAACGGGCGTTTGTGACTTCGTGCGAATTTGACGTAGAACTTCTGTTCCTTCAAGCTCAGGCAACATTTGGTCTAGCAAAACTAGATCAGGCTCCTCACTCTCAAAAAGATCCAACGCTTCTTGACCATCCATGGCCACAACAACGTCGTATCCTTCCTTCGTCAAATTAAACTTGATAATATCTGAAATTGGCTTTTCGTCATCGACGACTAAAATTTTACTCATCTGTTCTTTATCCTCCCAGTGGCGGGTATCTTGTAACTATTATAGCATGTTACAAAGTTTTCGTAATCTTTCAGAAACAGAAAACATTTATTTTACAAAAAAGGGTTGCAAAACATTCATATACTTGTTATTATATTATCTGTTGTTGAGGCAACGAAAAGAATTATGGGCAGATAGCTCAGTTGGTAGAGCAACGGACTCTTAATCCGTGGGTCCAGGGTTCGAGCCCCTGTCTGCCCATCCCATAACCACCAGGTCATTTGATCTGGTGGTTTTCTTTTTGCATCAGTGTCAATTTCAAGTTCGTCATGAAAAAAGCGTTTTTTGTTCAAGAAAGTGTTGCATTCATTTTCAGATGGAGGTATATTAATATCTGTTGTTGAGAGACACAAAGAGAATTACATGGGCAGATAGCTCAGTTGGTAGAGCAACGGACTCTTAATCCGTGGGTCCAGGGTTCGAGCCCCTGTCTGCCCATCCCATAACCGCTAGGTCATTTGATCTAGCGGTTTTCTTTTGCCTTTCCTCCCGATTCGCTGCACTAAACGTGCCCAACCCTACTCTTCTAAAACTTTTTCAAACAAAACACTTGCACAGTGCTGAAATTTCTGGTATATTAATATCTGTTGTTGAGGCAACGAAGAAAATTATGGGCAGATAGCTCAGTTGGTAGAGCAACGGACTCTTAATCCGTGGGTCCAGGGTTCGAGCCCCTGTCTGCCCATCCCATAGCCGCTAGGTCTTTGACCTGGCGGTTTTCTTTTTGCCTTTTTATCATAGCAGTTGTTGATCACGACAAGACTAACTCCGATGTACAGTTAGCCCCCCCTTCTCAGTTTTATGACAGCAGCTATCGGTCTAAAGCCTCCGACACTCCCAATCTACTTTATAATCACTTTTTTCGAACAAAACACTTGCATGCTTACTAATTATCTGGTATTATTAATTCTGTTGTTGAGGCAACGAAGAAAATTATGGGCAGATAGCTCAGTTGGTAGAGCAACGGACTCTTAATCCGTGGGTCCAGGGTTCGAGCCCCTGTCTGCCCATCCCATAACCACCAGGTCATTTGATCTGGTGGTTTTCTTTTTACTCCTACAAATACAAAAAACCGGTTCACACTTTTTTTGCGTGAACCGGTTTTTTCTTACTTCGCTGCAGCAATCTTCTCATCGAAGTTCAATGTCAACAAACCTAAATCAATCAACGATTCGATTTGGTCTTCATTAGCTTCGTCTGGGAACTTTGCTTCTAATTCATTTTGATACGTCTCTACATATGTGTCTTCAAACGCATCGCGAATATCTTCAGTTGAACCTGTCTTAATAATACCGCCCTTTTGGTCAGCAATAAACTTATCCAAGTCCCCCTTCAATCGATCCACAACTTCTTGTTCTGACGGCAATGCCACCGACGTCGCCGTTCCAGACGCAGCTGATGACGATACAGCAGAACTTGATGATGAAGACTTTGCAATTGATTCCGAATACGAACGTGCAACGCTTGATTCGTATTGACGCTCAAATTTTTCCTCTTGATGCTCGTTGTACACGTTCATACCAACCGCACCCAAAATCAGCGCCACAACTGCCACTACACCACCGATAAGCCATTTCTTCATAAGTATGCTCCTTTCCCTAAAAAAGAGTGAACCAGCAATGCTGATTCACTCTTTTAAAGGTTGTTACTAAAAGCGTATGCTATTAGTCTTCTGCAACGAATGGCAAAAGACCCATAACACGTGCACGCTTGATAGCAGTCGTCACCTTACGTTGGTTCTTAGCAGACGTACCCGTCACACGACGAGGCAAGATCTTACCGCGTTCTGAGATGAAACGCTCCAACAATTCAGTGTCCTTGTAATCCACGTATTCGATGTGGTTGGCTGCGATAAAGTCAACCTTACGACGACGGCGAGGGCCGCCACCACGACGTTGTTGTGCCATGATTAATTCCTCCTGATAGACTTATGTCGTTAGACAATTAGATATATCAACTTAGAATGGTAGATCATCGTCAGAGATATCAACCTCTTGACCACCACCGAAAGGATCATTTGATGGTTGTGAAGGTTGGCTACCGCCAAACACGTTACCATTTGATGATGAAGAACCACCGAATGGGTTTTGTGCTGGTGCAGCATTGAAGCCGCCTTGGTTGCCACCTTGTTGACCACCGCCGAAGTTGTTGCTTGCACCACCGTTTTGTGAACGGCGTTGTTCGCTTTCAGCTCGACTCTCCAACAATGAGAAGTTATCAACGACAACTTCCGTTACATAAACACGTTGACCTTGTTGGTTCTCGTAGTTACGAGTTTGCAAGCGACCTTCAACCGCCACCAATGACCCCTTAGAGGTAAAGTTAGCAAAGTTTTCAGCCGACTTACGCCAGATAACGGCGTTAATAAAGTCGGTCTCACGCTCACCATTAGCGTTAGTAAACTGACGGTTAACAGCTAGTGAGAAAGTTCCGACAGCAGCACCTGAAGTCGTGTAACGCAATTCAACGTCACGCGTCAAGCGACCAACCAGAACAACACGATTAATCATATGGAAAGTCTCCTTTCAATCGGTCTTAATGACCTGCAACTAAGTTAATAAAAAATGTTAGACAATTAAGCTAACAATTACTCAGCTGATGCAAAGTCGCGCTTTACAACCATGTGACGCAAGATATCTTGTGAGATCTTTGCCAAACGATCAAATTCGTTGATGGCTGCGTCATCTTCTGCAGTAAAGTTAACGATGTGGTAAGTACCCTCACGGTAACCTGCAATTTCGTATGCAAAACGACGTGATGACCAGTCCTTAGACTCTGCCACCGTTGCACCGTTGTCCGCCAAGATCTTGTCGAAACGCTCAACCAATGCCTTCTTAGCATCAGCGTCCATGTCAGGGCGAATGATGTACGTCAATTCGTATGCCATAATAACTTCCTCCTTTTGGTCTATGGCCGACTTCCTGCCGGCAAGGAGAGCTGTTGAAATTTAATTCAACATAACTCACAAGAACTAAGTTTACACGCGATACAAACGTTTTGCAAGTGAAATATCCATTACAAATTCACGTCATACCGCGTGTCATACGCTTTCATGTCGATTACACCTGGGGTCTAATCCCATCGATTAATAGCAAAAAAGCACGACTTTCATCGCGCTTAGTTAGCTTACTTAAACAATGCTGTCGTGTAGTTCATGAAGCGTTCCAAATAGAATGGCTCATCAACCGCAACGGCTGCAAAATTATTCTTGTGTGGATCACGCAAACGTGATGGGTCACCAATTGTGCGACCATCTTCAGGCGTAACCATCATGTTCAATGGCAACAACGTCACCAAGTTAGGGTCAACAGCGACACCAACTGCAAGTGGGTCGTGCAAAGCTGCCCCAGCCTTGTTGATATCCAAGTTGTAATAAGCATCAATGTAGTAATCGAAAATGTCAGCGAACACGCGACCCTTATCCGTACCCAAATCACGCCATACTTGTGTTTCCTTCTTCGTCAACAACGTTTGCAACGTGACATCCAAACCAACCATCACAAGGTGCTTGGCATGCTTAAAGACATAGTCAGCTGCTTCTGGGTCTTGGTTGATATTCGCCTCAGTATATGGCGTTACGTTTCCAGGCACAACAAGCGCCCCACCCATCAACGTTACGTTGCCAATCAAGTTTTCGATTTCAGGATCCTTTTGGTAAGCTTCGGCCAAGTTAGTCAAAGGACCAGTTGGGACAATCACCAAATCATCCGCATACTTGTGTGCAGCTTCGATGATGAAGTCAACTGCCGTTTGCTCTTCAACCGAGTGGCTTGGCGTTGGCAATTCAACATCCCCGATACCATTCTTACCGTGGATATCCATTGAAACTTGCATCGTTTCAAAGTTATCAGTCGTTGATGAGTGAGCAGCCCCGATAAAGACTGGCACATCTTCACGTCCCAACAACTCAAGCAACTTCAACGTGTTCTCACCAGCCGTGTTAACTTGCGTGTTACCGAATGATGAAACAACGCCAATCAAATCTGAATCCGGTGTTGCCAAAGCGTATGCCAAGGCCAACGCGTCATCAACACCAGTGTCCAAATCCAAAATCATCTTCTTCTTTGCCATTAGAATATCCCTTCTTTATAGAAAAAGCATTGCCCTAAATTAGTATTAGAACAATGCTTTAAAACTCAAATTCTGTTAGTCGACCGTACGGTGGAAACGGTTCTTGAACAATGGAGATACCGCTTGGTTCTCATTGATACGCTTAATCGCTTCACCAATCAATTCTGCAGTCGTCACTTGCACCAACTTAGGGAACTTCTTCTCTTCAGGCAAGTTAATTGAGTCAGTTACGATAACCTTCTCAAAGACTGAGTTTTGCAAGTTGTCGACAGCTGGACCTGAGAAGACCGCGTGTGTTGCCACAACGTAGACTTCAGCAGCCCCTTCATCCTTCAACTTTTGTGCACCTTGTGAAATAGTTCCACCAGTATCAATCATGTCATCAATCATGATTGCGCGCTTACCCTTAACATCACCGATGATGTTCATGATTTGCGCCACGTTCGCCTTAGGACGACGCTTATCAATAATTGCGATAGGCTCTTGTGAACCCAACAATTCAGCCAATGCACGTGCACGTGTTACACCACCGTGATCAGGTGACACAACAACTGTGTTGTCATCAGCAATACCAGACGTGATTAGGTAGTCCGCCAACAAAGGCGCACCCATCATGTGGTCAACAGGAATGTCAAAGAATCCTTGGATTTGCGCAGCGTGCAAGTCCAAAACCAAGACGCGTGTTGCACCAACCATCTCAAGCATGTTGGCTACCAACTTAGCTGAGATAGGTTCGCGTGAACGAGCCTTACGATCTTGACGGGCGTAGCCATAGTAAGGCATAACCACGTTGATTGACTTTGCACTTGCACGGCGCAAAGCGTCAATCATAATCATCAACTCCATCAAACTATCGTTAACGGGTGCTGACGTTGGTTGGATAACGTAAACGTTATCACCACGTACTGACTCTTCGATGTTGATTTGGATTTCACCGTCACTAAATCGTGCAATGTTAATTTGTGACAATTCCACGCCAATTGAAGCGGCAATCTTTTCCGCCAAAGGCTGATTGCTGCTCAATGAAAAAATCTTCAAATGCGGATCCGCATAAGTCGCCATGTTGTCCTCCATAGACACATCACTGTGTTCCTCAAGTGTTCAATAGTTACATTGTACCGTTTTTTTACATATTCTTCAACGAATACGCCGTGCAGATTTCCGAACACTTTCATATTCTCTTCGAATTTCGTTAACGAAAAAAGCGACGCCACAAACATGGCATCGCTTTCATTAATCATTACTTATTTTCAAAAAAGGCATCCCAAGCAGCCTTGGCACCGCGCTTTGCTGATTCAGTATCATCAAACTTTTCGTGCAATGGCGTACGGTTCCAGAAATCGTACTTCGTCACTTGACGCGTACGAGCAATTCCCATAGCGTGCGTTGGCACGTCATCAGTAATCGTTGAACCGGCAGCAATAAAGGCTTCGCTACCAATGTTCACTGGTCCGACAATCTTAGAGTTTGAACCGATAAAGGCACGGTCGCCAACGTTTGAGTGCCACTTGTGCAAACCATCGTAGTTAACGAAGATTGAACCGGCACCGATGTTAACATCCACGCCAATCGTTGCGTCACCAAGGTATGACAAGTGACCCATCTTTGATCCCTTACCCAAGTGTGCCTTCTTAACTTCAGTAAAGTTACCGGCGTGGGCTTCAACATCCAAGTAAGCAGCTGGACGCAAGTGAGCAAACGGACCAACCGTTGCACGCTCACGAATTTCAGCTTCTTCAAAGTGTGACGCATCGACTTGTGCACCATCAGCCACAATTGAATCAACCAAACGTGAACCCGTCGTAATCAAAACGTTAGACCCAATTTGCGTCTTACCCTTCAAGTAAACGTTAGGCTCAATAACGGTGTCGTTACCAATCGTGACATCAACATCGATGTACGTGTTCGCTGGATCAATCAGCGTTACACCGTTACGCATGTGCATTTCATTGACGCGGTCGCGCAAAACCTTGTTTGCACGGGCCAAAGCAACACGGTCGTTAACACCCATTGATTCGTCAAAGTCATCCATCACAAATGCCCCAACGGTGTGACCTTCGTTACGCAAAATCTCCAACGTATCTGGCAAGTAGTATTCACCTTGCGCATTGTCATTCGTTACTTGCTTCAAGCTGCTGAACAACAATTGGTTATCAAACACGTAAACACCTGTGTTGATTTCGTTTACGGCAGCTTCTTCTGGCGTTGCATCCTTTTGCTCAACGATGCGGACAACATTACCGTTTTCATCACGAATAATGCGACCGTATCCAGTTGGATCAGGTGCGATTGCCGTCAAAACAGTTACTGCGTTACCTGATTGCTCGTGGAAATCAAACAACTTGTTAAACGTATCAACCGTAAACAAAGGCGCATCCCCAGAACCAATCAACGTCATTCCTTCGGCATCGCCAAGTTGTGGCTCAGCCATTTGAATAGCGTGTCCCGTTCCAAGTTGCTCGGCTTGCAACGCAAACTCTGAACGGCCTGCCAAAGCAGCTTCAACGCGCTCAGCTCCGTGACCAACCACCGTAACAATCTTCTCAGCGCCCGCAGCTTGAGACGTTTCCAAAACCATCTCAACCATTGGCTTACCGCCGACTTCGTGTAGCACCTTAGGTAGGTCAGACTTCATACGAGTCCCCTTACCAGCCGCTAAAATAATGACAAAACGTTGCATCTTTCTTTCTCCACAAATAAAACTTTACTCAGCAGAAGTGGCGTCAGCAGGTGATCCACCACCGTAAATTTCTTCAGCGTAGTTTCCAGGCTTTACCTTGATAATACCGTCATCCTTGTTCGTATCAACGTGAACCAAAGACGTGTACTTATCAATAACGCGGTGTTCGACGCGACCTTCAGCCACGACAGCAACACCGACAACTTGACCTTCGAATTCCTTAACCAAAGAAGCCATTCCTCGAATTGTACCACCAGCCTTCATGAAATCGTCGACAATAAGGACACGAGATCCCATTGGCAATGAACGGCGTGACAATTCCATCTTCTCAAGACGTTGTGATTGACCAGTGACGTAGTTAACTGACATCGTTGGTCCTTCAGTAACCTTAGTGTCGTTACGGACAATCACAAATGGCACGTTCAACTTTTCAGCAACAGCTTGCGCAACCGGCACACCCTTCGTTGCAGCCGTCATAACGGCGTCGATTGGCTCGCGCAAGTATTGCGTGGCAATCAAACGACCGATGCGTTGCAAGAACCAAGGTTGTCCCAACAAATCTGACAAGTAAACATAACCACCAGGCAAGACACGCGTCTCGTCATCGATGGCGTTTACCAATGAAGCAACAAATTCTTCCGCTTCAGTTTCAAGCATGTATGGCGTAAAGCGAGCACCACCAGCAGCACCCGGAATCGTCTCCAAAAGACCAATTCCGCGCTCCTGGAAAGTGCGCTTCAAAATCGTCAAGTCTTCAGAAATTGATGACTTGGCGCTTTCGTATAATTCTGCAAATTGTGTCAAAGACACCAACGTACGTGGGCGCTCCAATAAGTAGCGCGTCATATCGACCAAGCGATCACTGCGTCGTGTTTTCATATCTCATTAAACCTCGAACGTTCGGTAATTTTTATTATTATGGATTAATTATAACACGTTCGTTCATGTAAAAACCTGAAAATAGGTTTAAAACCGAAATTACAAAAAAATCACGTGGGTTTTCCACGTGATTTTCGGACGTTCGGCTTTTTGAGTTAACCGTTTAACTAACTATTGCCAAGAAATTGTTCGTTCCTCACCATCAACTCGAGCACCCAAAGCCAATTCGTTAATCTCAGGTTGATCAAATACCGGTAGCATCTCAGCAAACGTATTTGGCAACACATAACGTCCATCGAGTAGCTTTTCACGCGTTGTCCAGAAGATTTCGCCTTCACGACCTGAGTGAATCGTCCCTGAATACTCAGTCGCCTTGTACAAAAAGACGATGTAGCGGGCGCCATTTTCTAGCGGCCATTCTTTAATTCCCATCAATTGTGGGTTCGCGATTTCCAAACCGGTCTCTTCGCGCGCTTCACGAAAGACAGACTGCGTCACCGTCTCCCCGACTTCAACGTGACCACCAGGGAACGTCACGCCCGGCCACTTTGGATTTTTTCGATCCTCAACCAGCACTTCATGGGTCTCTGGATTTTCAATCATAATCATGTTCGTTAACTCAATCGGTGTGTATCGATCTGCCATTACCACTCACTCCTTTTTGTGACAAAAACAGCCCAGCTGACAAACTGCCAACTGAGCTGTTAAAAAATCGTTTTCTAGCGAATTAGCCCTTAAAGACCCATTCGTTGCCATCCTTGGCCAACAAATCATTTGATGCTTCTGGTCCCATTGAACCTGAAACATAGTTAGGGAATTGCTCACGTGTTGCATCCCAAGCTTCTTGGATTGCATCAACGAACTTCCAAGCAATTGCCACACCGTTCCAGTCGGCAAAGTTTGAACCGTTACCGTCCATAGCGTCGTGAATCATGCGCTCATATGGCTCTGGCGTCAACTTCTTGTCTTCGTCTGAAACCGTCCAGTTCAAGTTAACAACACGCGTCAAGAATTCTGACGTCACGTCCTTAGCGTTAATCTTAAACTCGATACCACCCTTTGGATCGATCAAAATTGTCAAAACAGGGTTAGCCAATTCAACGTCACCGCCGAAGATGTTCAAGCCCTTCTTGAAGACAACATCGACACGCGTTGACTTAGCGGCCAAACGCTTTCCTGAACGGATGTAGAATGGCACGCCTTCCCAACGATCCATCTCGAATTGCAACTTACCAGCCACAAACGTGTTGTTTTGTGAGTCTGCTGGCACGTCCATTTCGTCCAAGTACTTCTTTTGTGTACCATCGGCTGACTCACCGTATTGGCCACGTACGAAGTTCTCGGCAACCTCTTCACGGTTGTAAATCTTCAATGAGTTAAAGGCTGCGTTCTTGGCAGCACGGATATCAACGTCCTTAAATGACGCTGGCTTTTCCATGGCCAACCAACCAACGATTTGCATCGTGTGGTTTTGAATCATATCACGCAAAGCACCGGCCGTATCGTAGTAACCGGCACGCTCTTCAACACCCAAAACTTCTGACAAAGTAACTTGGATGTTTTCGATGTAGTCCTTGTTCCATGCAGCGTCAAACAATGGGTTACCAAAGCGGACAGCAGCAATGTTTTGAACCATTTCCTTACCTAGGTAGTGGTCAATACGGAAGATTTGGGCATCTTCAAAGGCCTCTGACAATTCGTTTTGCAACTCTTCGGCAGTACCAAATGATGTTCCAAATGGCTTTTCAATCATCAAACGGTTGTACTCACCGTTTTCAGTAATCAAGCCTTCTGACTTCAAGTACTTAGCAACCGTTCCGAAGAAACGAGGCGCAACTGACATGTAGAAAATACGGTTGCCCTTCAAGCTGTACTTGGCGTCCAATTCGTTGTTCAATTCCAACATAGCAGCATAACCGTTTGCATCAGTAATGTCTTGTTGGATGTAGTAGAAGTGAGAAATGAATTCTTCAGCATTTGCTTGATCTTCAACGAAGTCAGCAATTGATTCGCGAACCATTTCGTGGAACTCTTCAGTCGTCAACTCTTGACGGGCCGTACCGATAACGGCAAAGTGCTCTTGCAAGAAGCCCTTCTTAAACAAGTTATACGTTGATGGGTACAACTTACGCTTAGCCAAGTCTCCAGTTCCACCGAAGAATGTCAACAATGTTGTAATTTCTGCAGGCACGATGAATGCTCCTTTACTCTCAAAAAATCGAAATAATCATTAGTTGTATAAGTTCAAATCAGTAACAGTATCTCACACTCTTACTCAATAACCACATTATAAACTTTTTTACAGCGTTTTGCCACAAAAATGTAAAACGCTTACATTAAAAACTTATGACATACAATTTATATGCTTAACCCTCGGAAAAGTATCGCGTTGCAGCGATTGCGTTATGCCATCCGTTCAAAAGGGCGTCGCGACGTTCGACCGGCAAGGCAACATCGAAATGACGGCCACGTTGAATGTATTGTGCGAGGTCTGATAGGTTCTGCCAGTAGCCTACTGCCAAGCCAGCTAAGAACGCAGCGCCAAGTGGCGTTGTGTCCTCATCAATTGAACGCTCAATTTCGATGTTCGCGATGTCGGCTTGGAATTGCATCAAGTACGGATTACGTGAAACCGTTCCATCCGCCTTCATCTTCACGACATCGTACTTAGATTCGGCCTTCATAATCGCCAAAATATCAGCCGTTTGATAAGCGATTGATTGCAATGTCGCCTTCACAAAGTCAGCCTTATCCGTCCCACGCGTCATACCGAACACCGCTCCACGAGCTTGTGGATCCCAGTAAGGTGCACCCAATCCGTTAAAGGCCGGCACAACATAAACTTCATCGTTGTTTTGTGACTTTTCGGCCAACTGCCACGCATCCAATTGTGTTTCGATCAATCCCAAACGGTCATGCAACCATTGCACAGCTGACCCCGCTGAGAAAATCGATCCTTCCAATGCGTAGGTTGGTTCATCCCCAACTTGATAAGCAATTGTCGTTACCAATTGGTTTTGTGACGCAACCGGCTCCTTACCAGTGTTCATCAACAAGAAAGCACCGGCCCCGTACGTGTTTTTAATCGTACCTGGCTCAAGTGCTAGTTGCCCAACCAATGACGCGTTTTGGTCACCGATAACACTGGCAACTGGCACCCGACCACCAAAGAATTGCATCGGATTCGTCTGCGCAATCACTTCACTGCTGGTATGAACCGTTGGTAACATGCTTGCTGGAATGTTGAATAACTGCAATAGTTCTTCATCCCACGCTTGTGTGTGAATGTTATAAAGCATCGTTCGTGAGGCATTACTTGCATCTGTCGCATGCGTTTCCCCATCTGTTAATTGCCAGAGTAGCCACGTATCTACCGTTCCAAAAACAAGTTCCCCCGCTTCAGCTCGTTCTTGTGCCCCGGCAACGTGGTCTAGAATCCAACGAATCTTAGTCGCTGAGAAGTAAGCACTGATTGGCAATCCCGTTTTCTCACGAATCATCTCAGCATGCCCGGCATTATTGAGCGCATCCGCAATTGATTGTGATTGTGTTGATGACCAACTAATCGCGTTGTAAATCGGTTGGCCCGTTTGGCGGTCCCAGATAATCGTTGTTTCACGTTGGTTCGCAATCCCAATTGCCTTGACCTCATCACCACGAATGCCAGCATTAATCAACGCATCTGCAATGGCTGTTTGCGCCGTACGCCAAATGTCCATCGGACGTTGTTCCAACCAACCAGTGTGTGGGACGATTGGTGTCATTTGCACCGCTGTTGATGTCACGCGACGCGCATTGTGATTGAAAATAACTGCACGTGTCCCCGTCGTTCCCTGATCAATCGCTAAAATGTATTCAGGTCGTGTAATGGCCATAAGCTTTCCCCAATTTTTTCGTTTAAAATAAATTCATCCTCTCTTAGTATATCAACTCGCGAGAATGTGCTACACTTTTTTGCATAAACTATACAATTTAGGCATGATTTGAACATGCCAGATGGAGGATTTATGTCAATCTCGTCAGCGGATGGCGAAGTGCTCAAACCGAAGCACGTAGAAATTAAGGCCCCAATTCTTTACATAACAACCCTCTTCCAGTCAACTGGTGCATCGCTAATTTGGCCTATCGCCACGTTATACATGCACAATGTGTTGCACGAGACGATGACCATGGCCGGCTTAGTCGTCATGGGACTATCAATCATGATGATGATTGGTAGCTGGGTTGGTGGACACCTATTTGATAAATGGAGTCCCTTCAAATCAATCGCCAGTGCCGTTGCCCTTGCAACAACGATGTTGGCCTTGCTAACGTTCTGGCACTCATGGCCGGTATTCGCAGTCTTTATGCTAATACTCGGTTTCGCCGATGGTATCATCTACACATTGTTAAATTCATACGCTGCTACAATTCAGTCATTGGATTCACGTCGTGTGTTTAACATGCAGTACCTGTTTATGAATGTCGGTGTCGTGGTTGGAACCGCAATTGTTGGTTTCCTATTCAATCATGGGGTGCAATACGTCTTCGGTGGCGCAACCATCATGTATGCGATTTTCTTCGTGTTAGTGCTACGTCACTTCAACGTGAAGGGCATGACCGCACAAGCCTCAAAGGAAGCTGCCAAGGCCGCCAAGAGCAACTTCAAGACACCGGTTTTGATTTATGCCTTGCTTGGTTTGGCATTCTCCCTTTATATGGGATACATTCTGTGGGAGACCGTCGTGGCAACGCACATGACCGACCTCGGCATGACGACACAAGACTATTCATTCCTATGGACATTGAATGGTATCGTCATCATTGTTGGACAAGGTTTACTGGATCGCATCATTGAAAAGTTGCCATTCCGACTAACCGTGCTTGGCGGAACCGCCTTATTCGCGATTTCATTCATCTTCTTGATGGGTGCCAAGACGTATCCAATGTTCATCTTCACCTTTATGATTTTGACCATCGGTGAGATGTTCGCAAGTCCACAGATGCCAGCTTGGATTGACGATATCAGTGATCCAAATGCTAAGGGGCGCTCACAAGGTATGATGACCATGGCGATTTCGCTTGGTCGTGCCGTTGGACCGCTATACGGTGGTTTGATGATTGACGGCGGTTCATACAAGGCCTTGTTCGGGTCAATGTTTGGTATCATGATGCTTTTCGTCATCTTCACCTTCATCCTCGACCGTGCCTTCCGCGCCCGCAAGCGTCGTTTAAATAATTAACTTTTGACAGCATCTCAATTTCGGTTGAGGTGCTTTTTTGTACAAAAAATAACCGCCACACATCTGCGACGGTTATTAGTTGCTCTGGCTTTTATAGCTTTTAGGAGCATCGTTAATTCAATTGATTCACAGCCAGAATGTCCCCTCTCACGTGGGACATTATTCTGCTGTGACTATCTTACAAACTCTTGAAATCGAAGACCATACGTCCCGTGATTTGGTTGTTGTGCATTGCCTCAATAACATCGTTAATGTCACGTACATCTGCACGCGTCACGATTGGCTTAACCTTGCCTTCAGCACCGAATTGGAAGGCTTCCTTCAAGTCTTCACGCGTTCCAACCAATGAACCCTTCACTTCGATACCATCCAACACAGTCTTCACAACGTTCAATTGCATGTCACCCTTTGGCAAAGCAACAGCAACCAACTTACCCATCGGACGTAGTGAGGCGATTGATTGGTCAAAGGCTTGCGTGTTAACGGCCGTAACTTGGGCATTGTGTACACCACCAACCTTTTCTTGGATGATAGCTGGTACGTCTTCCGTCTTACGGTTGATCAACAACTCAGCACCCATCTTTTCAGCAGCGGCCAACTTGTCTGGGTTTCCATCAACGGCAACAACGTGAGCGCCGAAGACGTTGTGGGCGTATTGAATAGCCAAGTTTCCTAGACCACCAGCACCAACAACTGAAACCCATTGACCAGGCTTCGTCTCACCAACCTTCAATGACTTGTACATCGTGACACCGGCACAAGTGATTGATGAGGCTTCCATTGGGTCCAAACCTTCTGGTACCTTAACGGCATACTTAGCATTTACAACAACTTGTTGGGCCATGGCACCGTCAACTGAGAAACCAGCGTTACGAACCTTGCGGCAGAACGTTTCGTTTCCAGTGTTGCAGTACTCACAGTTTCCACATGCATCGTAGAACCAAGCGATTGAAACACGATCACCAAGCTTCAAGTAGTCTGAAGCGCCTTCCCCAAGCTTCGTGACAATTCCAACTCCTTCGTGCCCAATAACACGGCGGAATGGACGTGGGTTAATCTCGTTTGGGTTACCAAAGTCACCCGCGGCAACGTGCAAATCCGTGTGGCAAAGACCACTATATTCAACGTCAACCAAGGCTTCCCCAAAGCCCAAAGCGCGTGGCTCCCAATCATCAATCAAGTCTACAAATCCGTCTAGGTTCTCACGTACGACAGCTGCTTTCATTTCAATAATCTCCTCAAAATCGCAAATTGTTACTTACTTCACAAGTTATATTGTAAAATGTTTCACAATGTTATGCAAGCGCTTTCTTTGATAAAAATAAGAAATGGGACAACAAAAAACGCGTCCTCCCAAATGGCGGACGCGTTTCTGTTTTTTAATCCAATGTAATAATCTTTTCAGCGCTAAATGCGTAGATAAAACGACGTGGCATTGGCTTGCCCATCGCAACAAGTGCTTGCGCATAGATGTTTAATTGACCAGAGTAACGACTCGTTAGCGTTTCCGCTGCGTCTTCTGGTGTGACACGATCGGTCTTGTAATCGAATAACCAGACCTCACCGTCAACTTCAAAATAACCGTCAATAATTCCGTGGACCAACACCTTCTCATCCCCTTGGAACCCCTTGTACAAGCGACTAGCATCCAAGAGCAATGAGAATTGCACTTCACGTTCCAACGAATCAGCATGCATCACCATTTGCTTCCCAAGTGGCATTTCCGCAAAGAATCGTTCAATCTTAGCCAATGAAATTAGCGGTGCAACGCGTTCTTCAATCAACCCTTGCGTGGTCAAATCAGCGACCAGTTCACGCAAGTCATCACGCGATGGCGCACCATGTTGCAAATCAACGCGTTGCAACACCAAGTGCGTCGCCGTACCGATAGCAGCTGATGAAATGCGCGTTTCCGCCTCCTGCATAAACTCAGGTTCCGGCAACGTTTCATCGGTCAAACGCAATCCACTCATATCAGCCACATCTAGGCGGGCATCAATTGGACCACGACCCGCTTGCAAATCAGGATCTTCAAACAAGCGCTTGATTTCAGAAACTGACTGATAAGCTGTCGCACGCGTCGCTTCTTCAAAGCCGTAATCAAAGTTAAGGACTTGGTGCCAATCGGTATTAGCGACAACGGGGGCATTCGCCTCCGTCGCCACGGCAGCTTGTGGTGTGGCAACCGCTTGATACGCGTCCAGCGCTGAACGCAAATCAGCACTATCCACAATTTCAAGGCCAAAACTAAACGGCTTCTTAGGGGCCTTGGCACGGATTTCGCTGAAATCAACAACATCGTCTTCATCATAGCGTCCCAATGCTTCTTGCAGCGCTGGTGCTTGTGGGTGACGCATTAACGCCATCCCCGTCAAATCCATAAACGACTTTCCAGATAGACGCACCCAGTCTGGCAACATCCAGTCTGACCCATTTTCAGCTAACGACCACTTTGACCATAGCGCCTTCACGCTACTGTATGAGCCCACCATAAACAGGTGCTGCTCGGCACGCGTTAAGGCCACATATAGCACACGCAATTGCTCGGCAAAGGCCCCGCGGATACGGGCATCCTTCACGAATTCGCGTTGTGGTGTTGGCAACTTCAAATGGTGATCCAAATCCACGTAATCCATACCAGCCCCCGCTTGGGCATCCAACAGGACATCCCCCATCGTTTCGCGTTGGCTAATCATCTTACGCGTACTGTTCAACACAAAGACGATCGGGAATTCCAACCCCTTTGAACGGTGAATCGTCATTAATGAGACGCTATCACTCGCCACGTTGGCATCGGCTTCACCCAAGTCTTTGTCCTGCGTTTGTAACTGCGTCACGTAGTTAATAAACTGGTACAACCCAACAAAGCTACTCTTTTGGTACATCGCAGCGCGTTCATATAAGGCGTGCAAGTTTGCTTGACGTTGTGGACCTGATGGCAAGCCACCAACGTAATCCAGCCACCCCGTCGTGTTGTAAATCTGCCAAAGCAAATCAACAATTTGATTCTGAACGGCCAGCGTACGGAACGTCTCCAAATCAGCCAAGAAACGTTGCACCGCAGCAATTGTTTCGTTAACCAATTCAACTGAAACGCCTTCAACCGAAATTGTGAGCGGGTTATTGGCTAGTGCCTTCACAGCCGTAAAGAAATCATCATCCATCGCTTGGGTGCGAATCAACGCGAGCCCATTTTCATCAATGCCATACAACGGTGAACGAAGAACCGCTGCCAACGGAATATCTTGATGCGGATTATCAATCACTTGCAATAAACTCATCATGACTGAAATTTCAGTCGTTTGGAAATAGTTTTCCGCCCCATTCACCACAATCGGAATATCCATCTCACGGAAAATGTCCAACACATCCAAGTTTTGATTCTTAGTTGGCACCAAAACAGTCATATCGCTATAGCGAACCGGACGCTTCTCGCCCGCTTTACGATCAAAGATTTCGAACTTCGTATCCATCAATTCTTTAATCTTCAATGCCATCATCCGAATTTGGCCAGTCGCCTTCGTGAAACCATACTCGTTCTTCACATCTGGCTCATCTTCTTCAGCGTCGTCGGCATCATCTTGATCCAAGTACACCATCATTTGAGCTTCCTTGGGCAGGTCAGCCGGATAGTAATCCGCCCCCGCAACCAATTCGGCCTCACCGGCATACTCCACGTCACCCAATTGTTCACTCATAATCTGCGCAAAAATGTAATTGATGTAGTCAGTCACATTCGGCTGTGAACGGAAATTTTCCTGCAACGTAATCACAGTGTTGCCGTCAGTCTTGGGATACGTTGTCAGTTTGTGACCGAACAACGTTGGATCAGCTTGACGGAACTTATAGATCGATTGCTTAATGTCACCCACTTGGAAAGTGTTATCACCAGTCGCAATTTGTGACAAAATCGCTTCTTGCAGTTGGTTCGTGTCTTGATACTCATCGACCATGACTTCGTTGTAGCGCGCTTGTAGTTCCGCAGCTACCGCAGGTTGGCTAACGATTTGCAACGCAAAGTGTTCCAAGTCGTTAAAATCCAGCACCTTGCGACGAAGCTTCTCGGTCAAGAACGCCTCGCGGAAAGCTTGCGTGAAATCAACCAATTGCGTGATTACTTCACCAGCCCCGCCGATGGCAAGTTGCATACCGGCAGCATCCAAAGCAAAGTAGTTTTCTTGCAGCTTCTCGAAACGTTCTTTGATTTGCTCACGTTGGGCCTTAATTGGTTCCCAAGCCGCCTTTAGTTCTGGGTCATGCTTTGACGTAAAGTTCTTACCCTTTCCATCTTCACCTTTACCCCATCCCATCAAGGTCACTGATGCAAACGCCTGACGCAAATCATCCCAACTAGTTGGCGTATCTTGCAAGAGCGTCATCAAACGACCATATGCATCCGCATCGTTTCGAATGTTTAGCAAACGATTAACGGCCGGTGGTTCATCCATCGTATCCGGTGCTTGATTAACCAACTGTGTGATTTGGTCATTAATGGCCAACATCTCACTTTGCAACGTTGGCAATAATTGCGTCTTAAAGAAATTAGATGATGCAAAATCATCCCCAATCTCATAATCATCTGCCAAACTTTCCAACCACGCCGTTGTATCTGGTCGTGCCATCGCAAAGTTAAACAAGGTGAAAACTGATTCTTGCAGTGTGCGGTCGTCAGTTGACCCTGATGCGAATTGGGCCGCAAACTTCGCAAACGTTTGATCTGGGTCCTCAGCATAACGTTGCTCAAGCAAGTCACCATAGACTTCCATCATCAACAACGTGCGCTCGGCATCATCAGACAAACGGAATTGTGGATCCAAATCAATCGTGTAGTGATATTGCTCAATCAAGCGCAACGCAAACGCGTGCAATGTTGAAATGTTAGCAACGTTCAATAGACGTAGTTGCTTCAACAAATGCTGACGTTGCTCACCTTCAGACTCAGCTAGCGCGCCGCGAATTGCGCCCTCAAGACGTTCCTTCATTTCAGCCGCAGCCGCTTCAGTAAACGTTACGATCAAAAACGTATTCACGTTTTCGCCCGCCAGCAAGCGTCGAATCACACGTTCAACCAGGACACGCGTTTTTCCTGAACCAGCGGAAGCAGACACCAAGATGTTTTGGCCAGTTGTGGTAATGGCCGCTTCTTGTGACGTTGTAAAATTCATTAGTCTTCTCCCCCCTCTTCTTCATCTTCGTCGCCCTTAATCAGATTTTGCATCGCCTTTAAGGCATCGTCTGCCTTGAGCTTTTTAATATTACGGTATTCATTACCCATCATGGCATCAAACATCATGACTGGCTTGTAAGCCGTGTACATCATACCGGTCTTATTTGGCCCATCACGGAATGGCAATAGTGGGAATTGTCCGGCCAAAATGTTGGTCGCAATTTGGCGGATTTTGGCTTCATTAAATTGCAGCAACGTGTTCAAGTTGTCTTCCGTCACAACATCCGCTGTCTTGGCAAAGCCACCACTCTTCAAACGCTTTAAGGCAAATGGCGTCTTCACACCCTCGACACCTTCAAGGCGCTCAATGTAAGCTTCATTGTCACGAAGGACACCACGGTAAGCACCTTGGCTTGCGGCTGCTTTATCAGCTTCTTCCTGCAATTCAGCCAACGAAGCACCTGAAATATCCGTGGCCTTAATCCATGGGTTTTGAAGTGACCAGAACACTGCCCCGCCCATTTCACTGGTTGGTAGTACATCCGCATTGGTCAACATTGCGGTCCAGTACGTCATCAATTGCAATTCCAAACCAGCATAGGCTTGCGTGTAATCAAAGACACGCTTACCAGACTTGTAATCGACAATCGTTAAGAAGTTACCGGCTGGCGTTTCCACCAAGTCATAACGATCCACTTTTCCGCGGACCGTCACGCGACCAATTGGCAACTCATATTGCACCGGCTTCAGCTTGCTCTGTGGCAAACCGAAACCTGCTTCGACGCCAAGTGTATGCACCCCACCGTCAATTAATTGGCCACGCTTCATGTTCTGAACCGTATCGTGCACTTGTTCTGCCAAACGTTGCGTCAAGAATTGCATACGGGCTGAACTCGTGAAGATATCAAATGTGGCATCCCCACTTTGAAGCAAACCATGCAGAATATTTTGCTCCAACAGGCGCAATTCTGAATCAGTGAATTCACTCAACGTCTTGTTCTCACGAATTAATTCAGTGAACAAACGCTCCAGAATCGTGTGCATCAATGTTCCCTTTTCAGCCGGTGTTAGTTGTAACACCTGACGCTCTTGCAAACGCAGACCGTATTGCAAGAAGAACTCAAATGGATTCTTCGCATAGTTCTCGAGACGTGAAATTGAGGCTTTCAGGTCATTACCGAATAGTTGGCTCATCAGTGGTGCCATGATTTGGCTTGGTCGGTTTTCATACGTCAAACCACCCATCACACGGGCAGCCTGCGCCGGTGCCAGTTGCTTAATTTGCGCTTGCAAACCTTGCCAAGCACCACTCAGTTCAGCTGACTGACGGTCCTGCTTTTGGTTCTCCGCCTGACGGTTCACAACCACCAAGTGTGCGAGCGTACTTGCAACCGTTCCAACGTATTCGTGGACATCCATCGCATGTGGATCAGGCAATGCCTTAAACTCATGCACTGGTTGATGGAATTGACGCACCAAACGGGACACGTACGTTGACGCTTGTTGACTACCTTCGCCATCACTTGTTGCGTACAACCAAATCATGCGGGTCGCTGCCGTCATCATCGCGCTGTACATCAGCAATGATTCTTGGGCCATTTGTTGCTCAGACGTTTCGCGCAAGAACACATGTTCCGGCAACTTATCTTGCAATAATTCACGGTCACCATCATGTAGCAACGCCTTTGTACGGGTTGTTGCCGGCAAATTAACACTGGTTGCCCCAAACACAATCACTGTGTGATACCCCTGACGTTGCACGATTCCACTTTCAGACACACGCACTTGGTCCATTGTCGCTGGAATGCCCGTGTACTTAGCGCTTTCAAATGCGGCCTGGAGCAATTCTTGCAACGTTTCAACCGTCATTTCAGTGTGATCAAACACCGCTACGAAGTCATCCAGCACGCCAATAAACGTGCGCCAAACTTGCTCTGGTTGTTGGGCAGCCCACAAATCACCTGCTTCAATTGCGGCATCACGCCAGGCAATCAAACGTTGTTGAATGCCAATTTGTGTCAAAAAGCCGTATAACTCACGAGCCATCTCACGAGCATCTTTGGCTTCCGCTAGACGTGACAAAAACGGTGCCACCACCTGACTGATTTGATTATGAATCAACGCCAATTGGGCATCCTTAGCCGCTACGTGTTCGCGGACCACTTCGTCATCTGAGTCAGCCACGTTGCGGTCAAACTGCCATGGCGTATCATCCGTCCAACGCCAGCCTGGCAAATTCTTAGCCAACGCATAGTTTTCCGTTTCCGCCAACGCCTCACGATAGTCAGCCAAAGCGACATCTTCAGGCAACAGCAACTCCGTCTTCAATAATCCCATCACATCTGAAATGGTGTAGGCCGGTTCCAAACGGAATAGCTTATCCAAAAAGGCAACAAGCGGGTGGGCTCCCATTGGTCGATCCAAGTCCATAAAGACTGGAATTTCATAACGAGCAAACACCGCTGGCAAGATATTCTCATATTGCCCCAAGTCACGCGTCATCAACATGAAATCACGATAACGGCGCTTACCACTAGCCACTTCTTGGCGAATCATACGGGCCATTTGCTCAACTTCTTGATAACGCGTCGTCGCTTGCCACACATCAAAATCAGGCAATGGTGCTGCCTGCGTTTGTTGCTGAATGCCACGTTGTTCGTAATCAATCCAGAATGACTCAATGGCCGCAATCGTATCGCTAATTGGACGTTGTGCCGTCACGGTATTCGCCGTCACTGGGACATCATGTGCCACTGCAAAATCACGCAATTGGCGTGCTAAACGCTTAGGTCGGTAGAATAAGTCATTTTCTGACAACGTCACATCTGAGACACTGGCTGCTCCGTCGTCAGCTGGCAGCGCAATCGCTACACCACCTGCGCGTTCAATCAGTGCCTCAACAACCCCGCGTTCTGGTGTCGTCATTTGTGAATACCCATTAATAAAGTAGTAATGGTGCGATGTATCAGTCTTTTCCGTCGCCAAATAAACGCGCAAGGCCGTCAATAATTCACTGTTCAAATATTGACCCCGGTTGGCCAACTCTTGATCCAACGCTTCACCAATCAAGGCCAAGTCCTGCAACTTCATTTGCAATGTGCCTTGGCCTGATAGGTTTTCAGCCATCTCGCGTACTTCTGGCCACGTTAAACCGGCTTGCTTTAGTTCAAGAATCTGACTCGCAAATTGACTGATAAATCCTTGCTTGGTCAACAAACTGCCGTACAGCACCAAGTCATCTTGGTGTTCACGTAGCAAAGCTTGTACCAACATCGTCATACCAGTCGCTGACAAATTGGCTTGGCGATAAATTGGGTCATCTTGCATGTAGTACCAAGCTAAACGGCTCAATGAAAAGACTTGAACGTTCGGCACAGCCACTGCGGCCCCGTGACGATTTTCCAGCTCAGCCAAACGACTCAGCACTTGGATTTCTGTTTCAAACTTAATGTGGTTCGGTACCACATAAAAAATCTCGGCTTGCTCATCGGCTGCCAAGACCTTCTGCACACGCTCCAATAGCGCTAATTCATGGTCGGCACTTGCGCGACCAAACAACAATTCTAAAGCCATGTGCGCCCCCTTTTTCGTAACGTGTTGTATCTTCTCATTTTACCAGCTATACGTGAAAAAAGACCCCAGGCTTTTGCCCAGAGTCTGTCTGATTTCCAGCTATTGTGCCAACTTCAACAACGCTTCCGCAAAGATTGCCATTGAACGTGTTAAGTTAGCGACTGGTGTCGATTCATTTGCTTGGTGACTTGTGACCGGCACATCTGGGAACTGACCCCCAAAGGCGACACCACGCTTCAACAAACGGGCATACGACCCACCGTTTGATGTGCGCGGATTCATAAACATCCCCGTCTGCTTCGCATAAACCATTGATAGGATACCAACCAGTTCATCGGTTTCCGGCACCAAATGCGGTTCCATACCACCCGGCCATACTTCAACCGTCGCCTTAAAGTCGCCAAGGTGTCGTTGGACTTGGGTCATCACCGCTTGCACATTAACCCCTTGCGGATAACGGAAGTTCAGCAAAATCGTTCCCTGTCCGTTCAAACTAAAACGCATGACACCAACATTCAACGTCAGGTCTCCCATCGTTTCGTCGTGATAACGCAAGCCTAGATTGTCAGCCCCGATATCGTCATGCACTGTCTCACCAACAAATTGCAAAAATGTCTTCGCATCATCCGCAAACGCATACCGGTTTAGGAAATGGGCCAAATATGTGCCGGCATTCTCGCCATCCTGTGGATAGGCACCATGGGCCTGAACCCCGTTCAACAAGAGACGTAATTCTTGTCCCTTAATTTCAGTCTTACCACTTAAGAATGGGTATTGTGCTAGATACTGTTCAAAATCATGCACCATGCCATCTGGATCAGGTACGACCACACGCGCGCGTGCATCCCCTGGCACAACATTCGGACGCGTTCCAGCAATAAAACGGCGCAAAATATAGTCGCCAGTCGACACACTTGGGAAACGCAGTTGCACCGTTTGGAAAGCCTTCTCACCGTTCACAACCGGAAATGCCCCGTCTGGTGAAAAGCCCATCGTTGGTTCACCTTCCTGTTCGAAATAGCGTGGCAAATCACGCCAACCATTCTCTTCGTCGGTTCCAATAATCAAGCGAATCTTGCGGGTTAATTTAATCTCATGGTCAGCCAAATACTTCATGGCATAATACGCACTCATCAAGTCAGCTTTCATGTCCGCGGCCCCGCGACCAAAGTATAAGCCATCCAATATTTCAGGCTTGAACGGGTCACGCAACCACCCGTCACCGGCGGGCACAATATCGATGTGCGTCAAAATCGCCACGGTCTCATCGGCATCAGCTGGACCGTATTCAATCCACGTTACCATGTTGTCGACACGACCATAACGGAAGCCGTCACGCGCGGCCAATTCTTCCATCTTCGCTAACGCACGCACCATATCGTTTCCGAATGGTGTTAACTCTGTTTGCGTATTTGGATCTAGAATCGATGGTATTTTAACAATCTGATTCAGGTCCTGAATCAAATCGGCCTCATAAGGCTTTGTTCGGTCAGCCCATTCCATGACGGCCCTCTTTTCTCATTTGTTTTTAATACTTTGATTTTAACGATATCTGTTAACCCTGTAAAGTAAAAAAGCTACCAGGCAGACGCCTGATAGCTTTGCAAAATTCATTAAGAACGCTTCTTGTTGTAGTAGTAGAATACTGGCAATCCAATCAAAACCAATACGATTGAAATGGCAGCACCTGTAAAGTCGTTGATAACCGTTGAACCGATAACGAACAACGCCCCGAAAATCGCAACCAATGGCGTAATTGGGAACAATGGCGTCTTGAACAACGTGTCCATTTCTTCCAACTTACCCTGCTTTACTTGGCGACGCAACATGAAGACTCCGAAGAACGCAGCCGTGTAGAAAATCCAAATCGTGAAGATGGCAATGTCTGACAAACGATCAACACCTGACGTGTAGAAGATTGCCAAAACCAACGTCATAATCGTTACCGTCGCAATGGCGTTCGTTGGCTCTTGCGTCTTGCGTGTCAACTTTGACAAGTACTTAGGGAACAAGCCATCCAATGACATTGCGTATGCCATACGTGGGAATGACAACATCTTACCGTTCAACGTTCCCAACATTGAAATGATAATGGCCAAACTCAAGGCACGTCCACCGAAGTCACCAAACGCAGCCTTAGCAACCGCGAATGTCGCATTGTTTTGCAATGCCACAACCTTTTCAGCAGGCAAAGCGTGGTAAACACCAAATGTCACCCCAACGTAGGCGATGACAATCAAAATCAAACCACCAACAATTGAACGTGGCACATCACGACGGGGGTTCTTCAACTCACCGGCGATGTTTGACAACAAAATCCAACCATCATAAGCAAACAACGTTGCCAAGATGGCCATTCCGAAGCCACCACCTGATTGTGAGACTTGGTGAACCGTCTGTCCCAAAGCATCAACCTTACCGAAGAACAAACCGTAAATGATCAACACAGCGATTGGAATCAACTTAATTGATGTCGTAATCACTTGGAAGCTAGCCGCCACACGGTTTTCCAACATGTTCAATCCAGCGATGAACAATAGGAAGATAACTGAAATCCAAGTTGCAGCTGACGTTGGCAAGCCCAAGAAGTTAGCCGTCAAAAAGGCAGCGTAACCAGCGATTGAGGCAATGACGGCTGGTGCGTAAATCACAACTTGCATCCATCCCGTCAAGAATCCAGCAGCTGGACCGTACAACTCTTCGATGTAGCTGTACAACCCACCTGTCTTTGGCAAGCGTGCCCCGATTTCAGCAATCGTCAAACCAGCAGCCAACGTGATGACACCACCGGCAACCCACGCCAATAGCCCAAGCGTTGATGAACCAGCCGTTTGCAAAACCCCAGCTTGCTTAAAGAAGATTCCAGAACCGATAACCGTTCCAATAACGAGTGATAACCCTGACCAAATTCCCATTGATCGTTTTAATTCAACTTTGTTTTCCATGACCTACTCCTAGATTATTCCGTTCTTGCATAAAAAAACAGCCACCCAATCCTAGTGATTGGATGACTGCTAATCGTTCTCACAGTTCAAGCGTTACACGAAAACGCCCAATCACTTTTTGTGTTGAGTTGAAACGATCATTATTATTATTGTTGTTAACAAAACTGAACATAATCATTTCTCCTTCCAAAAAGTGTACGTTTTTCATAACGATTAAAATCTTATCATATTCTAAGAATTCTGACAATAAAAAATGGTGAACCCAATCGGATTCACCATTTCTATTAGTTACTTATTAAGCTTCTTCGTACCATGAGTAGTGGTACATTTCACCAGCTGGCTTGTCCGTACGCTCGTAAGTGTGAGCACCGAAGTAGTCACGTTGTGCTTGAATCAAGTTTGCAGGCAAAACTTCTGAACGGTATGAATCGAAGTATGCAACCGCAGCTGACAATGATGGCACTGGTACACCAGCAGCCGTTGCCAAAGCGATTACGTGACGAGCAGCTGCTTGGTACTTCTCAGCGATATCCTTGAAGTATGGATCCAACAACAAGTTGTGCAAACCTGCTTCGTTGTTGTAAGCATCCGTAATACGTTGCAAGAAGCGGGCACGAATAATCGCACCAGCACGCCACAATTGTGCCAACTCACCGTATTGCAAGTCCCAATCGTAGTGATCTGAAGCCATACGCAATTGGTCGAAACCTTGTGCGTATGACATGATCTTACCGAAGTACAAAGCCTCGCGGATGTCTTCAACAGTTGCGTCGACATCACCTTCGAAGTTGAATTCTGGACCAGCCAAAACCTTAGAAGCAGCTACACGATCTTCCTTCATTGCTGAAATATAACGTGCGTAAACTGATTCCGTAATCAATGATTGTGGAGCACCAACTTCAAGAGCTGATTGTGATGACCACTTTCCAGTTCCCTTGTTTCCGGCACGATCCAAAATCATATCTACTATTGGCTTACCTGAACCCAAATCGTCATCACGCGTCAAAATATCAGCCGTGATTTCGATCAAGTATGAGTCCAACTCACCCTTGTTCCACTCAGCAAACGTTCCTGCCAAAGCATCCTTGTCCAACTTCAACAAGCGCTTCAACAAGTCGTATGACTCAGCGATCAATTGCATATCACCGTACTCGATACCGTTGTGCACCATCTTTACGTAGTGACCAGCACCATTAGGTCCGATGTAGGCAACCGTTGGCTTACCATCTTCAGGTGCCTTAGCAGCAATTTCCTTCAAGATTGGCTCAACCAAATCATAAGCTTCGCGTTGTCCACCAGGCATCATTGAAGGGCCTTGCAAGGCTCCCAACTCACCACCTGATACACCCATTCCGATGAAGTTGATGCCTGATTCAGCAAGCTTCTCTGAACGGCGCATCGTGTCCTCAAAGAACGTGTTTCCACCGTCAATCAAAATGTCACCCTTCTCCAAGAATGGTAGCAATTCTTCAATAACAGCGTCAGTTCCTGCACCGGCCTTGACCATCAACAAAATACGACGTGGGGCCTTAATTGACTTCACGAATTCCTCGACAGTGTAACCAGGTACAAACTTCTTATCTGAGTGCGTTTGTACCAAATCTTCAGTACGAGCGCTTGAACGGTTGTATACCGCAACCGTGTAGCCACGTGATTCCACGTTCAAGGCCAAGTTACGACCCATTACGGCCAAACCAACAACACCAAAATCTGCAGTTGCCATGTTTTATTATCCTCCAAAGTGTGTCCTTAATCCCTCGATTGACTATAAGTCTAGTCTTCTTTATTTTAATGTCAAAACAAAAAGTGTCTGTGAATTAAATGTGAATTTGTTTACGACATATACAAATGTCAGATAATCCTATGGCAAAAGGCTGCATCACTAATTTTTGCAAAGAAAAACCCACGCGGATGCATGGGTTAATTTCCTTATTGATATTGTGCCAAAACGGCAGCGACTACGTCATCGCTCGCTGAGGCCGTCATGAAACGACCCATTGGCGTAATATCGTGACGATCTTTAAAGGCTAGCTTCTTTGTTTCAACTAGCATGACCGTCAAATTATTTTCCGTCAAAAAGAGTTGACCAGGCTTGCCTAGCTTACCCTTCGTGTGCTTACCAATACGCCAGCTGTGAAAATCGGCTGCTGTTAGCGGATTTTCCTTTGGCTCATAAGCGCCACTATTACTTTGCGTCATCACAACGCCAATTAATTCTGCTGTTGGATATTTATCTGCCATATTTAACCTCGGTAGTATGCCCACGGTACTTGTGGATCGAATTGCTCATCGGTTGAGACAACCAGTCCCTTCTTAAAGCGCGTCAACAACCAGAAACGGAGTGGCTCAGGGATACCAAGCATCTCGAAATCACTCGTTGAGATAGCATAGCGAATACCCTTTTCATCATTATTCATGACTTTTTGCACCCAGTTTGGGTCAACAATCAGCTCACGTGCAATCGCAGCACCATCAACGCCCGCTTGCACAAGTGCTTCAACTTGCTCCGGCGTACGCAATAAACCAGCGACGATCAACGGAATATCACCCAAAATTGCCTTGTACTTGGCGTAAAGTGGTTCCTTATCTTCCTTATTCATAAATGGCGTTTGGAATGCATCCTTTAATGAGATGTGGAAGTATGAAATTGGACGCTTGATAATTTCTTGCGCCATTGCCAATGAATCCGTAAAGCGAATACCCGGCGTTGTTGGCTCTTCAGGTGATTGACGGTAACCAATAATGAATTGATCATCCGCAAATTCAGCACGTGCCGCGACGACGGCGTCCAAAACAGCCAAGCCATAACGCATGCGGTCGTTCAAATCACCACCCCATTCATCAGTTCGTTGGTTGGCATGCTCTGAGAAGAATTGTTGCATCGCATACATGTTGGCACCGTGTAGCTCAACACCGGCAAAGCCAGCTGCAATGGCACGGCGAGTTGCTTCACCGAAGTCAGCAATGCTTTGACGAATTTCTTCATCCGTCATCGGACGTGGTGTTGCCATCCCTGGTTGGTGACCCGGCACATCAGAAGGACCAACGACGTCATCGTGCAATACCGCTGCCGTCTGTGCAATACGACCACCAAATGACAATTGTAGAACCGGCACCGAGCCACGATTCTTAATCACGTCTGCAATCTTCTTCAACCCTGAAATCTTTTCATCAGAATCGATACCGATTTGACCAACGTATGTCTTACCAGCCATTGAAACGTATGCCATTTCAACGATGACCAAACCAGGACCACCAGCACGCATCTTGTAGTAGTTCACCTCATCATCAGTCACAACACCCGTTGCAAAAGATGAACGCAAAGTCGTTGGTGGGAATACAACGCGATTCTTTATTTCAACACCATTCGCCAACTTGAATGGTTCAAGGAATTTATAACTCATTGTCATTAACTCTTTCTTATTATTGGTGCCCCCATTATAGCATTATGTACAAGTGGTAAAATTTTTTACCTCTTTTTCTTGCGGAACTTTCACCATGTACTTAAAATAAGTTTATTCATTTCATTGTTACTATTTTCGAGCAAAGAGGGGAAAACAAACATGAAGTTTGAAACGAAGGTTATTCACGGTGGTACGCAAGGAGATCCAGTTACTGGAGCCGTTACCACACCCATTTACCAAACATCAACCTATCACCAAAAGGAGCTAGGTGGTGGCGCTAAGTATGAGTACACGCGCGGTGAGAACCCTACCCGCTTCGCTTTGGAGTCAGTTATGGCTGACATTGAAAACGGAACGGATGGATTTGCCTTTTCATCAGGAATGGCTGCTATCCACGCAACAATGAGCTTGTTGAAGGCCGGCGACCACATCGTCATGGCCAACGACGTTTACGGCGGAACTTTCCGTTTGGTTAACCGCATTATGGCCGAGTTGGGCATTAAGTTTACGGCGGTTGATACGGCTGATAGCGATGCTTTGAAGGCCGCAATGACGCCAGAGACAAAGATGGTTTACTTGGAATCACCTTCTAACCCATTGATGCACGTGACGGATATTGCTGAAGCATCAAAGATTGCCCACGAAGGTGGCGCAATCGCGGTTGTTGATAACACGTTTGCTTCACCATACAACCAAAACCCATTGGACTTGGGCGCTGACGTGGTTGTTCACTCAGGAACGAAGTACTTGGGTGGTCACGCCGACCTATTGTCAGGGTTCGTGGTTGTGAAGGATGCTAAGTTGGCTGAGCGTATTAAGTTCATCCAAATGTCTATTGGTGCCGTCTTGTCACCACAAGATTCATACATGGTGCAACGTTCAATTAAGACGTTGGCTTTGCGTGTCCAACGCCACAACGAAAATGCGATGGCGTTGGCTGAGTTCTTGAACAACCACCCAAAGGTTGCCAAGGTTTACTTCCCTGGTTTGCCAGGTACGCCTGATCACGAGATTGCTAAGAAGCAAATGCGTGGTTTCGGCGGCATGATGTCAATCGAGCTACAACCTGGTTTGGATGTTAAGAAGTTTGTTGAGAACTTGGATGTCTTCTTGTTGGCCGAGTCACTTGGTGGTGTTGAATCATTGATTGAAGTGCCAGCAGTGATGACCCACGCTTCTATCCCACGCGAGATTCGTATTGCTAACGGCATCAAGGATGAGTTGGTTCGTATCTCAGTAGGTATTGAAGATATCGACGATTTGATTGCCGACATGTCAAAGGGCTTGGATGCCTTGTAATATTGATAAATTAAACTCCCCAACGATTTCGGTCGTTTGGGGAGTTTTTCGTTATGTAGTTTAGTTTGTGGTTAGTGTCCGTCCACCACTAACTAACACTCAACCAAAAGTGCAAAATAAAAACCGCGTGAACGTATATCTACGTTTCACGCGGTTTTTCAGTAAGCTACTGATAAAGTCAAATTACTTTGACTCCAATTCAGCCTTACCCTTGGCCCATTGTTGGATGTTAACAACTTCAGCCACACGAGCCTTCTTTGCAGAATCGTGTGATGTTGGTCGCTTACGAGCCCATGAGTTGTATGGTGATTGAACAGCCATGATCATTTCCTCCATTTATGTTATCGATAACTTTACTAGTATACCGATAAAAACAAAGTGCGTCAAACTTTTATCCCAAATCCGTCATTTTTTCATCGCGTATAAGTTGTGAACACTAGGTCCGCGCCGTATACTAAGGTTACTATGATTACACAAAAAACAACTTTCCCAGATTTCGTCTGGTTCCAAGTACATGATATGACCCCTGAGGAACGAGAATGGCTGACCAAAGACCAACTCATCCCCAATGAACTCCTAAGCTATGCCGTCGACCCCTACGAAAGTGCCCGTATGGAATACGACGAAGAAGCCGATTTAACGTTGATGATATTCGACGTCGTCACACCAACATCACCTCGTGCCACGACTGAACCCGTCGGCATGCTCTTTAGTAATGACCAACAACGTCTCTACACCTTCACTCGTGAGGAAACGGATTACGTGGACAGCTACTTGAGCGGAACTGAAGTTAGTCGTCGCCCCTTGCCTGACCAGGCCACGCCGCTTGATGTCATTTTGAATGGTACGGAGCTACTTTCTTCAAAGTTTATGTCGGCAATTCTTGAAATCAATCGCCGTCGCACACCAATTCAAAGTGAAATTCGCAAGACGAAGCAAACGCAAAAGACAATTGATCAATTGATGGATTTACAGACGGATTTGATTTACCTATTGAATTCTTTGCACACTGACCGCGACTTGCTACGCAGCTACAAGGCGCGCCACAACATCCAACTAACTGATCACCAATCAGAACGTATTGATGACGTTACGGTCGAGTTGCAACAAGCCATCGACACCGGTGCGTTGTCACAATTGGTTACCAACCGTGTTTCAGATGCCTTTGTTAACCTTGCCAATTCAAACTTGAACTGGACGATGAAACTTTTGACAGTGTCATCAATCGTCCTAACGGTGCCTAATATTGTGTCGGGGTTCTTCGGTCAAAACGTTGACCTTCCCTTTATGCACACCCACATGGGCTGGATTGTGACACTTATCATCACTTTCATTCTGATGATTATCACAACGATTGTCCTTTGGCGTTCGGGATTTTTCCGCAAATAGTCATCCACAGCAGAACCTTTTTGGGGTTCTGCTTTTTCGTTTTTCCCTGTGTATAACCTGTTGAAAAGCACTCAACCTTCCCACAAGAAAATGAGACTTATCCACAAATATACAGACTTTTACACACCCAGCTGTGGATAAACCAGGTAAAAACCGGTGCAAAAAAGCCGACCGCAACTAAATGCGATCGGCTAATTTCGTTTACTTCAAATGTAATTTGTGTGCGATTGTTGCTGCACGTTGACCAAGAACACTTTCACCAACGTGCGTCTTAAGCATTGCGACACCGTAGATACCAGCACCAACCAGACCAACAACAACCGTGACGATCAATTGGGCCATCTTTGTATCCGGCACGAATAGCGTCAACGTGTTCGTCAAGAGCGCTACGACAGCATACATGACCAAGCCCCAGAACAGGATAACCATCAATGAGAAATTGAATGGCGCCCAGTCGATAGCGTATAACACACTTAGTCGGCGGACCGAAATAATCAATCCAACCGCAAAGGCCAATACCGTCGCCATCAAAGGTCCGGCACCTTGCAACCAAATCGTCAAAGGCACTTGCAAGACCAACTTCAAAATCAAAATCAAGCCTAGCACCTTCACCGTGAATGACAACTCATTCAAACCTTGGTAGATGGCCAAGACAACCATGTACAATCCCAAGGCGATGGCCGTGAAGCTGGCGAATTGCAAAATCAACGTTCCGTTCGTCGCATCATTCGTGTTGTAGAACAGAATGTATAGCGGATGTGCAACGGCAGCCATCCCCAATGAGGCTGGTACCATCACAAACGCTAGCAACTTGAACGCGAATTGAATTTGATTACCAATATTTTCACGGTCACCAATCTCTTTAGCTCGTGCCAACATTGGCAAGGCCGTTTCCGCCATACCAACGGCAAGCGAAACAACCAACATAACCAACTTGTTTGAGTTAAAGGCGAATTGCGCAAACATGGCTTGCATCGTATTGTGCGTTGCTGACGTGAACGCCTTCATGATGTGGAAGAACGTATATTGGTCAATCACTTGCACAATCGCAATTGCAGAACCCGCAAAGATAACTGGCAATGACTGGCGTGCCATGCGAATCATGATTTCGCGTGGGTTGAAGTCTGGCGCTGGAATATTCATCGCCATCTTTTCAGCAAAGAACTTACGACGCTTCCAGATACCAAATACCAAGACGATGATTCCGGCTAGCGCACCCCAGAAGGCAGCCAACGTTGATTCAACCGTGGCATCGACCCATGTCCCGTGATGACCAACCATAATCCAGTACGTCATCCCCAACATGTAGGCCACGCGAATCAATTGTTCAACGAACTGTGACAAAGCCGACAGTCCCATGAACTCGAATCCTTGCACGTATCCACGCAACATTGATAGCGTTGGAATCAACACCAATGCAGCTGATAGTGAACGGATAACCGGCACCACGTTCGGATCTCCTTGCGAGAGAACACCGGCTAGCAAGTACAAGATCGCACCAGCAGCGATTCCTAGCACACCACCAAACTGTAAGGCTTGGCGGAAGATGCGACGCACGGCATCATAGTGACGTGAAACGCCATACTCCGCAACCAAACGTGCCAAGACGTTTGGCAACCCAGCCGTCGCAATCAACAAGGCCACACTATAAATTTGGTAACCTTGTGCATACAATGAGTTGGCAGAATTGAAATACACATTTCCAATCATGGCCACCCATGGAATAACATATAAGGCCCCTAGTACACGTGACGCCAAGCTACCAATTGTCATCCAGGCTGAACCACGCAACATACGTGACGCCGCATTACTATCATCAACTAAATCAGTTTCAATTTCTGGAACGGTCGTTAGTTCATCGGCCACCATAATCGGTGTTTCTGCTGATGTATCGTCTTCTTCTGCGAAGGCTTCCGGCAGAACGCTTGGTTCAGATACCGTCGTCGTGTCACTAGTTTGGCTAGCAACCGGCGCAACATCAATTTCACTAGCTGGTTCATCGAATTGACTTGGCAATTCAGAACTTGCTGGCAATGCCACGTCAGCTGCCGCTTCATCAATTGCCTCGCTTGCGACCGACTTAGGCGTGTCCTCACGAACAAATGTATCTGCAACTTGGTGTACCTTAATCGTCGATACGCCTTCAGGTCGCGTTACCACTTCTGCCACTGAGTGCGACTGCGTAGGTGTCGTTGTCGCTTCTGATGTTATCTTTTCTTCATCACGTGCTTCAAAGATATCATCAATAGTGGCCCCATTAAGGAGAGCAGCCAATTCTTCAAACGTTATATCACGTCGGAATGGTGACTCTTCATACTGGGGTGATTTTTCATCAGCCATGTTGACCGTTCCCCTTTCTTTCATACAAAAAAATGACGCTACACAGACTCGAACTGTGATCTAAGACTTAGGAGGTCCTTGTTCTATCCTGTTGAACTATAGCGCCAAAGTATTCCAAATAACTATTATACACAAGAAAACCCGTTGTTTGTAGTTGATATGTAATATCAACCCAACCAACGGGTATTTCATTTAGGCGACAATGTCTCGCCAATTTGCCAGAATAGCTGACAATTCGAAATCTTTGGCGCGTTCTAATGACTTTGTGGCCAATAAACAACGCATTTCATAACTTTGTAACATCGGTTCAAGGCGGTACCACAGGGCATCAGCGTTTTTGGCAGCCAATTCCCCATAAATACCACCTTCCAAAATTTCGACCGCCCCAGTATTATCAGTCGACAGGATTGGCAAGCCAAAACTCATCGCCTCGACCAATACCAATGGCAAACCTTCCCAACGTGATGTGGCGAGAAAAATCGAGGCTTGGCGATAGTGTTCCGCCAGTTCTTCATCATGTAATCCACCACGATAAATAATTTTGTCCGCGACTTCATTTGCTTTAATTAAACGCTCAAATGACGCCATGTCATCCGGTAAGCCCTCACCAGCAATCGCAATCCGCCAATCATCTGGTAATTTCTTAGCCAAATTCAACATAATATCAATTCCCTTATGCTGAATGGCAATGCGACCCGTGAACGCAATCGTATGCTTGGTTAGGTCGGCTCGTCCTGTCACCGGCATCGTCAACGGATTCCAAATTTTAACAGCCCGGTCAGTCACGGTTTGGAAGCCTTCTAAATCAGTTTCCGTCAATGCAACCACTGTATCGGCCGCTTTGACACCCGTCACAAATTCAGCTCGCATGTCACGGTAATACTGATTAAAGTAAGTATCGATATTATTATGCATCCAAGCAATCGTTTTTAATTCAGGGAGTCGTGACTTCAGGTATGGAATAAAACTCGTTAAGATACCTGCATTTAAAATCACGACATCAATTTTCTCTTCTATCAAAATATCAGCCAAATCTGCCATTTGTTGCTGATAGGTGTGCAATGGATCAGGGCCATTCGTTGGCATGACCGGATGAGGCGCTGGAATTAAACGCCCCTTCAACTCGTAGTAAGATGGCACATCAGCCATCTGGTAAAAAGCAACCGTGGCGAATTCAGTCATGGCGTTACCAACAACAGTTGCAGCTCGCTTCATGCCACCCATTCCCAGGTTCTCAACAGCCATCAAAATTCTCTTTGCCATGCCCTGCACCCCCTTGCTTTGCATACTAAAAGAGGAACCCCCACAAACGCGAGAGTTCCTCTTCAGTATAGCCACTATTGTTTAAAAAGTGGGTCTAGATGTCTTAAAACCTGACATGCAGATTACAAAACAACGTTCACCAACTTACCTGGCACAGCGATAACCTTCTTTGGTTGTCCACCATCCAGTTGCTTTTGAACGGCTTCGTCAGCGATTGCCAACTCAGTCATCTTCTCACGGTCAGCGTCCGCAGGAATCGTCAAACGACCGCGAACCTTACCGTTAACTTGCAAAACGATTTCAATTTCGTCTTCAACCAAAGCAGCCTCGTCAAACGTTGGCCATGGTTGGTACGTCACTGATTCGTCCTTGTGCAAGAAGCTCCACAATTCTTCCGTCATGTGAGGGGCAATTGGGTTCAACAACTTGATGAATCCTTCAACGTATTCAACAGGCAAGTTTTCTGCCTTGTATGCTTCGTTGATGAAAATCATCATTTGTGAGATGGCCGTGTTGAAACGTAGACCTTCGTAGTCTTCCGTAACCTTCTTAACCGTCTCGTTGTAGATCTTGTTCAACTTGTGGTCGTTAACCGTCGTGATGTGGTCGCGTAGCTTGTCTTCATCATCGATGAACAAACGCCATACACGATCCAACCAACGACGTGAACCAGCCAAACCATCTTCTGACCAAGCGATTGATTGCTCCAAAGGTCCCATGAACATTTCGTACAAACGCAATGTGTCGGCACCGTATTCTTCAACCACGTCATCAGGGTTAACAACGTTACCCTTAGACTTAGACATCTTCTCGTGGTTTTCGCCCAAGATCATTCCTTGGTTAGCCAACTTTTGGAATGGCTCCTTGGTGTGGACAACACCCAAGTCGTACAAAACCTTGTGCCAGAAACGTGCGTACAACAAGTGCAACACAGCGTGCTCGGCACCACCAATGTACAAGTCAACGTTCTTCCAGTATGTCTCAGCCTCTGGTGAAACAATTTCCTTATCGTTGTGTGGATCCATATAACGCAAGTAGTACCATGATGAACCAGCCCATTGTGGCATCGTGTTCGTCTCGCGCTTACCCTTGCGGCCGTTTTCGTCAACCACGTTTACCCAGTCGTCAACGTTAACCAATGGTGACTCACCAGTACCTGAAGGCATGATGTTATCAACTTCTGGCAAACGCAGTGGCAATTGGTCTTCTGGTACAAGCGTCTTTTCACCGTCTTCCCAGTGGATGACAGGAATTGGCTCACCCCAGTAACGTTGACGTGAGAAGATCCAGTCACGCAAGCGGTAGTTAACTTGCTTGTGACCAACACCTTGCTCTTCCAACCAAGCGATTGCCTTTTCGATAGCTTCTTGCTTACCCATGCCATCCAAGAAGCCTGAGTTAATGTGCTCACCGTCGCCAGTGTAAGCTTCTTCAGCGATGTCACCACCGGCCAAAACTTGGCGCATTGGCAAATCGTACTTCTTAGCAAATTCGTAGTCACGCGTATCGTGAGCAGGAACGGCCATGATGGCACCCGTTCCGTATGAAGCCAAAACATAGTCACCAATCCAGATTGGCAATTCTTCACCATTCATTGGGTTGATAGCATATGCACCAGTGAAGACACCGGCCTTGTCCTTGTTCAAGTCCGTACGCTCCAAATCTGACTTTGAAGCAATTGACTTCTTGAAGGCTTCGATAGCTTCCTTTTGGTCGTCAGAAACAATTTCTGATACCAAAGCGTGTTCTGGTGACAAAACAAGGTAAGTTGCACCGAACAACGTATCAGCACGCGTCGTGAAGACTTCAACTTCAGCATCTGAATCCTTCACCTTGAAGTTTACAGAAGCACCGATTGAGCGACCAATCCAGTTACGTTGTTGTTCCTTGATAGCATCTGGCCAATCAACATCGTCCAAATCTTCCAACAAACGGTCAGCGTAAGCCGTAATCTTCAATGCCCATTGACGCATTGGGACACGGTAAACTGGGAAGCCACCACGCTCCGTCTTACCGTCGATGATTTCTTCGTTGGCAACAACCGTTCCACCATTGTAATCAGGGGCCCAGTTAACCATGATTTCATCTTCGTATGCCAAGCCCTTCTTGTACAATTGCTCGAAGATCCATTGCGTCCACTTGTAGTACTTAGGGTCAGTCGTGTTAACCTCACGTGACCAGTCATATGACAAACCAAGTGTCTTCATTTGGCGGCGGAAGTTCTTAACGTTCTTTGCCGTCACGACACGTGGATCCTCACCCGTCTTGATTGCGTACTCTTCAGTAGGCAAACCGAACGCGTCGAATCCCATTGGGTGCAAAACATTGAACCCTTGCATACGCTTCATACGTGAAACGATATCAGTTGCCGTGTAACCTTCTGGGTGCCCAACGTGTAGCCCTTGCCCTGATGGGAATGGGAACATGTCCATTGCGAAGAACTTTTCCTTTGAGTGGTCTGATGACGTCTTAAAGGTTTGATTCTCTTCCCAGAAGCGTTGCCACTTCTTTTCTACTTCTTTGTGTTGATATGCCATGATTGATAACCTCACTTTAATGTTCTAACTTTAACAAAAAAATGCCGTTCTTTCAATAAATGAGCGGGTTTATACCGGTGTTTCACACGACTAATAATTAATCCAAATTGTGATACACTTAGTTAATGAAAAAGTAGTGAAAGCGGGTGTCCATATGTTTCAAATGCGTAAGTTTGATTATTTTCAGCTTGCGGTTGCCTTTGCGGGGTTAATCCTATTTATTTTATTAGCAATTGGCTATACCCACCATTTGGGTTATATCGATTGGATTGACCAGTTTGGCTTCAAACATATCCGGCAACCAGTCACGCCAGAACGTTCTTGGTTCTTCCGTAATATCACGCGTGCCGGTAACCCGAAGTGGACGTTGATTGTGATGACGGCAACCGCCATTGTGGCGTTGCTGGTTCGCAAAATCGACGTAGCCGTCTTTATCGTTTTGAACGTCGGCGTCTTCGGCCTTGGCGTCATGGCACTACTTAAGCACGTTTTCCACCGCCCACGTCCTGACATTTATCATGTCATCAGCCAAGGTGGGTTTTCCTTCCCATCGGGTCACGCACTCAATGCCGTGCTATTATATGGTTCATTGATTGTTCTCGTACATTATTACTTGAAACAACACGACCAAGTGCGCTATGCCATCATGACATTGTTCGCCGCACTGGTCGTCGCCATCCCCCTCAGCCGCGTCTATCTGGGTGTCCACTATTTGTCAGACATCCTAGCCGGCTTCGGCCTTGGCGTCTTTTTCCTAATTATGTCGAAGGAACTTATTTTCAAATATCAAACACGAGAGGTTTTCGAACATGCGATCAACTCAGAATCTAGCGCAAATCACGCTGAATGAATATTTAGTACCAGGCGACTTGGCCATTGATGCCACGATTCGTCGCGGTGACATCACGCGCTTCCTCGCTAGCCGTGTTGGTGACACTGGTAAGGTCTTGGCCTTTTCAGATGTTAAGGCTGAAATCGATGACGTTGCCACATCACTTTTCTTGAGTGGTCTACACAACCGCGTTGACCTAATCAGCAAGGACTTCTCAGCCGTTACCAACTATTTGGATCCAACAAAGCCAATCGCTGCTGCCTTGTTCCAAGTGGACGAAAACATGGATACTGAGACATTGACGGCGACCGTTAAGACATTGTTGATGGTCTTGAAGACGAATGGTTTGGTGTTGTTGCTAAGTGACAACCCAGCCAACCTAGCCGACGCCCAAGCTTACGTGGCCCAATTGCCAACGGATTCTTACGGTGTCCAAAAATACGAAGACGTCCTAACCGGCGAAACCGCCTTGTTAGTTCAACGTCGTTAATCAAAAAAACTCCCTGAGCCCGCAGCTCAGGGAGTTTTATTTTTACTTATTAATTGGCTCAAACACTGCCACTGCTTCAACGTGAGCAGTTTGTGGGAATTGATCCAATGGTTGAATGTCACCCTTGATGCGGAAGCCCTTGTCGATCAAGTACTTGGCATCGCGCGCCATTGTTTCTGGGTTGCATGACACATAAACAAATCGGTCAGGATTCATGTCCGCAACGGCATCCAACAAGTCTTCCGTCAAACCACGACGAGGTGGGTCAACGAAGATAACGTCCGGCTTCAAGCCACCGTCTTTCCACTTTTGCATTTGTTCAGGTGCATCAGCTGTGACGAATTCAGCGTTCTTCACATTGTTGTTAGCGACGTTCTTTTGCGCGTCAATCACGGCACGCTCAATCACTTCAACACCCAACACCTTGTCAACGCGGTCAGCAACCGTTAAACCAATAGTTCCGATACCTGAATAAGCATCGATAACCGTGTCAGATTCCTTCAACTCCCCCTTCGTTGCGGCCATGTCGTACAACACTTCCGTCGTTTGTGGGTTAACTTGGTAGAACGAATTTGGTCCGATTTCAAAATCGATATCCAACAACTTATCGTGAATGGCGTCAGCACCCCACAATGTGCGATTGTCACCTGACGTCAAAACGTGCAAGCTACGTGGATTGTAGTTCAAGATGATACTCTTGATGCCGTCAACCGCCTCAGCAATGTCAGCCGCAATCGCATCTTCATCCGTCAACGTTGGCGTTTGCGTGACCAACACCACCATGACTTCGTGACTGTAATAACCGCGACGCACCATGATATAGCGCATTTCACCTTCTTGCGTATCGTCATCAAAAACCGATACCTTGTGCGCGTCCAAAATGTCACGCACAATGCCGATGATTTGGTCGATTTTCTCATCGTTAACGAAGTAATCGTCCAATGGTACAATGTCACCAGGCGTACGCTTCTTGATGAAACCGGTCGTCAACTTACCATCAACATACTTCACTGGCACAACCGTCTTGTTACGGTAGTGAGTTGGATTATCCATCCCAATAGTTGGTGCAACGTCGACATCGATGCCGTATTCTTTGTACAACTTTTGCACTTGTTGTTGCTTCAAACGCAATTGCGCATCGTAGGCCAAATTGACGTAGGGTGCAATACCGGCTTCAAGCAAATAGTCCTTGCCAGATGCCACACGGTCTGGTGACGCTTCAAGAATTTCAACAACCTTGGCACGGCCGAACTTACGGTTGACCTGCGTCACCTCAAATAAAATTTTCTCGCCTTCGAAGGCGTTTTCCAAATGAATTGGATAGTCATCAACCATGATGACCCCCAACCCGGTGTAAAGCACGTCGATGACAACACCTTCGCGTTGCTCACCCAGCTTTACCGGAATAATTGTATTACTCATATTTTCTCTCGTTTATCCTTTTTAGTCGCTTTCCATTATAACTGAACTGAATTACTTCGTGCGACCCCACAAGAAATCAATCATGGCACGGTTCACTTGCTGGTTATTCTCGTGCAATTTACTGTGTTGTGCTTCAGGACCGCTAATCAAGCGTTCTTGATATGACTTTGGGCGATCACCGAGCAAGTATTGCAGCGACTTAGCTGACGTCGTTGATACTCGTCCGTCCGAGTGCGTCCCATCATCCAAATCACCATAAATGTTCAACACATCAACTTGGTTCTTTGGATAATTATCGCGTCGCGCTAACAACCAGTCATAGTACGACACCGTCTTTTCAGGCTTGCCAATGCCATTTAAATGATTATCTGCAACTTGCTTATCAATCCCAACAATACCATCGAAGTGACCAGCGATTGAAACCTGTTTGCGTAACTGTGGTAATGACTTATCTTGACCGTACGTCATTTCATACGTCATTAACCCCAGGTTACCCATCGAATGTGCGACGGCATTGAACGACTTAATGTCATACTTGTGTTGCAACGCCACCACGACATTCTTGATCCACTTGGCATCCGTTTGATAATCCGTATTACGATTATCTGAAAAAACCACTTGCACCATGGGATTAAATCGGTTCTTATCCCAATGACCTGACAACTTCACGTGGCCATCTTTCGTCACCCGCGCCGTTAGCATTTTCTTAGCCGCACCAGACTTTTCAGCTGCTCGGACCAAGTCTTTGGTTGAATTTAATGTGCCACCATACCCGTGAATAAATAAGGTTGGTGTGTTCGAATAGACATACTTGTCTGGATTACGTTTTAACCTCAACGAATGGTTTAAAGCAAAAGCGACCGCAAAAATTGCGACCAACCCCACTATAATACTGACCCATCTTTTCATCGTGCCTCCCCCTTTGCATTCCGAATAAGTGTTTAGTTCATTTTTTGTCCGTGTTCAATGATGTAAGCTACCGAAACCGGCATCATCTTGCCACTATATTCTACCGCTAACGCACGTGCCGTTTCGTCTTGTGTTGGTACAACTGCCACAAAAGATCCGTCATCCAAGCGATACATATCCACTAATTGTCCCGCATCGTTCAACAAGAATGAGAAATCAATCAAGTGATTATAATCGTCAAACTTGAACGGGCGCTCATCCACGCGTTCTTCGTGAACTGGTTCGACTGGTTGTTCTGGCATCCCCGCTGCCAATTGGGCAACCAATTCGAAACGCAGGTTCTTCATATCCAACAATTGCGCTTGGAATGAAATTGGCGCTTCATCAACCACCGAACGCACAAACTTAGGGAGCAAGCGCTTTGGACGCGTGATTGGCGCTGATAGTTCTGAGAAGAAAGCATAAATGCTCATCTTACGATCAATCAAATCATCCAACGTCACTTCAATGTGCACATCATCATTTTCAATGCGCCAAGGCAACTCCTGGCCGTTCTTCAAATCGCGGTCTGAAACCAATGGCGCTACCAGCGTGCCAAGTGTAATCATAATCAAGCCATCAACTTGGTTAATCGTCACATCAAATTGCTTGGTTGCATCTTCAAACAGCATCCCCACCGTTCGTGTTGAAAACATGTTCATCATGCGAATATCTGCTAGGATGCCAGTTGCGGCTTCCGCATTCTTGTCTGTAATTAAATCGACCAACTCGTGGTACGTCTCAAGGCTCTCAAAATCAGTTGGCGTTAGGATTAGTTCGCCATAATCGTCAAACATTTCATTTAGTAACATGTAACACCATTCCAAACTCTTCTTATTTATCATTAATGATACCAGCGTTTGCGATGCAATGGTAATCATGAGACACTACAGGTAGATTCATCAGAAAGAGGGGATATTATCGATGACAAAATATGATAAAGAAGCATTACGTCAACGGCTCACACCTGAAGAATACGCCGTCACACAAGAGGCTGCTACCGAAGCACCGTTCACTGGTAAGTACGATGCGTGGTTCGATGACGGTATCTATGTTGATGTTGTGAGTGGCGAACCTTTGTTCAGTTCAACTGACAAATACGACGCCGGCTGTGGTTGGCCATCATTCACTAAGCCAATCGAGAAAAAAGCAGTTAAGTGCCACCTCGACACCTCACATGGCATGTTCCGAACTGAGGTGACATCAACAGACGCTAACTCTCACTTAGGTCACGTGTTTACTGATGGGCCTATTCAAGAAGGCGGATTACGTTACTGCATTAACTCAGCAGCGATGCGCTTTGTGCCAGTTGATGAGCTAGATCAACAAGGTTACGGCGATTACAAATCATTATTCGAATAACACAAAAAAGACGGCATCTCTGCCGTCTTTTTCATTTACTTCACTGGCACCTTCACGTCACCAGAAAGAATTTGCTTCTTGGCTGCTTCGACTGCAGACCATGCCTTATCTGACATGTTACCGCGTGTCACCGCAACACCCTTATCATCCAAGCCGTAAACCAAATGCTTGCCACCTGGGAACTTGTTTTCATCTGCCATCTTCGTCACGTCAGTCACAACCGTGCCGACACCCTTCGTTGCTGACGTCAACGTGAAGTTTGATGCGCCGTCAGTTGCCTTGTAATCACCATCAGCTGATTGATCAATATCAACCCCGATGACCCAAACCTTATCGGCCTTCGTTTGCTTTTCATTCAAGTCCTTCGCCTCAGTAAAGACACCTGTACCAGCGCCACCGGCAGCTTGGTAAATGATGTCCGTACCGTTTTGGTACATTGAAGCCGCAATCGTCTTGGCCTTACCAGCGTCAGCGAAATCACCAACATATTGCACATCAACTTGAATATCAGGGTTAACTGACTTAGCACCGGCAATAAAACCAGCTTCAAACGTATCAACAACCGCTGACTTCATCCCACCAACAAAACCAAGCTTGTTCGTCTTTGTCGTTTCAGCTGCCGCAACACCGGCTAGGTATGATGATTGTTCTGAGTGGAACGTTACTGAGACAACGTTCTTACGCGTCTTTGCAACATCATCAATAATCATAAAGTTGTTCTTTGGGTACTTCTTAGCCGCCGCATTAATTGATGGCGTCTTTGGGAAGCCAATGCCGTAGATGTTCTCATAACCATTTGAAACAGCTTGGTTGATGTTTGTCTCAAAGTCAGCTGACGTCTTGGCTTGGAAGTATGTGTAACCACCCTTACCTTCCTTAACATCATTCGCCTTTGCCCACTTCGTCAATCCTTGCCAAGCTGATTGTTGGAATGACTTATCATCGATACCGGCTGCATCCGTGATCAACGCAACAGACGTGTGTTCATTCTTAGCTTCAACTGAGCCAGAGTGCATGTAAGCCCCAATTCCTGCACCAACCAACACAACAGCACCAATTCCCAAAACAACTTTACGATTCATTATGAAATCCCCTTAATAGATATAAAACACGAACATTTATTTCGTTTTTAACAACTTAGATATCATAACCCGAACTTACGTCATTGTAAAGGGTATACTTCGTAATTTAATAGTTTTAACTGGCCAGACCCTTACTAACAAACGGTTAAAAGACGAACTTTGGCATCATTGTTTACATAAAGTTCGCATTTAACACAAAAAGTCGAGGCATCGCATTGAATGCCTCGACTTTCCATCATGTATTAATTTGCCAAAATGTTAACAATATACAATCCTAGCTTCTGATGCATCACGTGTGCACGGTGTGTCTCTTGCACAACCGACTTCAACTCTGTGACGTCATCCGTAATCTCGCCTTGGACACCCTTGGCATAGGTTTCAACCATGCCTTGTGAGTCATTCACCGTCCAGGCATAGATTCCCTTACCACGCTCATTCAAATCATCGACCTGGCTTTGCGTCAAATAAGAGTATTCCATCGTGTAGAAATCCGCCTTCGTCACCGGCGCACCGATAAAGTCACCCGGCAAAATCATGCCGACTTGTAGCTTCTTATCTAGCGTCTTCAAACGCTGCACAACTGAATAGTTCAAGCTGTGCATCTGCCAACCATTTTTATCCATTGTTGTTTGGAATTGATCCAAGAATGAATCCGCTAAGTCTGGCGCATTAGTGCGTTCTGTCGTAATTTCGACCAGCAGTTTTACATTGCAACGTTCGGCTGCTTTGGCATATTCTTCAAAACTCGGAATCTTAGCTTGGTGTCCATTCTCATAGACAGTCAGCTTCGTCGCTTCATCTAACGTCAAATCAGAAACTGATTTATTCGAAGCACCCTTTGTCAGCGTTGCCAAATTTGGATCGTGCATCACCACCCATTTACCATCCTTTGTTTGGCGGATGTCCATCTCCACAAAACTTGGACGAGCATGCGACACCGTATCAATCATCGCCGGAATTGTGTTTTGTACACCGTTACCGTCATCCACACCACGATGTGACAAGGTACTAATGGTCGGCTAACGGTATTCACAACGAAGAACAATGACGGTCCCGCTCCTTGGATTAACGCACCAAGCATTAGAATCAGCCCAACAACACGCTTTGTGTGGCGTGGCTTCGTAGCATAATCAACAAGTTGCACAACCTGATAATCACGAGCCATCAACCCAATAATGAACTGCAAACTCATGATGCCAAAGAAAATATCAATCAACGTCGCAAACGTGAAGGTTGCAACCGCTGTTAGCGCACTCACCGTGAATGGTGCGAACCAATCAACAATGTATTGCGCACTCCAAGTCAATCCAAAGACAATCAACGTTAATAAGCCAACCAAAATTGAACCAGCCAACAGTGTCAGCGCTAATTTAATACCTTGCGCCCCGCTCGTTTTACGCCAACTATTTTTGATTGCCAGCCCCGCCTTGTGTTCGGCAAGCATAATTTCTGGCAATACGTAGAAAAAGCGAATTGCGAAGAATAATGCTGCTAAACCAAGCACCCAGATAAGCGTTAACATCCACGGTGTGCCAGTGATAGTCGGCCATACAAATTGTGGAATGATTAAATCCGCCGTTAATTGCGAGTGAAATGCTAGCATTGGGAACGGTAATACGACAATGCCGTAAAACAAAATCAATACCCACGCACCAACACCACCTTGACGCAAACGGTGCAACGCGGTCTTCATGACGCTAGTTGCAGTCGGACGTTGCCCCTCATGTACTGCCGAAAAGCCAATCGTGTAACTGGCCAATTGACTAATAAACACCGTTAATAGAATCAGCACCGTGATGACTAAAATAACCGTGAAGATTGGATTTTGCATCAGCACTTGTCCCACATTTGAAAGGGACATAAACGGCACTTCATCAAGCCATTGGCCGACGTACAGCAAACCCTTCAAAACTGGGACGACGATGACTGAAATTAAAATCGTAATCGAGAAGAACAGCCGACTCAGCGTCCATTTCGATTGCCAAAACCGACGCCATAACAGCGTCCAGATTGATTGTTTCATAGTATTTTTCTCCCCTAAACCCACATGTTTTGCCAAATTATACCAAACAGATTTGTTTATTCGGGTTTAGGGCTCTCGCTATTGATCTTTCTTGTCCTTACGACGCATAATCCACGCCAAGAACATTGCACAGAATGCAAAAATACCAACAAGATATGGTCGTACGTCCGCCACTTTTTCAGTTTGTTCGTCCGTTTCCTCAGGATTAGCTCGACCATCTGTCACTTCTTTACTTGATCCGTTGTAAACAATGCGATCATCAATTGCTTGTCCCTGTCCCGTCGTTCCAGCTATTGAACTCGCAGTCGCGACGTATGGGTTTGATGCACCTGACGCATTCCCATTAGACGAAGTCATCTGATCACCCACCGTAGTTGATAATGAACCAGTTGCTGTCTCACCCAGTGGCGTGATGACAGTATTCTGCGTACCATCTCCGCTCCAAACAGGCGTATCAGTCGCACCGGTTGCCGTACCACCTGTCGCCACTTGAGCATTACTCAAAGGCAACGGCGCTGCCGCTACGTTATTCGTTGCCCCATCATTCGTTGTCACGTTTTTCGTAGCATCAACCGCCACTGTTGCATCATTTTGAGAACCGGTGATTGTTGAAGCATTACTTGTTGGCACCGAATCATTTTCAGCCGTTTGTTCCGGTTCAGGTTGCTCATTGGCAGCCGTTGCTTCATCCACAACCTCTTCCACTTTAGCCACGGTATCCGAGCCACTGGCTTCACTGCTAAACGAACTTACTAAACTAGCTGACAAGTTAGTCAGGTCACTGATTTCGTCATGTGCCCAGTCTTTTGCATTCGCCAAGTTCGTTGCTTCAGCTTCATCAATAATCGTTGCGACCTCATCTGAAGTCGTCGCTGTTGCAACGTGGTTCTTGTAGGATGCTTTTTCGTCATCCGACAAGTACGCCATCTCATCGATTTGCGTCTCAGCTTCTGCTTGTTGTTGCGCTAGCTCGTCAGCCAATTTGGCATCTGCAATGATTTGCTCAACCGCTGCCACTGTATCCGCATTCGAAATCTGATCAACAAACGATTGCTTCTTATCATCAGACAAATGCTGTAACTCATCAATCTCAGTCGATGCGTCAGTCTTAGCATTTGCCAAGTTTTGGTCCGTCGCTTCAGTGACGATTGGTGCGATATCAGCAACATTCTCAGTGTTAGCAATCTGTTGCTTAAAGTCGGTCTGCTCATCTGATGACAAATAGCTCAAATTATCAATCGTCGCTGTTGCATCTTTTTGCGCTTCCGCCAACGCTGAATCAGCTGCCTGCTTTGCATCAGTGACCGCTTGTTCAACTGTCGCGACATCCGTCGCTTGATTGACTTTGTCCGTATACGTCGTTTGGTCAGTTTCAGACAAGTTCGCTAGGTTGCCAATCTCAGTTGTCGCTACGTCTTTGGCACTGGCCAAATTTTGGTCAGTTGCGTCATCAACCACGGCATTAACCCCCGCAATATCAGTCGCATCTGAGATTTGTTGGTTATAAGCTGACTTCTCATCATCAGTCAAATAGGTCATGTTATCAATTTCGGCCTGTGCATCTGATTTTTGTTCTGCCAACTTATCAGCCGCCTGCGCATCGGCAACAATCTGCTCAATGTCACTAGTTGACTCAGCCAGTGACACTTGATTATCAAATGATTGCTTCATATCTGCATCCAAATTAGCCAGCTCAGCAATTTCACCATTTGCCCAATCCTTGGCATTAGCCAAATTTTGGTCGGTCGCTTCAGACACAAGCTTCTCAACATCAGCAATCGTCGTGGCATCAGCTACTTGTTGCTTAGCATCATCCTTTTCATCCGTCGACAAGTACGTCATATCGTCAATTGTTGTGCCTGCGTCTTTTTGCACTTCCGCCAATGCCGCCTTATCAGCATTCTTCGCATCAGTTACTGCTTGTTCAACAGTCGCCACATCCGTCGCCTGATTAGCTTGGTCTGTGTATGTTGATTGGTCGGCCTCAGACAAATTGGCTAAGTTGCCAATCTCAGTTGTCGCGCTTGCTTTAGCATTTGCCAAATTCGTGTCAGTTGCTTCATTAACAACAGCATTAATACCTGTTGCATCAGTCGCATCTGAGATTTGTTGCTTATAATCAACCTTCTCGTCATCAGACAAGTAGGTCATTGCATCAACGTCCGCTTGTGCATCGGTGAGAATTTGTTCAACCGTTGCGACATCACCAGCCTGCGTCACTTGATTGGCGTAATCAGTCCGCTCGGTATCTGATAGATTAGCCAGACTGCTAATTTCAGTTGTGGCTGAATCCTTAGCATTAGCCAAATTCGTGTCAGTCGCTTCGCCAACAACATTGTTCACACCAGTTGCATCAGTCGCTTTGGTAACCTGATTCTTATACGTTGATTTCTCATCATCTGACAAATAAGTCATGGCATCGATTTCAGCTTGCGCATCAGCTTTCTGTCCCGCTAATTCATCAGCTGATTTGGCGTCAGCAACGATTTGCTCAACCGCGTCCGTCGTATCTGCATTCGTTACTTGTTCCACAAATGTTTGTTGCTGACTATCATCAAGATTCTTCAAACCTTCGATTTCATCTGAACCTGATTCCTTGGCGTTGGTTAAATTCTGATTGGTCGCCCCAGTAACAATCTGCGTCACATCAGAAATGGTCGTTGCATCTGTTACCTGTTGCTTGAAGTCAGTCAGCTCATCTGCTGATAAGTACGTCAAATCAGCAATCGTTGTATCAGCTGCTTTTTGCGCTTGAGTTAACGCCAACTCAGCCGCATCCTTTGCATCCGCGACCGCTTTTTCAACAGTCGCCACATCCGTCGCCTGGTTAACTTGTTCTGTATATGTTGTCTGATCAGCTTCAGACAAGTTCGCTAGCCTGCTAATCCCAGTCGTTGCTGAGCCCTTAGCATTCGTCAAGTTATTGGCAGTCGCATCCGCAACCGCCTTATCAACATCAGCAATCGTTGTTGCGTCATCGATGGCTTGTGTCGCAGTCGACTTTTCCGTATCTGACAAATACGTCAACTCTTTAATTGTCGCAGTTGCGTCAGCCTGTGCATCCTGCAAAGCACTTTCGTCAGCAGCCTTCGCATCCGCCACGATTTGTTCTACCGCCGCTACCGTTTCAGCATCTGGCAACTTAGAAATAAATGACTGTTGGGTATCAGTATCTAAGTTATTCAACGCACTAATTTCATTTGTTGCCCAAACCCGTGCATCCGCCAAATCAGTATTCTTTGCTTGCACAACAATCGCATCAACATCGGCCACTGTTTTGGCATTAGCAATCTGATTCTCAAAATCTGTTTTCTCGTCTGATGACAAGTAGTTCAACGCATCGACAGTCGCTTTCGCCTTATCTTGCGCATCCGCCAACACGGCTAAATCAGCTGCATTTGCATCAGCGACAATTTGTTCAACATCCGCCACTGTTTTGGCATCAGCCAATTTATCGACGTACGTTGCTTGATCATCTGATGCCAAGTTAGGTAATGTACCGATTGCTGTTGTTGCCTGGTCTTTAGCATTTTCAAAATTCGTCGCTGTGGCTTGCGTAACCACATCATTCACGTCAGCAACAGTCGTGGCATTTTCAACATCTTGCTTGTATCCCGCCACTTCATCCGTCGACAAATAACCCAACGCATCAATGGCAGCATTCGCCTTCGTACGTTCAGCTTCCACAACGGCTACATCGGCCGCTTTAGCATCGGCCACAATTTGTTCAACTTGCGCCACAGTCGTAGCTGTTGGTACCTGATCGGCGTAACCTTGTTTGGCATCAGCATCCAGGTTAACTAACTTGGTGATTTCATCATTCGCCCAGGATTGGGCATTTGCCAAATTTTGATCAGTTGCATCAGACACAACCGCATTCACACCAGCCACGTCAGTTGCACTCGCCACTTTCGCTTTGTAGTCATCTTTTTCAGCAATCGACAAATAAGCCATGCCATCAATTGCGGTCGTGGCCGTCGTTCGTGCGTCAGCAAGTGCCGTTGCATCTGCTGTTTTAGCAGTCGCTACGATTTGCTCAACTTGCTCGGGCGTTGTTGCGCCTTGTATTTGCGTTGTGAATCCTTGCTTCGAAGCATCATCTAAATTCGTTAGGCCGGCGACTTCGCCAGTTCCCCACGTTTTAGCGTTTGCTCGATTTTGGGTTGTTGCGGCCGTCACCACATTATTCGCATCTTCAACTGTCGTTGCGCTCGCAACTTGTTGCTTGTATGCTGTCTTTTCATCATCAGACAAATAAGTTAGCGCATCAATCGCAGCATTCGCATCTAACTTCGCTTGTGCCAACTCGTTTGCCGATTGCGCAGTCGTGACAATCCCATCAATCGCATCTGTACTAGTTGCAGCCTCGATCTGACTCTTATAATCTGCGCGTTCGGCATCCGTCAATGCAGTCAAAGCATCAATCTGTGCGTTTGCATTTGCCTTCGCTGTCGTTAAATCAACTAAGACATCAGTCGAACTGGCTACACCAGCAAACAAATCAAGATTAATTGCATCCGAACTCGCAATCGCTCCCTTAACCTCGACTGGTGATGTCGAGCCATCCGGCGTGATTGTCGTCGGCACCGTGACCGTTGTGCTACCTAAAACAGCAGCATCTACCAATTGATTAACAGTATCGCCCGTTCCTGAAGACAAGCTGGTAATAGTCGGCGTCAACACACCATCAATGAGCGGTGACGTTATCGAACTGATATCAACACCCAGAACACTAATACTTTTCACCGTGTTCAACAAATCTGTCAGCGTATTGGTAAGTGTTTGGCTTAAAGCCGTTCCCAATCCACCATCCAAGTCAACCGACAAATACTGACTGCCATCTGGCAAAGTTTCTACTGTCGCTTCACTAGGATCAACCGTGTAATCCGCTGTAACAGCACCATTCTTTAAATTGTCTAATGTTTTATTCAGGTTATCTATAACTTCAGAACCAATTGCCGCTTTTATGATTGTTGTATCCAATCCAGTTAAGACCAATTGCAACGCATTCACAACTGGATCAAGTACCGTCCCTAGTCCGCCGATTACTTCAACGTGCACCTTAATTGGTCCAGCCGCCTCAATATCGGTCCCAGCCGGCACCTGCAGTGCCACCTCACGAGATGTATCACCAACTAACGAAACATCAGCCGCACCACTTGCATCCATCGTGAAATCAACATTTGTTGGTTGCCCAACTGGTAGTGATCCCGTTGCATTCGATGTCGTATCGACGTTCGTAAACAATTGTCCATCCACGACCGCTGCGTCAGCCGTTCTTTGGACCAAGTGAACGCCATTGCGATCAACCGAAATATCCGGAAAGTCTAACGCTACGCCCCCGCCTAACGTCAAACAGGAAATCCCGGCAATCACCCACATCTTCTTGGACTTATACATCCGCTTGCGTTGCTCGGATGCCCCCAAGGCTTTGTCTGCCTTATTCATTTTTCAAACCCCCACTGTTATATACTCTCTAACGTGTTCCGACCCCGTCCCTCTCGGAGCTCACTCACCACTCCACAAGGTCAATACAGCTTAGTTTTAACACATATTCAGTAGCGGTACCAAAGATAGCTATCGCAACAGTGTCACCCACCAAAAACATGCGCAAACCGTGATGAAGCGTAGAAAAAAAGCGTTGCACAACGAGAATTATTCTCGCGGTGCAACGCTCGTATATCGACATATGTCTTATTTTAAAATATCCCGTTATTTTCAATTAAGGATTCAAATAACAATTTAAAAATGGTCGCTAAGCACATTCTGCCTAGCGACCATTTTCTTTATCTTATCTATTACTTGTTAAAGTATGCCTTCAAAGCATCAACCTTATCCAAACGCTCCCATGGCAAGTCCAATTCAGGACGACCGAAGTGACCGTATGCGGCAGTTGCTTCGTAACGAGGCTTGCGCAAATCCAAGTCCTCGATAATTCCGGCTGGACGCAACTCGAACAAGTCACGGATTGCGGCTACCAATTCGTCATCAGAAACCTTACCCGTACCGAACGTGTTCACGTTAACTGAAACTGGCTTTGCCACACCGATAGCGTAGGCAACTTGGATTTCAACCTTTTCGGCCAAACCAGCTGCAACGATGTTCTTGGCGATGTGACGTGTTGCGTAGGCAGCTGAACGGTCAACCTTGGTTGCGTCCTTACCTGAGAAGGCACCACCACCGTGACGAGCGTATCCACCGTACGTATCAACGATAATCTTACGACCAGTCATACCGGCATCACCCTTAGGTCCTCCGATTACGAAACGACCAGTTGGGTTGATGTAGTAACGCGTCTCGTCGTCAACCATGTCGGCTGGCAAAACTGGGTCGATGATGTACTTACGAACATCGGCACGCAATTGCTCCAATGAGATTGACTCACGGTGTTGCGTTGACAAAACAACAGCGTCGATACGGATTGGCTTGTCGTTTTCGTCCAATTCAACCGTCACTTGTGCCTTGGCGTCAGGCAACAAGTATGACAACTCACCTGAACGACGAACGTCAGCTTGCTTCTTAACCAACTTGTGTGACAAAACAACTGACAATGGCAAGTATTCGTCCGTTTCGTTCGTGGCGAAACCGAACATCAAACCTTGGTCACCGGCACCGATTTGGTCCAATGGATCAACACCACCATCTTCACGGTGCTCGATAGCTGAGTCAACACCTTGCGCAATGTCAGGTGATTGCTCGTCCAACGTTACCCCAACGTGGATATCGTCAGCCAAGAAACCAGCTTCCTTATCATCGTAACCGATGCGCTTCAATGTGTTACGAACAATTTCGTTAATGTTAACGTAGGCCGTCGTTGACATCTCACCGAAAACGTTAACGTAACCAGTCGTTACTGACGTTTCAATGGCCGTACGTGCTTGTGGATCTTCAGCCAAAACGGCGTCCAAAATGGCATCTGAGATTTGGTCTGAAACCTTATCTGGGTGTCCTTCTGAAACTGATTCTGACGTGAACAAACGCTTTTCTGACATATAATCTAATCTCCTAAAATAAAAAAACTCTTGTGAAATTAAATAACCCCGACATACCACTCGTAGGCGGCATGTCGGGGTTCAGTCGATATGCGCCTATCTGCTAGAAAGTACCACATCGCCCGAAACGGGTAAGTTGGCGTCAGATCAAAGGGTCTAGTCCCTCCCTGAACTCTCGATAGGAAAGTCGAATTTATTTACTTTTTAATACTTAAATTACTATACGTGGTTTTGAACAATCGCGCAAGCTAAAAAGTTAACTTATTTTTAGTTACCCATTGCGCTGACGTCGCTGTCAGTTACTGTCACGTTGCCAAAGGCTTGTCGAACAGCATCAAGGTCATGGTTTGCCAACCAATCATTAACATCGATGAAAAGGTCGTGCATGCCGTCACCATTACCGCCACTATAGCGGCCAGTAATTTGGCTCACACCGCCATCCCCAGCTAATGAGTATTGCACGCCAATACCATTTACGCCAACGCCAAGGTGCAAGCTCCCTTTACCAGATCCAACACCACCAACCGTTCCAGCTGTAATGCCGTTTACATCAGTGGCCGGCTTGTTATATCCCGCCATAACCACCTGAGCAATAATCTCGGCACGGTCAGTACGACTTAGGTCCGTTGCGACAACCCCAGGCGTGCTTCCTGAAAAGTCTGACGCCTTGGTTGAACTTGCTGAGCTGGCGCTTGATGAACTTGCGCTACTACTTGAAGAAGAAACCGCGCTCGAAGCTTGGCTTGAAGACGCCTTTGACACTGACTTAGCTGAAGATGCAACCTTGGCTGGTTCATCGTTAGTCTTAGGATGCGTCAACTTGTACGTCAGGGCGCCAGCCACAACGGCAACGACGACAGCCAACAACAAGAACAACGCTTGCTTGCCCTTGCCACTAGACTTCTTTGCAGCAGCCTTCGGAGCTGACGCAACCGGCGCTTCTACCGGCGCCTCTTCAGGTTCAAAATTACGTGCAGCAGCTGCACGATATTCTTCACGGCGCGCAACGCGACCATGTTCTTGGCGGAATTTATCTTCCCATTCTTGACCAGTCATGGATTTCCCTCCTGCAAATTATAGATACTTCGCATCGAATTCAGAGTCCTGACTCGTCAAAATCTTCGGACCCTCTTCGGTAATTGCAATCACGTGCTCATATTGGGCTGACCATGAGCCATCCAACGTCGTCACCGTCCAACCGTCTTCTTCAGACGTTTCAACTTCCCACGTTCCCATATTGACCATTGGCTCAATCGTAATGGTCATACCAGGCTTCAAACGCAGTCCGCGACCCGCAACACCATAGTGGAACACATTTGGATCTTCGTGCATCGTTGGTTGAATACCGTGACCAACATAATCACGGACATTACCATAGCCGTTTTCATCTTCAACAAAGGCATTGATTGCAGCCTCGATGTCACCCAAACGGTTACCAACTTGCGCTTGTTCAATGCCGATGTACATTGCTTCTTTGGCAACATCCATCAAGCGTTGGGCTTCAGGTGAGACTTCACCAACGGCATATGTCCAAGCTGAATCTGAATAATAACCATCCAATTCAACCACCGTATCAACGGTGACGATGTCGCCTTCCTTAAGGAAAAGTGCCTTACGTGGAAACGCGTGCGCAACCTCTTCATTCACTGAAACCGTCGTGGCGTATTCATAGCCTTCAAAACCGATTTGCGCAGCACGTCCACCGTGACTCTCGATGTATTGGCGACTGAATTCTTCAATCTCCCAGGTAGAAATACCTGGCTTAATAATGTCACGTAGTCCTTGGTGCATACCGGCAATGATGGCCCCAGACTTACGCATTCCCTCGATCTCACGAGGTGACTTAATCGTAATCATAATAATCTCTCTTCACTAATCTTCTATTTTTATTCTACACGTACCACTTACAAAAAAGCCACGCAAACGCGTGGCTTTAAGAGTTTCTCAGTAAATAACCGTTGCCAGTTGTGACGTCAAAAATAGATCAACGTAAGCACGGTCCAACAACATCTTCGTATCATTCATTGACATGAATAGGAATTGCAAGTAACCACGTACCAATTCATCATCAGGCAAAGCTGACAACTTTGGCAAGCGCTCTGATAACTCTGGCGCTGACAAAATCATTTGCTCATTCGCACGCGCAATACGTGGAATGCTCTTGCGAATCGTTTCTGCCATTTAAGCAACCATCGCATCATCAATTTGAAGTGTAATACCCATTTCTATGTCCTCACTTAACTTTTGTCAGTAGTTATTATAACCAAAAAAGTTGCAATAACGATTTTTCAAGGGAAAGTCTTGAAATATTGCTTTTGTTTTTGCACCAACTGAGTAGAATAAGAACCAAACGGAGGGGATATTATGGCAATTCAAACAGCAATTTTTGCAGGCGGATGTTTCTGGTGCATGGTCGAGCCATTCGAAACCATGGCTGGCATTCAAAAGGTACGCTCAGGTTACACTGGCGGTTTCGTCGCCAACCCAACCTATGCACAAGTCGCATCACATCAAACTGGTCACACAGAAGCCGTTAAAATTTGGTTCGATGATGATGTTGTTTCATATGGCGATTTGGTTGAACTATATTGGCAGCTCGCCGATCCAACGGATGCCATGGGCCAATTTGCTGACCGTGGTGACAGCTACCGCCCAGTGATTTTCGTGTCGAACGACGAACAACGTCAGATTGCTGAAGCGTCAAAACGCGCCTTAAATGACTCCGGTCGCTTCGACGCACCAATCGTTACAAGCATTGAAGACGCCCAGCCGTTCTACGATGCTGAAGAAGAGCATCAACAATTTTATAAGAAGAATCCTTTGCGCGAGTACATGATGATGGTGCCACGCAAAGCCTACCAAAAGAAATATTGGTCTGATAAGAAGTAATCAAAAGCCGGTCTCGTCTGCATTGACGAAACCGGCTTTATTTTTAATAAATCACATGGAAATTAGTTGGTTGGGCAATCTTAATATCTGGGTGACTCATAATGTAATCACCAATCAAATCAGCCGTTTCTTGTTGCACTTCACGAACCACCTTATCCAGTGAGAAGGATGCAAAATTACCCGCACCCCCTGCACGGTAGTTATTCATTGCAACTTCGTATTCGCCTGCCAAATCAATTGGTTCCCCATCGACAAGCACTTCAATCACGCGTTCACCTTTACGACGGCGCAAATCAAATGTGTAATCAATGCCACTCCAAACATCATAGTTATAGTGTTCAACCTTAGGCTCCAAAAACGCCGGGTTAACGGTTGGTTGACCGTTATCATCCACAACAAAGTAGCGTGCATTCACTTCAAGCGCATCCACAATATCTTGTCCCGTCAACTTTTCGACAACTAGCGTATTTGGATAAATGTAATTCGTCATAATGTCACGCAACGTCACTTCATCAGCCAATCCCTTCACTTCGTTGTTAAACAACGCCGTATTAGCAATCGTCGTTTGTGTGGCATCCATTTGAACTTGGTTAACCAAGGCAATGAATGGGTGACTGTGCAAACGCGCTTCGAAGTGATCCGTCACTTGCATGTTGTGACCAACGTGACCGACCGCCGTATCAAGCCAGTGGTTTGTCGCAACGTGAACCGGCTCAACAACTGCCTTCACCGCATCGTTCTCAGGAAACACCGCTGTCGCAATCAATTGCGCATCACGGTTGGTAATTTGACGCTCGTCGTTCAATGTGAATGTCATCAAACCAACTTGGTCAGCGCGATAGCCAGGTTGCGTTGTCGCAACATGATTGATAACCGCTGCCAGCGTACGATGTTGGTGACCAGTCACAACAGCATCAACACCTGACACTTGTAGCAATTGGTATCCTTGGTTTTCACCCGTCAAACGTTCCAACGGTTCACCAGTCTCCAAATCTTCAGCAAAGCCACCGTGATAAGCCAATACCAACACATCCACTTGTGGACGCAATTCGGCAACATAACGCGTGGCTACTTCGACCGGGTCAGCAAATGTTAAGCCATGGATGTTAGCTGGTTGCTCCCAATTTGGCACGTACTTGGTAATCAAACCAATGACACCAACCTTCACCCCGCCACGTTCAATAATCGTGTATGGCCGACCGATAAACGGCTCACCACTTGTTTCATCGAGCACATTGGCATTCAACAGCAACTCGTTTTGTCCTAAAACGAGTTCAAGATAATCACGACCATAATTAAATTCGTGATTACCCAAAATGCGCACGTCGTATCCCATCGTTTCAGCCAAGTCATCATATAAACTTACTGCTGATCGATCGACTTTCTCAATGTAATTCGTTAATGGTGACCCTTGAATAAAATCACCGTTTTCAATTGTGATGATGACATCTTCTGGGGCAGCTTGTTCACGCAACGTTTCAATAACTGTCGCTGCGCGGGTCAAACCCAACCCATCATTTTGTAATGGTCGACGGAAATCATCAGCCCGAAAATAACCGTGGACATCAGAAGTCGAAATAATAGAAACTTGCATGTTTACTCCTTTAAACAGAGAAGGCCACCGAGTAATCGATGACCTTCTAACCTATTAGACTAGGCGCTTACGCAATTGACCTGACAAGAAGTCAATTACCGTCACCATGATGATGATGCCTAGCAAGATGATACCAACCTTTGGCCATTGACGTGTTTGCAAGGCAAAAATCAATGGCGCACCGATACCACCGGCACCAACCATACCCAAAATAGCCGCTGAACGAACCGCGATTTCAAATCGGTATAGCGTGTAATTCATAAATTCAGGCATAACTGCTGGCAACGTTGCCAATGTCAAACCATCAAGCGCTGATCCGCCAGCTGCCACGATGGCTTCGTTCGGTCCGCGGTCGATGTTTTCAACCGCTTCTGAGAACAACTTTCCCAACATACCAATTGAGTGAATCGAGACTGCCAATACACCAGCGTAGGCACCAGGACCAACCGCCTTGATGAACATGATGGCCATCACGATTTCTGGGAACACACGGATAACCGTCAAAATCACCTTACCCAACGTTGAACGTGGCGTGAAGAATTCCTTCTTTGTGCGGGCTGCCAAGAAGGCAAATGGTACTGACAAAATAGCTGAGATGAACGTTCCCAAGAAGGCAATGGCCAGCGTTTCAACCAGCGCTGTAATCAAATCTTCGCCATCCCCTGTATAAACGTAAGACCAATCCGGATGGAACAATCCTGTGAAAATAGCCTTCGTAATCAATAGTGCTTGTGGCTTAACTGATGACATTGGAATCCCAGAAAAAGCCCAGGCAAACAATGCAACAACCAACACTGTAATAATCCAAGGACGATAACGGTGCCAAGGACTTTGCTTAACTACTTGCATTATGCCAACGCCTCCCGCAATCGATTTGAAATGCCGTCAACAATCACCACGACAACCAAGATGGCCAAGATAACCACGGCCGTGCGATCGTATCGGAACATTGAAAGTGTCTGACTCAAGAACAATCCAACACCACCGGCTCCCAAATATCCAAGCACCGTTGAGGCACGGACATTGATTTCCAATGTGTATAGGAAGTAACTCAAGAATTGGTTGAACACTTGTGGAATAACCGCAAACACAATCGTTTGTAAGCTGTTGGTACCCGCGGCCGTCAACGCTTCAATTGGCCCTTCATCAATTGTTTCGATTGCTTCGTAGAACAACTTTGAAATCATACCAAAACTGAAGATTGTCAAAGCGCCGACACCGGCCATCGGACCGATACCAACAATCGCAACGAACAACGCTGCCAACAACAAGTCAGGCAAGGCACGAACCAAGTTCAAGAAGAAACGGACAATACCACGGACAATCGTGTTCTTCATCAAATTACGGGCTGCCAACAAACTGAATGGCACCGCAATAATCGTTCCCAACAAAGTTCCGACCAAAGCCATTTGAATCGTCTGTAGGATTGGTGTAATCACCGCCGTGACATATGACCAATCCGGATTCATCATCTTAATCAAGATATCCATGAATTGTTCCCAACTGAAGTCAGTTGAAACACCCGTCATGCGTCCTGATCCAAACAAAATTAATACAACTAGAAGCGTTGCCAGTAGACCCTTGACGTGCCATTTTTCGCTGAAACGCTGTTCAGGTAAACTTACATTCATCGTCTATTCTCCATCTGTTGCTTCAGCGTAAATACCGTCAAAGTCATTCTTGTTAACTTCTGCGATCGGCTTGTCATAAACAAGTTGACCAGCACGCAAACCAATGATGCGCGTTGCGTATTCCATTGCAAGTGGCACACTGTGCAAGTTAACAACCACTGTCATGCCCATTTCCGTGTTCAAACGCTTCAAATCATCCATAACCATCTTGGTTGTCTTTGGATCAAGTGATGCGATTGGTTCATCGGCCAAGACGACCGTTGGTGATTGCATCATGGCACGTGCAATGGCAACACGTTGTTGTTGTCCACCTGACAACTCGTCCGCACGCGTGTAGTACTTGTCGAGCATGTTAACCTTATCCAAGTTCTCGGCAGCCTTCGCCTTATCTTCCTTAGAGAATAGACCAAACGTACTCTTGAACGTTGAGTAGTAACCCACGCGTCCGGCCAATACGTTACGCGCAACTGATGCACGCTTTACCAAGTTAAAGTTTTGGAAAATCATGGCGATGTTACGACGCAATTCGCGAAGCTTACGTCCCTTCGCAACCGTGATATCTTCACCATCAATCAAGATTTCACCTGACGTCACATCGTGTAGTCGGTTGATAGCACGCAACAACGTACTCTTACCGGCTCCTGAAAGACCAACAATCACAACGAACTCACCTGAAGCGATGTCCAAGTTAATGTTATCCAAACCAACCGTCCCTTTCGGATAAATCTTTGAAACGTTTTTAACTTTAATCGTGCATTTTTGGGCTGTCATAATAACTCTCCACTCTTGTTTAACCTTGTTAACCAAATCCAGCGAAATCTGCTGAACCGTTTTACATGATATGTACGAAGAACGGACCTCACTGGGCAATGCCAGTAAAGCCCGTTCTTCTCGTTTTATTTAGAAATCAAGCTTACTTGATGTCTTCAATTTGCTTTTGGTAGTCGCGCACGATGTCAAAGTTTGAATCCTTTGACTTCGCAACACCGGCCCAGCTGTAGACATCGTTCAAAACCTTCTTACCCTCAGCCGTCTTTGATACCTTGATCATGGCGTTTTGGATAGCCTTTGAATCCTTAGCTGAGATACCCTTACGCAAAGCAATTGTATCGTTAGGAATCTTTGACGTGTACATCAAAGCACGCGTTTGCTTGAAGATATCTGGGTTGTCCTTCTTAACAACGTTACGGGCATCATCAAAGATAAATGCTGCGTCCGTGTCGCCGTTCAAGACTGACAAAACACCTTGGTCGTGACCCTTAACCGTAACTAGGTCAGAGTTCTTCACAACGTTCATACCCTTCTTCTTCAAGTCAACGACTGGGAACATGTAACCCGCGTCTGAAGTCGTATCTTGAACGGCAATCTTCTTACCCTTCAAGTCCTTAACTGACTTGATCTTTGAGTCCTTCTTTACCAAGACAATCGCGCGGTAGTAATCAACAAGCTTGTCCGTGTTTGAACCGTCGCCCTTCTTGTCGTTAATACCGTAACGCTCTGATTGCAAGATAACCTTGGCACCGTATTGCTCGTGTGCGTGTACGTATGGGTCAGGTGGCAAGAATCCCATATCCACCTTCTTTGAACCCATCGCCTCAACAACCGTGTTGTAGTCAGTTGAGATAGTTACGTGCACTGGAATCCCCAATTGCTTCTTTAGCAACTTTTCCAATGGCTTAGCCTTCGCTTGAATCGTGTCAGCTTGTGATGATGGAACGAATTGGACGTTCAACTCCTTCAAGCTAACCTTCTTTGATGCGGCATCAACTGATGCAGCAGGCAATGCGGTAACAAGTGTTGATGCTGCAATCGTAAGTGCAGCCCCTGCAACAAGCTTTTTAAACATGTCCCTCTATACTCCTTAATGTATGTCCCCTTAAAGGTTGAATTAAGGATAACACCGAACTTTCTTCATGACAATATGCATTTTGTTCATATTTATAGTTAAACGTTTTAAAAAAATATATGTATTGACTATTAATGTTCGGTAAGTAGAATGTCGATTTATTTATCCGTAAATTGGGACTTCAGTCGTGCTGCAAAGCTTATTCGCAGACTCTTTGTATCATACATATGCAACGTTACTTATTTTTAATTAGTTGTTAAAAAGCAGTTATTCGTATGTCGAATATTCCGCTTTATAATTCAAAACATGAAATGGGTTATTAATTATGAACAAACCATGTCGTCGCTTCGTTAAGCGCACACTTATCACTCTCGCAGCCTTGACTGCTGTTTCTACTGCCGGATTCGCGGCTTTGAATCTGAACGTCACAAAATTTACCGATAACCAAGCTGCGACTGGCATAGCTAACCTTGCTAGTACGTTGTCTCATACAACTGACACACTAGGCAAAACCGCAAACAGTCTCAAGGGTGAAAAAGACGAACACAGCAAGGATAACAGTATGGCCATCTCCGCCGTCGCTGAAGCAAACAGCTACATTGATGACGCAAACACTTACGCAACAAGCGTTAACAGTGCTGTTTCTGCAGCTGATGCTGCAAAGGACAACGCAAGCAGTGCCATCACAAACGCTCAAGATGCCCTAAATTACAACGCACAATCTACCACTACAACGTCTAAAGTTAACTAATAGCCATGATGAAAAGGCGGATATCAGCGATTGTCGTGACTGCAGTCATCACACTGATTGCGACAACGACTATATTTGCTAGTGCTTATTACAGAATTCTGACCCTCAACGGCGATATAAATGACGCCAACCGCATTCGCGATTTAACAGCAACCATGACCGCTCAAACTGAACAGCTGAACAAGACGGTCGCTGCCCTGCAATCTGCTGAAGGCAGCTCTGATTTATATGCCGTTTATTTCAACAGCATGCCACAATACGGTTCGTACACACCAATTGCAACGCCACCATTTCAAAATGTTGGGCAAATCTATTGGTCCAGTAGTTATAATAAGTTGGTTTCAAGCAATGGTAACCAAACATTTATTTGGTACGGTAACGTTTGGTTACCGGTTACTAATGACACCAACGGTAAGGTTACTGGCACTAATATGTCCGTATCAGATGCTATGAATCTTCTAAAGCAAAATTATTATACAGAGCATTTAACCAACATAGGACGAAATGGCGCCACCACTCCAGGTGCAACCGTTCCTGTTGATTTCCAGAACCAAACTTATTATGTAACTCTCTCAAACGTCCATTGGGACACTAACGCTAACACGTTAGTGGCAATCGCTGTTTGGCGTAATCTCATACCAGCTTCAGTGAAGTATGAAATGACACCATATAGTGGAAAATGGGTAACTAATTTTTAAACCAAAAGACGCCGATCAGGTCTATCCAACCTGGTCGGCGTCTTTGTTTAGAATGTCAAAATCGTACGTCCCTTATGCGTATGTGCTGCAAACGCATCAAGTACATCTGGCAACTTTTCAAAAGGCACTTGTTCAACCGGCAACTCATGCATCACATGCCAATCAGTTGCAAAACGTTGCCACAATAATTGGCGCGTTGGCATATCAGCTGCCACTGAATCGACGCCTAAGATGCTAACACCACGCAAAATTAGCGGGAACACTGACGTTGGCAAATCCACGCCACCAGCATTACCTGTCATGGCGATTGCACCATTGTAGTGCAGCATAGCAATCAACTTAGCTGCTAACTCGCCACCAACCGTATCGATGACATAATCATACGTTTGCGACAAAAGCGGCTTATTCGGTAATGCCAAAACATCATCGGCTGTCATCTCATCTTCACCACCGCGGTGCACAATCGGCGTCACATTTTGGTAGCCGTCAGCTTGCAGCAACGCTAGTGCCACGCTACCAACACCACCAGCTGCCCCGGTCACCGCAATCTTGGGTTGATCAGCAACACGCATCCCCAACCCTTCCAACTTCATAATAGCCAAACCAGCTGTAAACCCAGCCGTTCCAATTGCCATAGCATCTTGCGGAGAAAGACCATCTGGCAACTTCACCGCCCACTCTGCTGGCACTTGCACTTGCGTCGCAAAACCACCATCGTGACGAACGCCTAAATCATAGCCAGTTACTAGTACTTCATCCCCAACTGCAAATGACCCTGATTTTGACGCTACTACCGTCCCGCTAACATCAATTCCCGGCACCATTGGATATTGGCGAATCACGCCACCCTTAGGCAAACTCGCCAAGTAGTCTTTGTAGTTCACACTCGAAAAAGCCGTTTGAATTTGTATCTCCCCAGCTGATAGTTCAGGCAATTCGTGTTCGACAAAATCGCCTTGCACAACGCCTTTGGTATCAGTCATCACATATGCTGTTGCTGTCATCTCATTGTCCCCCAAAACCTGTTTCTTCCAATATATCATGAATAAACAAAAGCCACTGTCGCAAAAACGGCAGTGGCTTGATTCATTAATTTTGTTTACGGAAGCGGGCCGCAATAGCTGCCTCATCCGGGTGATAGTAGTGATAACGAGAAACTGGTAAATAAGCTTCATCCCCACCAATCTCAATTTGTTCACCTTCATACACCGGCTTACCGTCATGGATACGTAAATTCATCGTCGCCTTTTTCGTCCCAAACGAATCGAGCGTCTTCATTTCTTCTAGCTTATCTGCGAAAATCAACAACGCCTCAGATCCCGGGAAAAGGTGATTTGAGAAATCATTTTTCAAACCGAACGCCATTACCGGAATGTCCAAATCATCCACGATGTGCGCTAATTGCATAACTTGTTCACGCGTCATAAATTGCGCTTCATCAATCAACACAATCGCTGGTTGCTCAGCTTGACGCGCCACCATTTCGAAAAGGTCGTCCGTCGCATGAATAATGCCAGCGTCTTGCTTAAGGCCAATGCGCGATGAAATTTCACCGACATTCGTGCGGTCATCTAATGCTGAAGTCAGGAGCATCGGCTTACGTCCCTGCACCTCATAATTATGGGCCACCTTCAGAATTTCAATCGACTTTCCCGAAGCCATCGTGCCGTATACAAACGTTAATTGCGTCATAGCGTCCAACCTTTCACTCTCAATGATGCTGTGTCTTCATTAAGCGTACTAGATTAGTCAACTAGCCTATTGCGCTTGTTCTACCGTATCAGTTGATGCTGCCATCGTCGGCACGCCAATCGCAGCAGCTTCTGCATCAGAAATCTTGCCAGCGTACAAGTTACCTGTTTCCGCTTCCTCCAAATTCAATGAACGACGTAGGACATTCGTCGCACGTTGTTCTTCTTGCCGTGACACAACTTCTGTAGATCCCGATGCCAAGTTGTATCCCTGCCCTTGAATATAATCTGACTTGATATTCTTTGTGGCATTTAAATACTTCGTGCCAATCGTTGTCATATCGCCAAACGTCAAATCAGTCTTCACTGATTTAGATAGTGATGTCATGAAGCCATCCGTCAACAATGATGCGGGGTTGGCCTTAGCCTTATCAACAACCGCTTCAAGCACCAACCGTTGACGTTGTTGACGACCATAATCCCCGCGCGGATCATCGTAACGCATCCGTGAGAAAGCCAATGCTGCCTTACTATCCATCTTGGTATACGTCTTCGTCTTACCATCTTCACCAGTGTGCGTAAATGTACTGCTGTTCTTTACGAAACTGTACAGATTTCCAGGCGTTGCATGCGCAGTATCTGGATTAAAGTCAAACGTGAGCGGTGATTTAACTTTCACGCCACCAATTTCATCAACAACTTGCTCCAAACCGCCCATGTTAACGAGTGCGTAATAGTCAATCGGAATATTCAACCAATCTTGCACCGTTTCAATCGCGGTCTTGGCTGATCCCAATTCATACGCAGCATTAATCTTTTGTGGGAACGTATCTTCATACCCAGGCACAGCAACCAAAGTATCACGCGGAATCGACATAATCGTCGTTTCCTCTTTTTGCGGATTAATCGTCATAATCATCATTGAATCCGTGCGTCCCTTGTCATCACGACCGAGTTCACCCGTATCAGTCCCCATCAACAAAACGGAAATTGGCTTACCATCTCGAATTGCTGCGGATACATCACGTGACTTTTTCATACCAGCATCTTGATAAGTCTTGTCGACCACCGTCTTTGCACGCATCGACGTAAAGCCCACAACACCGACCAACGCCAACAATACAACGACTATCCCTGTACCAATAACGCGTCCCCATCGTACACCGTGGCGCTTGCTAACACGTGATTGTTCACTTCCATTCTGCTCTGTCATGTTCACTAAACTCCTCTACTTAAACTAATATAGGCTTAAGCATACGGAGTAGTTGTATCTAACTTGTATCGCAAAAGAAAAAGCTCGCAATTTTGCGAGCTTCCTTCTAAACAAGTGTGATTACTAAACTGGCATTTGATTTTGCTAGTCGATAATTAATGCCTGATACAAATTGTTGACTAATTTCACCATCAGCCAGACTTTCCTGATGACGCAACGTCACGTTGATGTTGTTGCGCCAATTTTGCGCAATCGTTTGCAACGGCAAATCAATATTGTCCCCAAACCATTGCAGATTCAAAATTAAATTGTTGCTGGGTACAAAATAAAAATCGATCTCATTTGTTTTACTCATCGCACTAACATAATAAGTTGTCACAACCTCACCATTGGTTGAGTGATACACCCGTTTTTCAACATCAAGTATCTGTAAATCATTAGGAATGTCGCCGACAACTGGTGCCAGTATTTTCTTTAAGTCAACCCCGCCTGCTTCGTCGACGTCACTTTTAAACTTAATCGGATTGGCGTATTCAGTCACAACGGTCAAGGCCTCAGCGTTGCTTAATGGCATTTGCTGCTTATTGGGCAAACTATATGCCGTCTGATGTGGTGCCTGCTGACTATAATGATTATCTTGCCAGTGCACAAACAGTTGGAGCATGCCAATTACTAGGAAGAAAAAGAGAATCGCCAAGCCGAGCACAAGCCAATTTTGCTTTTGTTTCATCGTTCAATATCTTGCGCCGGCACCTGAATGCTGACGGTCACTCCTTCCCCAGAATTATTCTTTAAGGCTACACGCCACCCCAAAGCCGTACTAATTCTTTTGACAATCGACAATCCTAAGCCAAGATGATCATCTTCACCAAGCTCACTATCTGTCACGAACGGTTCAAACACATCATCAACGGCTTGTTCATCTAATCCATGACCATTATCAGTTATCGTAATTGTCAGTCCCGTTTCATCCAAGTCTTCTGCCACCGTAATTCGACCACCTTGTTGCGGTAATGCTTTGACGGCATTATCCAACAGATTGACCAGCATTTCTGAAACCAAGCCCATATCTGTATGCGAACGATAGTCGGCCTGATGTGCATACTCAAATTGGAACCCGTGAGCTGTTTGTTGTCGAATGCCAAGGGCAATATCTGTCACCTTTTCGTGCAACATCTGACTACTTATGGTTTCGCGCTGTAAAGTCACGTGATCATATTGAATCAACTGACTGATACGGCTACCAAGCTGCTTTAATCGCGTACTTTCATCCACAATATAACGCACCGCCTCTTGCTTCACCTCTTCAGTGACATTCGATTCAGCGATAAGCTCGGCATACCCCAAAATAATCGTCAGCGGCGTATTAATTTCGTGAGTCAAATGACTCGCAAACTCTTTTTGAAACGCCGCATTTTCACGTTCAGATGCCACCATTGCCTGAATTTGATGTGCCATCTGGTTAAAATCATTTACCAATTCTGTCAATTCATCATGACGCATCGGCTTCAAGGGCTGATAACCCATCGGATCTGTCTGAAACGACTGACTGGCCTGACGCAATTGATGGACTGGCACCAAGATTTGCTTCGTTAAGATATAAATAATTGCCGTCGATACTAAGAACAACACCAACAAGTTAACCTGCACATCACGAAGCAATCGCTTTTGCGCCACATAGACCGAATTCAAATCCGTAAACGTGCTAATATAATACGTCTTACGCAACAGTTGCACCTTAATTGTCGCCACGACATACTTTCGATTACCATCTAACAAATATTGAATCTGTTGTTTATCACTATCTAGCAAATTCAAACGGTCAGCTTGCTTAACTGCCATGTCCTCGTGGTAAATCAGCTTTTGCTTCGCATCCCAAATCAACACATTATCTTGCGTTGTGCCGACGAACTTAATGACTTGTCCTTCTTTAATGCCTTTATCTTGTTGATAGTCCAGCTGTTGCACTTGTCGCGCCGTCTGCTTATTAAGGACCGCAGCACTTGATTCCTTTTCCTGCAGACCACTTTCAAAACTGCGATGCAATACCAACACACTATTGATCGATAGTGACGCCACCAAAATGACAATGAAAGCAATGAACAATTTAATCGAAATTTTCATAGCGTCTCCATTCGATAGCCAACGCGGAACACCGTCGTAATCCGGTCAGCTAGGCCCAGCTTTTTTACGTAGTCGTTGCACATGCAAATCGACAGTTCGGGTATCCACCATGTCATCTGCAAAATCCCAGATGTTTTCATAAAGTGTTTCACGCGCTAAAGTGACCCCTTGGTTGCGCACGAAATAAACCAACAGTTCAAATTCCTTATTCGTTAAATCCACCAACTCACCATCCCGACGAACCGTTTGTTGGGTGACATCAATTACCAAATTATCATACTTAATGATTTCATCGGCATGGCCATACACGCGACGCATGACCGCTTCAACCCGACTCTTCAGTACTTCCAGGTGGAATGGCTTTGTGATGTAATCATCCGCTCCCAGTTGCAAACCCTGCACAACATCCGCTACCTCAGTTTTAGCTGTCAAAAAGATGACTGGTATTTCCTTATCTGTGATATACGGCAAAACGTCATAACCACTCATCTTAGGCAACGTGATATCCAATAACACTAGATCAATCTTTGTCGATTGCAGGCTTGCAACGGCATCTTCACCAGTGAACGCTTGTACGATATCATACGTATTCATCAAACTCATTTTGACAAGCTGGTTAATTCGCACACTGTCGTCGACTATTAGAATTGTTCGCTTCATGACAACTGCCTTCCTTCACTAATTCGTAATGACAGTCTATCATACCTCACGTTTGTATCTCAGTTGTATCTCACGCAAAGAAAAAGCGCTCGATTTCTCGAACGCTCGTTGTCTCTTTTAGAAGAACAATCCAATTGTGTAGTGAATAGCAATCGTTAGCAAGCCGATGACCACATTACGCTTAACCGCTCGGCTAGCAAAGCCCTTTCCAATCAACGCACTCAAGTAACCTGTTAGCGCCACTGCCACCGTCGTCGCTAGAATGGTTGCCCAGAATTGCCAACGAATTGGTGAAAAGTATAGCGCCAACAATGGGAACGCCCCACCAATCGCCGCACAGAACAATGATGAAAACGCGGCTGCCCAAGGACTGACATAGTGACCCAATTGCACATTATATTTCGTTGATAGAATCGTTTCCAAAGGCGACTTAGCCATCAATTCAGTCGCGATTTCTGCAGCCGTCGCTTCAGAAACCCCACGGTCTAGATAGAATTGACGAATGTCTGTCGCCACACCATCTGGATCAACACGCAAACGTTGTGTCTCAAGGTCAACGACGACCTTTTCCGCGTCCGCTTGTGAGCTAACTGATGCATACTCACCAGATGCCATCGACAAGGCACAGGCCAACAAGTCAACCAAACCAGCAATCAAAATCGTGAACTGATTGGTCGTGGCAGCGCCGACCGAAAATAGAACACCAACAACTGTTAGAATTCCGTCATTTGAACCGAGCACACCGGCACGAATGGCGTTCAAACGCTCTTCCATCGTTTGATGTGTCTTAACTTTTTTCATAGTTGCACGCTCCTCCTATCGACCAATCAACGTTCCAATGTAGAACGTCACAATCATTGTGAACACACCAGCGACGACATTGCGTAGCGTCGCTTTCTTCTCATTTGCCCCCGACAAGTGGGCCGCTGAATAACCCGTAATCGCCAATGCAATCAAAACGGCCACTCCAGTTGCAGCAACACGAATGCGTGGTGGCAATAAGGTAATAGCCAGCATTGGCAATAATGAGCCCAGCGGAAATGATACCATCGAAGCAATCGCTGCTCCGACAGCTGACATCTCGTGGTGCAACGTAAAGCCATAACGCTCACGAACCGTCGTTCCAAGCGGATCCTTCGCCATCATTTCTTGTGTCGCCTTGTTTGCTAGGTGTTCAGAAATACCTTGCGCCTCATACTTCTTTTGTACGAACGCAAACTCGTCATCATAACGGTTATTCAATGCATCATTCTGCACCGCTTCCGCCTTAATTTGTGCGTCATTTTGCGAGTGTACCGAAACATATTCTCCCATCGCCATTGAAACCGTACCGGCTAGCGCTCCAGCGAAACCGGCAATAAAAATAGCGAATGAATTCGTCGTTGCACCGGCCACACCAATAACAATCCCGGAAACCGACAAAATCCCATCATTCGCACCCATCACGGACGCACGAATCAAATTATTTCGTTGTGCTAATGTTTGTTTATCCTTTGCCATCTTATTCACTTTCTACTTTTTAAAACTAAAAAGCGCCTTTGATTATGTATCACACACAACCAAAAGCGCTTAACCTTGCCTAACGACGGGCAATCAATGATGAAATCTTAGCGTGTCGCGCAATGTACACTGCTTGTGATCCCAATGATGGCCACATACCTTGCTTTGAGTGCGCGCCGACAATCAGTAGGTCAGCCTTAATTTCAGGTGCCAACTCCATTGCTAGTACTTCACCAGCTTTAGCACCATCGGCCAAAACCGTCTCGACATCAGTCACACCTTGGGCAATAGCGTATGCCTTATACGTTTGCAAGTTCTTTTCTAAATCTTCACGACGCTTATTCACAGCTGACAAGCTCAAGACGTCTGTTGTTGAAAGATCCCCAAGTTCCAACACAGTTGCAATCGTCAACTTTGCTTGATCTTCTAGCGCCTGATGGACAGCACTTGCTAATGCAACTTGTCCTTGTTCTGATTCATCAACCCCAACCAAAACGTGTTGGTAGGCTGTTTGAATATCTGATAGTTCCAAAGCCATTTCATTATCCCCCGAAAATTAAAGTAACTTGCCCACAATTTGAATTACCAATTGAATGTTCAAACCAGTCAACAACAAGAAGACCAACCAGGCGACAATCGTCATCCACTTTGAAATGATGAACTCTTCACCCATAATCTTCTTTGAACTCGTCATCCAAATGAGCGGTGCCATTGCAAATGGCAAAGCAACTGACAAGAAGACTTGTGAGTACACAAGCAATTGATCAAGCTTATCTTCAGCACCACCGTAAATCAATGTAAAGGCGACAACTGGAATCAACGCCAATCCACGCGTAATCACACGACGTAGCCACATTGGCACGCGCAAGTGCAAGAATCCAGCCATGATAATTTCACCGGTCAACGTACCCGTAATGGTTGAGTTTTGACCTGAAGCCAACAATGCAACGGCAAACAACGTTGAAAGAACTGGTGATGCAATCGCCCCCGCAATCGTCTTGTCACCCAAAGCGTTATACATTTGTCCGAAAGTTCCAACTGAATCTGCGTGGCCAAAGAACATCGCAGCCCCCAAAATCAACAACATTGAGTTAATAACAAAAGCCATTGAAAGTTGGATGTTTGAATCCCAAGCCATAAAGCGAACAGATTCCTTCAATTCTTCCTTGTTCTCGCGGTTAACCTTACGCGTTTGGGCGATAGATGAGTGCAAATACAAGTTGTGCGGCATAACCGTCGCACCAATAATACCCAGCGTCATAACCAATGGTGAATCTGCGCCTGCCACACCGTGTGTGTTAACAGCTTGAATCTTTGGCAAGTAACCGCCAAACATCGCTGCAATATCAGGACGAGATAGGACAACAAGATACAAGAATACAAACAAGATTGTCATAATCAACGTAATAACAATCGCTTCAATCTTTCGGAACCCAAAACGCATCAACAACAATAGCAACAAAACATCAAATGCCGTTGTTAAAACAGATACAATCATTGACCAACCGAACAACAAGTGGAGTGCGATGGCACCACCGATTACTTCGGCGATATCAGTGGCCATCAACGCCAACTCCGTAATGATCCATAGCGCAATACCGCCACCCTTGCTGGTGCGGTTACGTGTTGCTTGCGCCAAGTCTTCACCAGTGACCATTCCCATTTTTCCAGCCATATACTGGAGCACCATGGCAATCAATGATGAAATCAACACAATTGACAATAGCAAGTAGTGATATGTTGCACCACCTGTTACTGACGTTACCCAATTACCCGGATCCATGTAACCAACCGCCACCAAGGCACCTGGTCCAGAAAACGCCCAGAGCTTACGCCAAAAAGAACCGTTCTTTGGCGGCACAATTGACCCGTTAACTTCTGCCAAACTGGCATCGTCTGCGGCGTTTTGAATCAACCCGTTCTTACCGTTTGTCACATTTTCCATGACAAAACCTCCAAATTATAAACTTGGATTGCGGTCTCAGTACTATTCAGTTTTACGCTTATCGCTAAATATTTAGTGGTATTCGTATGCTAAATGCTAAATAAAAGTCATAAAGAATTTCGTCCAACTTGGCTGTTGAAAGCTTATGACAATAATTTAACCGAGCCACTACAACCCATCTCCTACAATTTAGCACTGTTTTCAAGCCAAAAGAAAAAGTTCCCCTATAAAAGACGGCGAGTAGCGATAATCAAGAAAAAATAGTCAATTATCAGAAACGATACCGAATCATCGGAATGTTAGATGCAAAAGAAAAGACGTTCGATTTCTCGAACGTCTTACTTGTAACCCGAAGGTCTTTAGATTATGCCGTCGGTGGGGGTCGAACCCACACTCCCTTGCGGGAACTGGATTTTGAGTCCAGCGCGTCTGCCTATTCCGCCACAACGGCATGATTATTATTAGATAAGACCTGAGGCCTGCTTGGAAACCCGAAGATTTCCGATGCCGTCGGTGGGGGTCGAACCCACACTCCCTTGCGGGAACCGGATTTTGAGTCCAGCGCGTCTGCCTATTCCGCCACAACGGCATATCTAATATTAATCGGATGATAGAAAGTTTAAAACTTTCAAGGGCGGTAGATGGGAATCGAACCCACGCATGTCGGTACCACAAACCGATGTGTTAACCACTTCACCACTACCGCCATTATCTATCAAGCAGGGGTAGAGGGAATCGAACCCCCACCAACGGTTTTGGAGACCGTCGTTCTACCGTTAAACTATACCCCTATAATGGAATGTATTATTAAATTCCAATGGCGCGGGAGGGAATCGAACCCCCGACACTACGAGCTTCAATCGTATGCTCTACCAACTGAGCTACCGAGCCATTTAAACGGTCACAACGGGATTCGAACCCGTGATCTTTCGCGTGACAGGCGAACGTCCTAACCAACTAGACCATGCGACCAATGGACGTTACAGGGATCGAACCTGTGACCCCCTGCTTGTAAGGCAGGTGCTCTCCCAGCTGAGCTAAACGTCCATTATGTTTTGTGCTTTGCGATGTCCCTCGCTCAACAACAAAAATTATTATACATACCTTCTGAACACTTTGCAACCCCTTTTTTAAAATAAAAAGCACACAATGCATTTTCATTGTGTGCTTTTCGTATGAAACGTTGATATATCAACGTTTATTATTGTTCATCTTCCTTCTTTTTTGTTGGCAAGAAGAACCATCCAAGGAACATACTGAACAACAAAACAGTTACAAGTGTAAATGGTTGCAAGTTCCAGTCCTTGCTAAATCGTTCGCCTAGATAGTATGGACGATCCCAGAATCCACTACGAGCATCATTAGTCTTCGTTTCATCATCCGACTTAATAATGCGGTCTTGGATGCGAGCACCACGGGTTGCCTTACCTTCAGCCAACAAACGTTGACCAACATAAGCTGCAACACCTTGGACTGGTGCTTGCGTTGGCAATTGCTCACCAACTTGAGTTGCCACCGCTTCAGTCGCTTGTGCAATACCTGATACTTGGGTTGGCAATACAACCGTCTCAGTAACCGTGTATGGCAACATCGCTGTTTGTGGTACTGATTGACCACTACCCAGCGCTTGAACGATTGTCGCCGTCGTTGAAAGACTATTAGCAATATCCTGTGCTTCACGCAAAAGCTGTTCTGCACGTTGCGTTGCTTGGTTACCAACAACTTGGTCAACACCAATTTGGTTCGTTGCTGCGTCAATTTGAGCTGGCGTTTCCGCTGTCTCAATTGCTACCAACTGAGCACGAGCATCTTCAAGGGCTGATTGCACCTTATTCAATTGATTCTTGGCTTCAGCCAACTTGTCGGCAAGTTCTTGATTACCAGGATGGTTGTTAACCAAATCTTGCAATTGATCCACAATATCTTGAACACGAGAAGCATCATCACGCAACTCGTTAATCTTGTCGCGAACAGCATCTTCTGCTTCTGACTTGGCATCTGCCATATCATCAGCAACCGCCTTCTTAGCGTCAGCGACATCCTTATCTGCCGCCTTAACCGCATCGGTTGCCTTTTCACCAGCTTCTTGGGCGACATCATTGATTGCCTTAGCATCATCAGCCGTCTTAGCTTGGTTAACATCAATTAATTGATCAACAATCGTTTCCTTGGCATCCTTTGCGTCAGCCAATTGTTGCTTGGCATCATCCAATGCCTGTTGAACCTCAGGTGTATTTGGATGATCCTTCGCCAATTGCGTCAACTCATCAATATCCTTCTGAATTTGCTTGATTTCATCATCAACACGGTCCAATTGTTGTTGGATCGCATCCTTGGCTGCTTCCTTAGCATCAGCCAGATCATCCGCTGCCGTCGTCTTAGCATTCGCCAAGTCTTGGTCAGCTTGCTTACGATCAACATCGGCAGCCGTTGTCTTATCAGCAATGTCATCAGACAAATCAGAAACTTCAGCCAAAGTTGTGGCTTGAGCCAGAGCGTCCTTGTCAGCTTGCGCATCCTTATAACGACCCTGTGCCTCAGTCAATTGCTTATTGGCATCAGCCAACAAATCGGCAATCTTCGTGCTATTTGGATTATCAGCAGCAATCTTTGACAACGCTGCAATGTCATCCTTAATCTGCTCGATATCTTCTTGAATAGCGGCCAAATCGGCATCCGCTTGCTTATTCGCATCATCAATGGCGTTATTCAAGTTATCGGCAGACTTCGCACCAGCATTTTGCAAATCAGTATCGGCAGCTTGACGAGCGGCTTCGGCTGCCGCGACGTCAGCATCCCCTGCAGCCGTCTTTTCATCAACTTGTGCCAGCGTCTTCGCATCATCAACAGTTGCCAATTGATCCTTGGCATCAGCCAATGCTGACTCAGCCTTGTCCAATTGGTTTTGGGCATTCGTCAACGCAGCACCGATTTCTGAATCACCTGGGTTCTTCGCAGCAATGTCTGACAAGCGGTCAACAATACGTTGCGTCTCATCCACATCATCTTGGATAGCTGCGATATCATCCGTCAAATCTTGCTTAGCAGCTGACTTTGCAGCAGCCAAATTCTCGGCAGCCTTCGCTTGTGCGTCGGCCAAATCTTGGTCAGATGTTTCCTTATCCACGCCAGCCGATGCATCATCATGGCTCAACGCATTGTTAATATCTGTGATATCAGCCAACGTTTCAGCCTTGGCAATCGCATCCTTTTGCGCTTCAGCGTCTGACAATGAACTGTTTGCATCAGCCAATTGTTGTTGTGCATCCGCCAACTTGTCAGCAATTTCCGTATCGTTTGGATTATCCGTCACAAGTTGTTGCAACTGGCGAATATCCTCGTCGATACCGGCAATATTTTGGTTAATTGACGCGATAATCTTATCAGCATTCGTCGTCGCCTTATCTTGTGCGTCCGTCAATTGCTTGTTCGACTCAGCTTGGGCCTTATCAACGTCGTCTTGGGCTTGCGTTGCATCCCCATTTGATAGCGTCGTTTGCTTATCAGCTGAGGCAACCAAATCAGCAACATCTGCCAACGTTTCAGCTGACGCAATTTGGTTAGCTGTATTTTGCACGTCAGCCAATGATTGATTAGACTCGCTCAATTGTGTCTTAGCATCCGCCAACAAATCGGCAATCGTGTTATTACCAGGGTTCTTGTCAGCCAAGTCTTGCAAGGTTGCAATATCATCCGTGATGTCTGAGATATTTTGCTGAATTTGCTTAATATCGTCAGCCAAACTCGTATCAGCAGCCGTCTTAGCCGCTGCCAAGTTCTCGTTGCTTTGCGTTTGCGCACTCTTAACATCGTTATCCGCTTGTGTCTCAGCCGTTGTTGCATCCGTTTGATCAGATGCTGCCTGTTCAACAAGTTCGGCCACATCAGCCAGCGTTTCAGCTGATGCGACATCGGCAGCTTGTTGCTTAGCATCTGCCAACTTGTTTTCAGTTGTCGTTTGTTGCGCCTTCGCATCTGCCAACAAGTCGGCAATCAATGTATCGTCTGGATTCTTCGCTGCGATATCTGTCAATGTTGCGACATCATCATTGATGTTTGCCAATGAGTCTTCGATGGCAGCAATGTTATCCGCAATCGACTTGTCAGCCGCATCCTTAGCCGCCGCCAAGTTTTCGTCACTCTTCGTTTGCGCATCCTTAACGTCCTGGTCAGCCGTTGTCTTGGCTGTGTCGGCCGTCGCTTCAGCTGTTTCGGCCGTTGACTGCGCTGTTGCCACATCGGCTGGAATCTTGGCATCGTTAACGGCTGCCAATTGGTCTTGCGCATCTGACAAAGCATCTTCAGCCGTCGTCAATTGGTTTTGTGCATCCGCCAACTTATCCGCAATCTCTGTGTCATCTGGGTTCTTCGCTACCAAATCCTTCAAGTCCGCAATGTCCTTATTGATGGCCACAATGTCATCCGTGATGTTGTCGATTGACGTATTGATGGCCGTCTTAGCTGCCGCTTGGTCAGCTGCCAAATCCTTGGCAGCTTGTGCCTGGGCATCCGCCAAATCGTTATCCGCCGTCTTTTGCGCCGTTGCTGCGTTTGAAACTGCCTTATCAGCAATTGCTTCTTGGGCAGCCACATCAGCCAACGTTGTTTGACTGTCGATAGCATCCTTTGCGTCTTGCGCTGCTGTTTGGGCGGCTTGGGCATCCGTCAAACGCTCTTGTGCGTCTGCCAAATCTTGGGCAATTTGATCATTCGTTGGATTATCCTTGGCAATTTGCTCCAAATCAGCGATATCTTGCTCAATTTGCAAAATATTGTCACCAATCGTTACCAATTGTTCCGTGATTTGGTCCGTGGCTGCTTCCTTAGCTGCTGCCAAGTTTTCAGCACTCTTCGTTTGTGCGTCCGTCAAATCTTGATCCGCATTTGTTTGCGCCGTCGTACCAGCCGCCTTATCAGTTGCTGCTTGATCAACCAATTCTTGCACATCGGCCATTGTTGTTTGGTTAGCAACATCGGCCAATTGTGTCTCCGCGTCAGCCTTAGCCGCTTGGGCATCCGTCAATTGTTCCTTCGCATCAGCCAACTTTTGCGCAATTTCACTATCATCAGGATTCTTAGCCGCGATATCCGTCAATTGTGTGATGTCATCCGTAATCTTCGTGATGTTATCCGTAATTGACGCAATGTCTTGGTTAATCGTATCTGTCGCCGTCTCCTTAGCATTGGCTAGGTTTTCAGCATGCTTGTCTTGGGCATCGGTCAACGCAGCAGCGGCATCCTTTTGAGCCGTGTCAGCAGTTGTACCAGCTGTCGTCGCCTTTTCTTCGGCTGCCGTCACTTCTGCAGGTGTCGTTGCATCAGCAATCTCCTGCAATTGATCTTGCGCCGTCGTCAACGCTGTCTTAGCATCCGTCAAATCTTGTTGTGCCTTAGCCAAATCAGCCGCAATTTGCGTATCGTCAGGATTCTTAGCCACCAAATCCTTCAAGTCAGCGATGTCATCATTAATGGCATTGATATCATCTTGAATGCCTGAAATCGTTTGGTTAACAGCCGTCTTTGCAGCTGTTTGGTCAGTTAGCAAATCTGCTGCTGCGGCATCCTGTGCTTGCTTCAAATCAGTATCCGCTTGCGTATTCGCACCATCGGCACTCTTAGCAGCGTCAGTGGCGGCATCAACTTGGTCTTGGACCTCGGCCAACGTTGTTTGACCATCAAGCGCATCCATTGCTGCTTGGGCATCCGCCTTATCTTGCTCAGCCTGGGCCAATTGGTCCTTGGCATCAGCAAGCTTGTCGGCAATTTCCGTGTTAGTTGGATTATCCGTCGCAATTTGCGTTAACTCGTCAATGTCCTTATTGATGGCTGCAATGTTGTCATCAATTGCCGTCAATTGGTCATCGATTGTCACCTCAGCTTGTGCCTTGGCATCCGCCAAATTATCAGCACTTTGCTTTTGGGCATCTTCAACGTCAGTTTGCGCTTGATTTTCATTCTCTTGAGCTTCGGAAACTTGATCAGCTGCGTCAGCCACTACATCGGCAACATCGGCCAACGTCGTTTGATCCTTAACCTTATCCAAATCAGACTGCGCTTGCGTCTTGGCCGCTTTGGCTTCATCCAATTGCGTTTGCGCGTCATCCAACAATACCGCAATCTTCTCATCATCTGGATTCTTATCAGCCAAATCTTGCAACGTCGCAATATCATCGGTGATGTTCTTGATGTTGTCATCAATCGTCGCGATGTTATCCGTGATCGTCGTCTCAGCCTGTGTCTTAGCGTCCGCCAAGTTTTGGTCAGACTTCGTTTGAGCGTCCGTCACATCTTGTGCTGATGCTTCAGCTGCCTGAGTTGCTGTGTCACCATCAGTTGTTGCTTGATCACGAGCAGCTTCAACTTCAGCTGGCGTCGTTGCATTTTCGATAACCGACTTTTGACTCGTCGCATCAGTCAATGCATCTTGCGCCGTCTGCAATTGTTCCTTCGCATCAGCCAACTTATCCGCAATCTCAGTATCATCCGGATTCTTAGCAGCAATATCCGTCAATTCGGCAATGTCATCATTGATATCAGCGATTTGATCCTTGATATTGTCGATTGTGTTATCAACTGCCGTTTGTGCAGCTGCTTGGTCTTCAGCCAAATCACCACTGGCTTGAGCCTTGGCGTCCGCCAAATCTTGATCAGCCGCCTTACCAGCCGTATCAGCATCACTAACGGCGTCTGTTGCAACTTGCTCTTGGTCAGCAATGTCAGCCAACGTCGTTTGTGAGTCAATAGCATCCAATGCCTTTCGGGCATCGTCCTTAGCTGTTTCAGCGGTCGTCAATTGCTCCTTGGCATCAGCCAACTTATCTGCAATCACCGTGTTATCAGGATTATCCGTCGCAATTTGCTCCAACGCTGCGATATCGTCATTAATCTTAGCGATGTCATCATCGATGCTTGAAATTTGGTCAGTAATCGCTGCCGTCGCGTCCTCCTTGGCATCGGCCAAGTTGCTATCTGATTGCGTTTGCGCATCCGTCAAATCACCTTGGGCATTTGTCAAAGCGTCCGCTGCGGCCTTTTCATCAGCCGTACCAGCGTCAACTTGCTTCTGCACATCAGCCAATGTCTTGGCATCATCAACCGTATCCAATTGGTTTTGTGCATCCGTCAAAGCGTCCTTGGCGTCCGTCAATTGTTGTTGCGCATCTGCTAGCTTATCAGCAATATCTTGGTCATTAGGATTGTTATCGGCAATCTCTTGCAATTGGTCAACGATGTCAGAAATTGAAGCCACATCCTTCGTAATCGCATCAACGTTATCTTGCAATGACTCCTTGGCGGCCGTCTTCGCATCGGCCAAGTTGCTATCTGATTGCGCTTGCGCATCTGTCACATCCTTGTCAGCCGCTACTTGGGCAGTATCACCCGCTGTTGCTGCTTCAGTCGCCTTATCTTGTGCAGCCGTCACTTCAGCTGGCGTATCAGCATTTTCAATCGCTGCCTTTTGATCAGTTGCCGTCGACAAAGCATCTTGCGCATCAGCCAATTGTTGCTTGGCATCAGCCAACTTGTCGGCAATCGTTGTGTCGTCAGGATTATTGGCTGCAATATCCGTCAATTCGGCAATGTCATCATTAATTTGATCAATGTTGTCATTAATATCGCTAATTGCTTGATCAACTGCGGTTTGTGCAGCCGTTTGGTCAGTTGCCAAATCAGAAGCTGCCAAGTCCTTCGCATCAGCCAAATCTTGGTCAGCTTGGTCCTTGTTACCAGTCGTTGAGGTTACGGCATTCGTCGCAATTTGCTCTTGTGCATCAACATCAGCTGGCGTTGTGGCACTATCAACAGCCGTCAAAGCATCTTGGGCGGCCTTTTGAGCCGTCTCAGCTTCAGTCAATTGCTGTTGCGCATCCGCCAACTTATCCTGAATCGTCGTGTTATCAGGGTTATCCGCTGCAATTTGCGTCAATTCAGTAATATCGCTGTTGATACCATCGATATTCTTTTGAATCGTCTCCAAATCAGCATTAATTGCGTTCTTGGCGTTTGTTTGCGCGTCAGTCAAGTTTGCGGCTGCTTGTTCGTCAGCGGTCTTTTGATCAGCTTGCGCATTCTCCAAATCTTGTGCTGCCTTATCAGCGTCTGTTTGACCCGCATCAACTGCTGTCTGGACATCAGCCAGCGTCGTTGCGTTATCAGCATTATCCTTTTGCGTTTCAGCATCGGCCAATTGTGTCTTGGCATCCGTCAATTGTTGCTTTGCATCAGCCAACGCATCAGCAATCACTGTATCGCCAGGATTGTCGTTTGCCGTTTGCTGCAAGTCATCAACAATCGTTTGGATATCGTCAATGTTCGACGTGATATCTGCAATGTTTTGATCCAGTGCCTTATCAGCCGCATCCTTGGCTTCAGTCAAGTTACTGTCAGACTTGGCTTGGGCATCTGTCACATCCTTGTCAGCCGCATCCTTGGCATCCGAAGCTGACGTGCCAGCATCAGTCGCTGCCGTTTCAGCGGCCGCCACTTCAGCTGGCGTTGTCGCTTGTTCGATAACCGTCTTTTGGTCTTGCGCTGTATCCAACGCCGTCTCAGCCGTTGCTAATTGGTCCTTGGCATCGGCCAACTTATCAGCGATGTCTTGGTCATCTGGGTTCTTAGATGCGATATCTTCCAATGCCTTAATGTCATCTTGAATATCACCAATTTGGTCTTCAATTGTTGAAATAGTTGAATCAACCGTCTTTTGCGCAGCCGCTTGGTCAGCAGCCAAGTCAGAGGCTGCTGCCGTTTGAGCATCGGCCAAATCATCCGCCGCTGTCTTTGCATCTGTATCAGAAGTGCTCTTGGCAGCATCAGTTTGCGTTTGCACATCAGCAATTGTCGTTTGATCAGCAATCGCATCCTTGGCAGCTTCAGCAGCTTCCTTTTGCGCTTGGGCATCGGCCAACTGCGCTTCAGCATCTTTCAACTTGTCAGCAATTGTTGTATTGTCTGGGTTATCAGTCGCGATTTGCTTCAAGTCATCAACATTGCTTTGAATGCTATCGATATTATCTTGAATGTCCGCAATGTCTGCATCGATTGCTGTCTCGGCAGCTGTCTTAGCATCTGCCAAGTTATCCGCCGACTTATCAGTTGCCGTGTCCAATTGTGTTTGCGCATCCGTCACAGCCTTATCAGCTGCGGCTTGATCAGCTTGGGCGGCATCAGTAATCGTCGTCACATCTGCCAACGTCTTCGCATCATCAACTGCCGCCAATTGGTCTTGTGCATCTGTCAAAGCATTGTCAGCAATCGTCTTTTGATCTTCAGCATTTGCCAAAGCATCAGCAATCGCCGTATCACCAGGATTCTTATCAACCAAATCTTGTAGTGATTCGATTGTATCTGCAATCGTTGCTTGGTCCTTTTCGATTTGATCAATATTTGCTTGAATGTCCGTCTTGGCTTCAGCTTGCGCATTGGTCAAGTTATCCTCAGATTGAGATTGTGCAGCCGTCACATCCGTACTTACAGCATCAGCCGCTGCCCGGGCGGCATCCTCATCCTTTTGACCTTGCGTTGTCAAAGCATCAACACCCGCTACGGTCGTTGCAGAATCTACAGCCTTCAATTGTGCCTCGGCATCCGTCAAAGCGTTATTAGCAATCGTTTGTTGTGCCTGAGCATCAGCCAACTTATCCGCAATCTCTTGATCATCAGGATTGTTGTCCGCCAGCGTTTGCAGCGTTGCGACGTCTGATGCGATTTGTGCCACGTCTTCGTTGATAGCGTTGATGTTGTCTTGGATGGCATCCTTGGCAGCTTCTTGAGCGGCCTTCAAATTGGCATCGCTCTTAGCTTGGGCAGTCGTCACGTCTTGTGCTGACTGCGTGCCAGCCGCTTCAGCATCGGTTTGATCACCGGCTGCAACTGCCGTAACTGCCGCAACAGCAGCTGGCGTCGTTGTATCAGCAATCGCTTCCTTTTGCGCTTGTGCGTCTGTCAACGCTGCGTTGGCGTTATCCAATTGCTTCTGCGCATCAGTCAATGCATTTGCAATATCCGTGTCACCAGGGTTGTTATCCGCCAACGTTTGAATCGTGGCGATATCCTGTGTGATTTGGTCAATTTGATCTTGAATAGCTGCGATGTTGCTATCAACCGTGGTTGTTGCTGCCTCTTGGGCGGCCTTCAAATCAGCTGCTGCCAAATCCTTTGCGTCAGCTAGGTCCTTGTCAGCTGCTGTTTGTGCTGTGTCTGCAGTAGTCGTTGCCGTTGTCGCAGTGTCTTCCAAAGCCGTTACGGCTGCTACTGTGGTTGCTGCATCGATGGCCGCTTGCGCATCCTTGATAGCTGTTTGTTGCGTTGTTGCTGTCGTCAATTGATCCTTGGCATCAGCCAACTTCGCTTGGATTTCATCATTATCTGGATTATCAGCTGCAATCTGCGTCAAAGCAGTTATATCGTCATTGATTTGCGCAATGTTATCCGTCACTTGCGTCAGTTGATCACCAATTGCGGTTTCGGCAGCTGATTTTGCGGCTGCCAAATTAGCGTCAGCCTTCTTTTGCGCATTCTCCAAATCAGTTGTTGATTGTGTCGTTGCATCAGTAATTTCACCTGCAGCGGCCGTCGCAGCATCGCGTGCTGCCTGCACCTCTGCTGGCGTTGTTGCATCTTGCGCATCCGTTGCTGCTTGTGCCAACGCTGTCAATTGATTATTTGCGGTCGTTAATTGTGCCCGTGCATCATCTAACGCTGCCTGAATATCCGCATCCCCAGGATTATCATCGAGCAATTGTTGGATGGCATCAATATTTGATTGAATTGTCTTGATGTTGGCATCAGCATCATCAAGTTGTTGTTGAATTGCCGTTGCAGCAGCTGCCTTATCGTCCGCCAGCACCTTTTCAGCTTCAGCTCGAGCCGCCGTTACCGCATCATTAGCGACAACCAGCATACCTTGCACGTCCTTACCAGCCGCATTAACCGCCGTTTGTTGGGCGATAACTGCTTGCACTGATGTCAAATCCGGCACTTCTTGGGCAGCCGTATCAACCGTCACTTGTGCAGCCTTGGCATCTGCCAAAGCCTTTTGCGCATCAGCCAACGCTGTCGCAATTGTTGTATTACCTGAGTAATCCTTAGCTAATTGCTCCAATTCGGCCACGTTGTCAGCCATCGTGTTCGTGGCCGTCGTATTGTCACTCGTAACCGCAGTCGCAGCAGACGTTGCAGCTTCCTTAGCCAAGGCCAAGTTTGACGCCGCACGCGTTTGTGCATTCGCCAAGTCAGTATCAGCGATTTGTTGCGCTGATGCCGCAGCTGCACTGTTTTGATCAGTACCAACTACCAGATTGTTGGCATCTGCCATCGACATCGTGCCACTATTTAAACTTTCAAGGGCCGCTTGGGCTTGTGAGAGCGCCGTCTGCGCATTCGTCAAACGCGTCTTAGCATCAGCCAACCAGTTGGCGATATCTGTGTCGTTAGGATTGTCCGCCGCGATTGCCTCAAGTTGCGTAATGTCACTCTGAATTTGGGCAATGTTGTTGTTAATTGAGTCAATATTAGCTTGGACGCGCTTCTTTTGTGCATCCAATACTGCAGCATTGTAGGCTGCCAATGCCGTTTGATAATCGGCCAACGTTTGCGCATTATTTACAGCCGTTAAAGCATCTTGCACTGATTGATCACTTGCAACAACACCGGCATCTTGTGGCGTGTCTTCATACGCAACTGTGTGCGCAATGTTGTCTGAACCAAAACTACCAGCAGCAATTGATGTCGCCTTGTTACCATCAACGAATGATACCTTGCCGTCTTGCTGCTTGATGCTTTGTTCGGCATAATCCGTGAACGCATTCTGGTTAACAACATCCGTTGACCCGTCTGGGTACGTCGTGGTCATGTTAACGGCCTTTTGAGCGTATGCGACCGTGAAACTTGGCACGGCCAATGCACCGGCACTAGTCATGTTGAAGGCACCAACAATCGTGTACGTGCCATCACCGTTGTCCTTGTAGTACATTGACTTCGTTGAATCGGTATCCAACACTGTTCCGTCACTAGCCGTAATCTTAGCCGTAAATCCATCTGGCACCTTAATCGTGTTCGCTGAATAAGCCCCGTCTGTGACACCAGTCAAAGACGTTGCAGAACCACCGATAGCCGTTGAAAGCGCCGTCTTTCCGGCATCATTCAACCCATCTGGTTGTGTATAGCTAATAGTTGCTGTTTGAGCCGCTGGCGTCAATTGGACGTAGACTGTCTTATCAGATGATCCAAATGTTGCTGATGACAGGTCAGCACCGAGCTTGGTCGTGAGCCCCGAATCTGAATAAACGCCCGATACAGCACCGGTATATCCAACCTTCGTTGCGTTTGACAAAGCTGTCGTATAGTCAGCATAATCCGCTGCAGCCGTTGCTTTTTGGCCATCATAATTCGTACCAGCCGTTCCAAGTTCAACAGAAGGCACGGTTGAAATAACCTTACCGTTCTGGTCAACAAAGACCGTCGTCAGCTTGGTGTTTTTCGCATATTGCACATTAATAATGTTATTGGCATCGGTGTCAGAAACTTTCAATGGACCTGTCGTTGATTTCGACGTGCCATACGTTGTACCAACATACGTATATCCAGAAATGGTTGCTGGCGTAAATGTGTGTGCCGTGCCGGTTGGGTTCGTTGACGCACCAGACGTAACCATTGCCAAGGTATCGTTGACGTTAGCCTTGATTTTAGTGCTAGATTGCACACTGATGGCATTACCTTCTTTGTCGACGTAGTTAACCGTTGTGTCAGCTGTTGGCAACGTTAAGTTGAAATCCTTAACCGTCACACCTTTTTGTGAATACTTAGCCCCATCGGCTGACTTAAAACCAACTGACATCGTTGAATTAACACCATCAGTAATCGTTATTTGTTTAGTAGCTGTATACGTACCGTTATCGGCTGTAACAGTTAGCGTTCCGACCCCATTAGCATACGTATATGTTGCCGTCATCGCCGCTTCCAAATTAGGGTTAGAAGGCCCAGCCCAATCAGGGTCAGTTACATCTTCCGGACCATTTCCAGTAAACCCCATAAGCGTGGAACCATTTGACTTATCAAACGCTTGGAATCCTTCCGATCCATTTACCACGTTCAATTTTCCGGCAGAATCAGTTGTTCGGAATCCTGCTACTTGATTTCCATCCTTACCATTGCTTCCCAAAAGACTACCACCAGTACCATCAGTCGGATTCACAATGTTTGTCGGGTCATTAAACTCGTTACCGGTCCCGTTTTGATAAAAGTCAATTCCCCATTCAACAGCATTAGGGATTCCTGCACCGCCACTGTCTCCACCAATTCCTAGTTGTCCACCACCCGTTCCTCCGGCGGTACCTAGTTTATCTGGTGCAATAGGGGCTAGTACCAGCCCCAAAAAGTCACCAGCATTATTAGAAGGATTTCCACTAACAAGTCCAGTAGTTCCCCCTGAGTTATACTTCGTCAAATTCAAATTGAACTTCAGCGTCCAACTTGACGTCATATCCAACTGCTTGTTAAAAGCAATCGCACCTTGGTCATTTCCTGAAGCATTAGTCAACGTTGTAAATGTTGCACTACCGCTTCCTAAAGTTCCGGACAAAGACCCTGATGCATTAGAAGCACCAGTACCCGACAACGTAAAGTTCGATGTCACCTGTTGTTGCGTTGAGGTGAACGCGTGGTTTCCGCCATTCGCATCTGTCACCGTATTAACTGCATCAGCCGATGCGGAACGCGAGTCAAATAAGATATCCCCAATCTTTGTAATTGGTGACGAACTCTTCTTCACTTTCACTGATGAGCGTGGTTCGTTATTACCAGTCTCATTTTGAATCTCATCAACAATTTCCGGACCGACAATACTTGCCCCAACTGTCAGTGCGGTCATCCCCGCAATAACCCACGCGGATCTCTTTTTCGGCGTTTCTGACGCCTTTGCAAATTCGTTTTTATTCATTGTTTCCGCCTCAATAGTCACTCAATATTTTTGTGTATACTCAACCCTAAGAATTTCGATACTTTCCCTACCTTGAATAATACGGGGCTGGTTTTTCTTTTCAGTGATAGAAAACAGAATTAAAGTGGTTAAATTTTTGTCCTTATCGCGTGAGCAAATTTCTTGACATCTCTGAAAGTTCCTTATTGAATTGCAAGATGTTCACATTTCGCCTATAATATGTATTCGTGGTATAAAACTTTAAATATATTTTGGTAGTGTAGCCAAGTGGTAAGGCACCGGTCTGCAAAACCGCCATCGCGGGTTCGATTCCCGTCACTACCTCTAAAGAAAAGACCCAATCGGAAGTGTCGCTCCGATTGGGTCTTTTCTTTTTGTCGTGAAATTAAAACAAGCTCCCGAGAAATCATTTTGAGATCTCAGGAGCTTATTTTTTATCGTTTACTTATCATCGTTCTTCTTGCGCTTGATACCAATCAAACCACCCAAGGCAGCTAGCATTGATGCCACAGCACCAGCAATCAAACCACGCTTCTTAACATCCGTTCCGTCAGTTGGCTCACTTGTTTCCGTTGGCTCAGCCGTCACATTAATCGGCGTTGCACGGATAATCTTCTCATCAGCCTTAGTACCAGCGTCGTATGGCAAAGCATTTGCCTCACTAGACGTTGCCGGTGTTCCTGACACTACCGATGTAGCTGAACCTGAATCTGTTTGCGACGTTGGTTCTGCCACGTAGGCTGCTACGCCTGGTGTCACAACCGTCGTTTCGATTGATTGTTCTGCACTTGGTGCAACTGCATCAGTCGTGACAACATTTGATTCTTGCGTTTGCGTCACAACTTGATCCACAGGTTGTGGTGTCGTTGTTGTTGCGGTCGCGCGGTCGTAAGCCGTTTGGGCTGTTGCCATCGCGGCGCTTGCCACATTGGCCAATGATGTTGCTTCAGCAAATGCTGATGTTGCAACGTCTGCGGCACTTGAAGCAATTGCTGTTTCACTAGCAGCCACGGCAGCAGCACTCGTTGCAGCTGACGCAGCGCTCATTGCTTCGCTGGCAGCACTGGCGGCCTTAGTAGCATATGAATCAGCAGCTGATTGATCACCAGCTTGGGCAGCCGATGTTGCCAATGAGGCATAAATCGAGGCAGCTGATTCAGCAGCTTGGGCCGTACTGTGCAACGCATTTGCTTCAGAAGCGGCGGCGCTGGCAGCTTGGGCAGCGCTTTGAGCCACTGCACTCGCACTTGACGCAACACCAGCAGCACTGTCCACAGCTGATGCGGCACTAGCGGCTTGTGATGCAGCCGAAGCGACCGTTGCATCAGTTGTCTTTGATGCCAAGTTAGCAATAGCATCTGCTTGTGAGCGACTTTGGTTAGCCACACTGCCAATTGCTGTTGCAGCACTTGAGGCTGTCTTAGCATATGAACTTGCGGCCGACGCATCAGTCGTTGCTTGCGTAGCGGCTGAACTCGTCGTTGCTGTTGCTGAGCTGGCAGTCTTAGCAGCATCCCCAGCTTGGTTCATCGCAGCTTCCTTATCGGCTGCTGACTGTGCAGCAGCTGCTCTTGATGTTGCAGCAGCGGCACTTGAAGCCATCTCATTGGTGGCTGATGCCGTTGAAGTTGCACTTGACGCAACTGACGCAGCGCTTGAAGCAGCTTCAGAAGCTGACTGTGCAACACTAGCGGCACTTGACGCAACCGCTTGAGCTGAACTTGCAACAGCGGCAGCACTGGCAGCTTGGCTAGCTGCTGAACTTGCAGCGCTAGAATCTCCAGCTTGCGCATATGAACTTGCGGCGGCTACAGCTGAGCTAGCAATGTCATTGGCGTTCGAGGCAACCGTTGCGGCGCTTGACGCAACCGCATTAGCACTTGAGGCCGTACTTGCCTGACTTGCAGCAACTGAAGCAGCACTTGAGGCCGTACTTGCGGCACTTTGCGCAACACTAGCAGCACTTGAGGCTGTTGAGGCAGCTGACGTTACCGCACTGTTGTTTGGATACTTGGCAGCATCTGATCCAGCATTCGTTGCAACACTTTGCGCCTTTTCGGCAGTTGAACTAGCTGTTGACGCTGTCTTATCAGCTTGGCTAGCGGCCTGACTTGCGCCAGATGCAACTTGACTTGCAGTTGATGCTTGTGAAGTTGCATTACTGTTATTCGCATCTGCTTGGCTCGCAGCGCTGGCAGCTTCATCAGCAGCTGATTGCGCTGCTGTAGCTGTTGAGGCAGCCGAAGCGGCGCTTGTGACGACATCATTTGCTGAGCTTGCTGTACTTGCGGCCGTTGATGCGGCATCGTTTGCTGCACTTGCAGCTTCGTTAGCAACACTTGCCGTACTTGCGGCTGATGTTGCTGTACTCTGAGCAGCACTAGCTGTTGCAGCGGCGCTTGAGGCAAGTGACGCATATGACCTTGCTGCTGACGCATCACCAGCTTGCGCGGCACTTGAGGCGGCTGACGCAGCACTTGATGCCTGCTTGTCAGCTGTCGAAGCGGCCGTTGCAGCGCTCTTTGCCACGCTATTCGCTTCATTAGCAAGACTAGCAGCTGAACTTGCCATGCTGGCGGCGCTTGACGCAACACTGTTGGCAGATTCTGCAACCGAAGCAGCACTAGTTGCCACTGAGGCAGCGCTTGAAGCAGCGCTGTTGTTTGGATACTTACCTGCATCCGCTACCGCACTCGAGGCAGTTGACTTGGCCGCTTCAGCAGTTGCATCCGCGTCACTGTCCGTCTTGCCAGCTTGCTCTGACGTAGCAGAAGCTGCCGAACTTGCAGCTGTGGCAGCTTGGCTAGCTTGATCTGCCTCTGATTGGGCAACTGCTGCCGTTGAGGCGGTTGCTGCTTCGCTAGCAGCCATCTCATTAGCACTCGTTGCCGTTTGGGCAGCACTTGACGCAACACTATTCGCACTTGAAGCAGCATCATTAGCAGCACTTGCAGCCGTGGCGGCGCTTGAGGCAACCGCTTGAGCTGACTTAGCAGCCGTGGCCTCTGATTGGGCAATCGCTGCATATGAACTTGCAGCGCTCTCGTCGCCGGCTTGTGCATATGAACTAGCCGTTGAGGCTGCTGAACTTGCTACCGCATTAGCCGATGTCGCTCCCGAAGCAGCCGAACTCGCAGCTGCGGCAGCTGACGTTACCGCACTGTTATTTGGATAAGTCGTGGCATCGTTAGCAGCACTTGACGCTGCATCAGTAGCATCTGAAGCTGCTGAGCTTGCGTTATTAGCCACTTCATCGGCAACCGACGCTGCACTTGAGGCAGCGCTTGTTGCGGAATCAGTAGCATCTGAAGCAATATCCGTTGCTGTGTTTGCAAGACTAGCTGATGAAGCCGCCTTAGCCGCTTCGTCTGCTTGTGATTGCGCATTAGCAGCAGTCGACGCCGTTGTTGCGGCACTTGAAGCCGTTGACAAGGCTGCGCTGGCAGCTTCACTAGCACTATCGGCCACGGTTGCGGCTGATGTTGCTGTACCTTGGGCTTCAGATGCGACGCTGGCAGCTGAGTTAGCTACTGATTGCAGTGATGTCACAGCATCGGCAGCACTCGAGGCTACTGCGACGTATGAACTTGCAGCACTCTCATCACCCGCTTGAGCAGCTGAAGAGGCAGCCGTTGCAGCGCTGGCAGCTGAGTTAGCTGCTTCACTGGCAACTGCGTTTGCATTTGATGCAACCGATGCTGCGCTTTCTGCCTTCGTTGCAGCACTACTTGCTGTTGACGCTGCGCTTGACGCAACAGCATTGGCGCTATCAGCTTCACTAGCTGCAGCAGATGCAACTGGAGCAGCAGATGTTACCGCACTATTGTTTGGATACTTTGCTGCTGAACTTGCGGCATCCTTTGCGGCTGAGTCAGCCGTGCTGGCAGCTTATGATGTTCCCTCGGCAGTTTCTTGCGTATCGTCAGCAACCGAATTAGCAACACTCGCACTGTTTGAGGCAGTTTCAGCTTGATCGGACGTTGCAGACGCAGCACTTGAGGCGACATCAGCCAAACTTTGGGCATCATCCGCCTCAGACTGTGCATCAGCAGCAATCGATGCCGTTTCAGCAGCTTCCGAGGCAACTGCATTCGCACTACTTGCTGTTGATGCTGCCTCACTAGCAGCACTCGAAGCAGTCATCGCTTTGCTATTAGCACTCTCGGCAATTGCTTGTTGGGCAACCGCTTGGCTCGCAGCTGCATCTGCGGCTGAACGGGCTTCGCTAGCGGCAGACAAGTCACCTGCTTGCGCATATGATTCGGCAGCACTAGCTGCGCTGCTTGCCAATACTTCTTGACCGGCAGCTGCCTTGGCTGCTTCTGAAGCCTGACTAGCGGCATCACTTGCAATCTTGCTTTGGGCATCCGCGACGCTCGCGGCGCTACTTGCTGTTGACGCAGCATCATCTGCCACGCTGGCGGCACTCGTTGCCGTTGAGGCAGCTGATGTTACCGCACTGTTGTTTGGATACTTTGCTGCATCTGCATTTGCACTTGTTGCTGCGCTATCCGCCTGACTAGCAACCTTATCAGCCGTTGAGGCAGCTGATTCCGTCGCGCTGGCGTTATCTGCCGTTTGACTGGCAACAACGCCAGCATCACTAGCAGCATTACTTGCGGCTGCGGCAGCTGACTTCGCGTTGTTATCCGCCGTCTCGGCGCCAATTGCTTGATCCGTTGCAGCAGCGGCCGTACTTGCCGTTGTTGCGGCGCTCGAGGCTGCTGATTCTGCTGCGGTTGCAATTTCTGCTTGTGATGACGCGATAGCTTCAGCACTTGAAGCTAAGCTAGCCATCGAACTAGCAACAGCTGATGCACTCGAGGCTGTCGACAAGGCACTGGCAGCTGCTTCTGATTGCTCAGCAGCTTCGTTTGCAGCACTCGTTGCCTTGTCCAAATCACCGGCCTGAGCTGCTTCGCTCGCGACGCTGGCGGCTGAACTTGCCAAACTAGCAGCGTTACTTGCAGCTGTTGCAGCTGATGAAGCAGCCGTTGCAACTGAATCTGCTGTTGCGGCAGCACTTGAAGCAATCGAGGCAGCCACACTGGCAGCTTCATTTGCGTTCGATGCTGTTGTCGCAGCCGAATTCACATCATCAATCGCCTTATTCAAAGCGGCGTTTTGCGCATATGCTGAAGAATCTAGCAACGCATTCGCAGCTGAAGAGTCTGCTTGCGCATTTGAATTAGCTGTCGAAGCTGTTACTGCGGCACTTGAAGCATTGTCAGCCGACGCATTCGCATCAGCCGTTTGCTTACCAGCATCACTGGCAGCCTGACCGGCATTTTCAGCATCAGCATTCGCTGAGTTTGCATCCTCAGTTGCACGGTTAGCCTCGTCTTGGGCTTGGGCTGCCGTTTGAGCATCCGCCAACGCTGACTTAGCCTTTTCAGCTGCCAAACTAGCCGTCGTAGCAGCCGATGAGGCAGTTGTTGCAGCACTTGAAGCCGTTTCGTTAGCTGTTGTTGCAACAGCCATCTCAGATGCCGCCGCTGATGACGCTACCGAAGCAGCTTGGGCGGCTGTTGATGCCGCCGTTGAGGCTGCTTCAGCATTTGATTGATCACCAGCTTGAGCATATGAGCTTGCGGCGCTTGCCTGATCAGCGGCAATCTTTGCTTGCGATGCTGCTGTTGAAGCGTACTCACTTGCTGCCGTTGCGGCACTATTAGCATCTAGAACCGCTTGACTAGCTGTTGCATTGGCTGCTATTGCCGTTGACTCTACATCACTAGCTACCGCCGCAGCTGACTGAGCCGTGCTATTTGCCGTTGAAACGGCAGTGTTATCTGGATAACTTGACGCAATGTCTGCCGCTGCTGAAGCGGCTGATTGGGCGACAGAATTGTAATTAGTTGCTGACTCAGTTGCTGTATTCGTCGCATCGGCATTTGAGGTAGCATCTGACGCGGCAACGGTCGCATTGTCCGCATCGCTACCAGCTTGCTTAGCCTGGTCGTTAGCGGTTGTTGCATCACTTCCTGCCGTTCCGGCAGCATCCGCTGCTGCAGTTGCTTGGTCACCGGCTTGGGCGTATGAACTTGCATCAGCTGTCGCATCGCTCGCTTGTGCCGCTGCTGTAGCCGCTTCACTTTGAGCTGATTGGGCAGCAATCAAAGCATCACTAGCAGCATTCGCAGCTGAACTTGCCACCTTGGCGGCTGATTGGGCTTCAGACAATGCTTGTGCTGCTGCGGCCGAGTTCGTTGCGGCAGCTGATGAATTACCAACTTGCGCTGCTTCACTGGCGGCCTTAGCATACGCATCGGCTGCAGCTGCGGCCGAACTTGCGACTGAAGCAGCTGAACTTGCGATTGCATTTTGGACTGTCGCAGTTGCCAACTGTTCATCCGCGACACTTGCGGCTGATTGCGCCGTACTGTTAGCAACCGACGCTGTCATCGCTGCTGATTCAGCAGCAACAGCAGCTGATTGCACAGCACTATTATTTGCGTAAGCAGACTCTGTGGCCTTAGCGCTTGCTGAAGACGCTACTTGATCAGCCGTTGACTTTTGAGTCGCAGCTGAACTTGCCGCGTCATTAGCTTGTGAGGTCACATTCGCGACATCACTCGCTGTTTGTGACACATTATTTGCCGTGTCGCCAGCTGATGAGGCCGTCGTACCAGCCGTCTTCGCATCCGACGCTGCACTGTCGGCATCATCTTGGGCTTGGGCGGCTGTTTGCGCATCTGCTAACGCTGACTGAGCCACGGCAGCTGCCGAACTAACAACACCGGCGGCTGAACTTGCCACAGTGGCAGCGCTATTAGCCAACGAAGCAGCGCTTTCAGCTGCTAGCAATTCAGATGCAGCTTGTGACGCTGCAGTTGATGCGGCAGCCGATGCTGAACTTGCTGCTGATGAGGCCAATGATGCATTAGCCAAATCACCCGCTTGGGCATATGAACTGGCTGCACTAGCTTGATCAGTTGCAATTTGCGCTTGCTTATTAGCTTCGCTAGCAGCCGATGTTGCGTTCGACGCAGCATCATTAGCTGCACTGGCTGCTGATTGGGCAACGGCATTAGCTGATGACACAACTTGTGCAGCTGAGTCAGCGATGCTTGCTGCACTTGATGCTGTGCTATTTGCCGTCGCAATCGCACTATTAGCTGGATACTTCGTTGCGATGCTTTGTGCTTCGTCAGCGGCTGATTGCGCAATTGCATTATCAGCAGCGGCGTTCTCAACACTGACATTCGCTGTATCCGCTGCTGTATTGGCACCAGTTGCTGCTGACGTTGCATTCGTTGCATCGTCCGTTGCTTCTGAAGCCGATGAACCAGCGGTTACCGCATCGCTACCGGCCGTTCCGGCGGCATCGGCTGCTGCAGTGGCATCACTACCAGCCGAAGCATGAGAAGTTGCATCAGATTGCGCACTCGATGCTGCGGCTGCAGCTGAACTTGCCAACGAATTGGCTGAGCTTGCTGTATCCGCTGCTGTTTGTGCGTCTGCTTGGGCACTTGCCGCTGTTGAGGCTGCTGAACTTGCCAACGCAGCATATGATGAAGCAGCTGAACTTGCCGCTTGGGCTGCGCTTAGATCACACGCTTGGGCAGCTTCACTCGCTTGAGAAGCTGCCTTGCTTGCTGCTTCGGCTGCCGATGAGGCAACCGTCGCGGCTGAATTAGCGGTGTCCGTTGCTTCACTTGCCGCATTTTGGGCATTTGAGGCGACTGTGGCCGCTGATTGCGCAATACTGTTCGCTTCGCTCGCTTGAGAAGCAGCTGTTGATGCCGCACTGGCGTTAGATTGCACGGCACTGTTGTTTGCATAGGCTGAATCGGCAGCCATAGAAGCTGCCTCGCTTGCAGCAGTTGATGCAGTTTCAGTTGCAATCGCGGCTGAACTTGCCGTTGATTGTGCTGCATTATTTGATGCAGCCGTCTCCGAACTTGTCGATGCTGTTTCAGAGGCAACATCACCGGCCGTAGCGGCTGAACTTTGTGCATCAGTTGCACTGTTCAAAGCACTGTCGGCGGCATCCTGGGCTTGAGCAGCCGTCTTCGCTTCAGCTAGTGCCTGTTGTGCTTCAGACAATGCTTCACTAGCTACGGCGTCCGCACTTGCAGCGGCGCTGGCAGCTTCACTAGCCTTTATCATTTCTGCATTAGCCGTCGAAGCTGCACTGGCTGCTGCTTCACTAGCGGCACTAGCGGCTGCTGCAGCTGAACTTGCGGCCGAACTAGCATTAGTTGCCGCACTCAAATCACCTGCTTGCGCATATGAGGCAGCTAATGATGATTGTTCAGCAGCTGTTGACGCAGCTGCATCCGCAATGTCCGCTTGCTCATCAGTCTCTGATGCCGCTGCAATCGCTGCATCTTGTGCTGTTTTAGCATCCGATGCGGCTTGAATTGCATCAGCCTTGGCTGAATTTGCCTTATCGGCTGCCGACTGAGCCGTCGATGCAGCCGTTGAAACCGCCACATTATCCTTGTATGCACTCGAAGCCAAAATATCAGCTGCTGATTGGGCAGTTGTATCAGCATTCGACGCTGTTGACGTGGCTTGTTCAGCTGAAGATTGCGCATTATCAGCATAGCTAGCAGCTGAATCAGCATCATCTACGGCTTGATCAGCGCTGGCGGCAGCACTATCTGCCGAAACAGATGCTGCAATGCCATCTGTCGCTGCTCCCGCTGCATTATCCGCAGCGCTGACAGCCGTTGCCGTTTCAGACAAGGCCGTACTTGCTGCCGTGGCGGCGCTATCAGCGGCAGCTGCGGCACTGGCAGCATCAGATGCAGCCGTAGCAGCACTATTTGCCGTTGTAAGGGCGTCGTTCGCTGCCGCAGCGGCACTAGTAGCCGCCGTAATTGCACTTTGTACTGCGCTGTTGTGCGCATAGGCTGAGTCGTTTGCCAAGTCGCTAGCCTGTGAGGCATACGATGAGGCAATTGCGGCTGTTGAAGCCGTCACTTGTGCCGTTGATCCAGCTGCACTAGCGGCGTTTTGAGCATCTGTTACTGATGAACCAGCTGTGTTAGCTGCTTCTCCAGCAGATGCCGCATTTTCAGAAGCCAATGTCGCTGCGTCGTTCGCATTGTTTGCTAAATCAGTTGCGGCTGCGGCATCAGTTGCCTGTGATTGAGCAACCACTGCCTGATCAGCGGCTGATTGCGCTGTCGCTTCGGCATTATTAGCCAAATCAGTTGCTGATTGCGCGGCTGATGCAGCTGCGGCGCCTTCTGATGCGGCTGTTGATGCAGCTGCCGATTGATTTGCAGCGACTGTTGCAGCTGAACTTGCGGCTGATGCAGCTGAACTTGCCGTCACGGCATCACCCGCATTATCTGCCGAACTCGCAACTGACGCTAATGAAGCAGCTTCTGATGCGGCCGTTGAAGCAGCCGTTACTGCAGAAGCCACCTTATCTGACGCTTCACTAGCAATTGATTGTTGCGTGGCAGCTTCTGATGCAGCTGACTGGGCAACTGCATTCGCGCTATCCGCCGTTTGTTGCGCAGCACTAGCCACTGATGCAGCTGACTTCACGGCGTCGTTGTCAGCATAAGAATCAGTCGCAGCAATACTTTGCGCAACACTATTTGCTGAACTTGCCGTTGACGCTGCCGAATTAGTGATATCAGCAGTTGACGTTGTATTCGTCACCGCATCATTTGCCGTACTCGTCGCATCCCCCGCCATACTTGTCGCGGTTCCCATATCAGCAACCGTGTCATTTGCGGCACTAGCTGCTGAACTTGCGTTAGTCGCATCTGCTACTGCCGACGCAACTGTTTGTGCATTTGCCAAAGCTGTTGCCGCAGCCGTTGAAGCTGCTGTTGCTTCTGACATTGCTTCAGAGGCCATTGTCGCTGCACTATCTGCCGTTGACTGATAACCATCCGCAGCGGTACTTGCCACTACTGCGGCGCTCGACATATCAGTCGCTGTTTGCGCAGCCGTTGACGCAGCGTCGGCCGCTGAACTAGCGGTCACTAAATCACCGGCTTGCGCTGCAGAACTTGCAACTGACGCCAATGATGCTGCTGTTGATGTGGCATAAGCAGCCGTCTTAGCCATCGAAGTTGCATTCGATGTTGCTTGTGATGCCAAACTATCAGCGTATTCAGCATACGAATTTGCATCGGCTGCTTTTTGTCCTGCCGCCGTAGCATCAGTCGCAGCAGTAGCCGCATCTGATGCTGCTGAAGCCATCGCCGAGTTACCGGCATAGGCAGAGTCAGCTGCCAATGATTTAGCTGCACTGGCTGCTGCTGATGCGTTTGAGGCTGTCGTTGTTGCTGTTTGTGCTGTCTGACTTGTGGCAGTACTTTGTGCGGCAATCGCACTTGAAGTTGCATTCACTTGATCAGCGGTTGAATCAGTTGTCGTTGCAGCTGAACTTGCTTGATCAGCTGAGCTTTGCGCCAAAGCTGCTTGTTCAGAAGCTTCTGCAGCTGTTTCAGCAGTGGTCAATGCATCGTTAGCTGTTTGCAAGGCACTTTCGGCAGTGAACTTCGCTGAATCAGCTACTGCAGCAGCTGAGCTCGCTGCACTGGCAGCGGCCGTAACATCTGTCATTGCGGTCGCAACATCTGTTTGTGCCGATTCAGCAATTGCTTGTTGTGCAATCGCTTCTGATGCGGCCGAACTAGCAATATCATAACGACCTTCTTGGGCAGCTGAACTAGCGACTGCATAAGCTGACTGCGCAGCATCATTAGCTGCTTCAGCAATCGCCGTTGCGCTATCAACAACCTTTTGTGCATCAGCCAAAGATGCTTGGGCAGCACTAGCTGCTGAAGCGGCTGATTGGGCCGTTGACGTTGCAGTAGATGCAACCGTCGCGGCTGATACAGCAACATCGTTAGCTGATTGAATCGTTGCATTGCTTGCGTAAGCCGAATTAGTAATTAGTGATCCGATTGCATCTGCAACTGAACTTGCTGCCGTTGCGTTTGACGTGGCATCCGCAGCTGAACTAGTTGCGTTCGTTACATCCACCGTAGCGTCAGACATTGCAGCCGTCGTTTCAGCTTGACTATCCGTCGCAGTCGTCGCAGCTTCATCTGCTGCTGACGCGGCTGAACTTGCCTTCGCTGCTTCATCAGCAGCCGAGGCAGCCGTCATCACTTGATCGGCTGCTGACGCCAAATCATCACGAGCCGCGTCTGCATCAGCTGCATAGCTCGATGCTTGCGCAGCTTGACTTTGAGCGACCGCGACCGCACCAGACGCAACTGTTGCGGCACTCTCCGCAGCTTCACGGGCGCTATTTACCAAGGCAGCTTGTGAAACCGCTGCATCAGACATCGCCATTGCTTCACTGTAATTACCAGCTGACAACAGTGAGTCTGCAGCCGTAAACATTGAAGATGCTAACACGGCTTCGGAAGCCGCTACTGACGCTGCTGAAGACGCAACAACCGCAGCTGATGATGCACGGTTGTATTGTGCCGTCGCATTTGAGGCAGCCACACTAGCACTAGCGTTCGCAACACTAACTGCCGTGGCAGCACTTGAGGCGTCAGCAAAGGCTGATGTCATCGCTGAGTTAGATGCGTAACTTGAGGCCGTTGCTACACTAGCCAATGAAGCAAGACTGTCAGTTGCGTTGCTATTCATATTAGATGTCACTAACGCATCAGAAGTGGCTGCCGTGGCAGCTGAACTTGCGTCAACGACGGCCTGACTTGCATTCACGTTAGCCGTTGAAGCAGCTGCTGAATCAATATCAACCGCGATTCCCGTGTCACCAGTCTTACCATCAACCCCGGCGGCAGCTGAAGCGGCTGTTTCAGCTGATTGCGCAACAGATGCGGCATTTGAAGCAACGACCGCCAAACTAGCGGCGTTAGATGACGCCACTTCCGCGTGCGCCATAGCTGAATTGGCGACATCCGCAGCGCTTGAAGCCGTAGATGCAGCTTCACTCGCAGCACTAGCCAACGTTTGCGCGTCAGCGGCGGCTGATGTCGCTTGCGTAATATCCCCAGCAGCCATGTATGAATCAGCAGTCGAAGCGGCTACTGATGCGGCTGTTGCGGCTGAACTTGCCTGCGTTGCAGCATTACTTGCCGCAATTGCAGCTGAACTAGCTTCACTCGCAGCAACATTTGCGGCACTTGAGGCCTTAGCTGCCACACTGGCAGCATTTGCAGCTGTAGCAGCTGCACTATCAGCATCCAAAGCAGCCTTGGCGACTGCTGAGTTACCAGCCTCAGATCCAACCTTGGCATAATCCAACGCGGCTGATGCATTGCTTGCAGCACTATTTGCAGCGTCCGTTGCACTAGTCGTGTTCGTTTGGGCATCACTAGCCATTGAAGCTGCTGATTGGGCATCACTAGCGGCCAAATCAGCATTTGCGCTAGCGGCTGATGCTGAATCCATCGCCACGCTCGCGGCACTTGAGGCGGCGTTAACGACATCAATCGCTGACATCAACGCAGTCAATGAATCAGCTTCTGCATTCGCACTAGAAAGTTGCGTCGTTGCGACTGTTGCCAATGAGCTAGCGGTTGACGCAGCCGTCGATCCAGCAGAAGCTGCTGAACTAGCTTGAATAGCGGCTGCACTTGCTGCCGCTGATGCTGATGAAGCCATTGAAGCTAGTGTTGAAATTTGGCTCATCAACGATTGTTGTGAGCTCAATGCTGCTGAAGAAGTTAATGACGCGTTAGCTGAAATACCAGCTGCTACCGTCGCCAAACTTGAGGCTGCCAATGCGGCAGAACTTGCCACACCAGCTGCACTCGCGACGACTGAGGCAGCACTTGAAGCCGTTGCGTTCTGTGCAGAGGCAACGCTTGCTTGCAAACCGGCTGCCGCGTTAGCTGAGGTTACCAAACTCATCGCCGTTGATGCGGCCTCAGCTGCGCTTGAAACGGCTGCATTTGATGCATATGAGCTGCCAGCGGCCTTCGAAGTCACGTCAGCGGCTGAACTCGTTGCTAGCAGTGCTGAATCAGCTGTACTGTCTGCAGTGATTGCGCTGGTGTTGGCCGTTGAAGCAACCTTAGCAGCATTAGAAGCCGTAATTGAATCGGTCGACATGTTCGTCGCTGCTGTTTGTGCGGCACTGTTTGACGCGGCTGCGGTCGACATCGTGATGCTAGTTGCAACAGAGAACGCACTGCTAGTAGCTGTACTTGCCATTGAAATGAATACGTCAGCGCCATCTGTCGCATCAGACACATAACTGTCAATATTAGTCAGGTAACTATTGTTCAAATCCTTCACAAGACTAGAAACAAGCACACTCTGTTTATTGAAGGCTGAGTTGTAAGCCAAGCTAGCTGAATTCATAAGTACTGTGTATGAATCAACCGCACTTGCATTGCCGTTCGTGTTAGCTGAAGCAGCCAATGCAGCATAACTACTATATGCATTTGCCGCGCTTTCCATCGAATCAACGCCAGCATCAACCATAGATAGCAACGCTGCACTTGAAGCAACGTTAGCTGCCGCCGTGGAAGACGTCATCACAAATCCCTTGGTTGCGCCAGAGGCCCAATTGCTTGCCGTTGATGCGCTCTTATTAGCTAGAATCATTGATTGGTCACTCGAGTAAGCACTTTGAGCAGCCAACGATGAGACCACCTTTGAATATGAAGCTACAACCGATTCACCCGATTGTGCATATGAAACCGCGGCTGATAATGAACTTTGCAACTGTGCAATTGAACTAAGCGCAGTTGCCAATGACGTTCCAGGATCTGCTACTGAAAGTGCAGGTGAGTATTCGACATTAGGTGCATAATTTTGTGACTGGAAAGTACCATTAACCGCCGTGCGATTCATGATATAACCTGACACTGACGCTACAGAATATGAATAGCTAGCACCGTTTACACCACTAATAGTTACCGCTGAAGAAGACGTTGTAATACCTTGCGAATCTAGGTACAAAATTTGAATCGTCAATGATCGTTCAGCAATTGTGTTATACAAGCTCGTCGTTGCTGATTGGGCGCTCAATGTCTGCAATTGCGCAGCTGAAACCGCTGCAATCGCTGAACTTGTCACGACCATCAAACTCTTAGCTGCACTGGCATAACTTTGGGCAAATGACACTTGTTGACTGTATGATGCGGAAGCCAAACTAAATGATGCAATCGCATCAGCCGCTGATGACACTTGTCCTGCTGCGGCCATGCTTGAAGCGGCAGCTAAATAAGATGACGCTGAGGCTGACGTAATTGCCACCGCAGATTCAACTGAAGACGTTTGGGTATACATGTTTGAAGCCGCTGAGGCAGCCGACTTGGCAATCGATGTATTCGTTGATGCCACAACATTTGCACTACTTGCAATAGCTGCAATCGAACCGATGCTTGATGCAACAGAAGCGACTGATGAGTTGCTTCTGTACTTTGATGCAAGTGAGCTGGCTGATGACGCCGTTTGACTAGCTGATGAGGCTTCAACGCTTGCTGAAGAAGACTTCGCTGCACTCGTTGCTGACGAAATCATTGAACTTGCTGATGATGCATCTGATGACGCTGAACTAGCAACACTTGAAACCGCACTAACCGACTTTGGCAAAACCGTTACCGTCGCCATTGAATTTGTGGCATTACCAGCCGCATCAGTTGCTGTAATTTGAACTTGATAAGTCCCAGCCGAAGCCGTGTTAATACTTCCGCTGGTCAAACTTGTCGTCACCGCCTTTGGTGAGTTGTCTCCCAAAGACGTCACAAGGCGGGTCACCATGTCCGAACTATTAATCGTCTCGTTTTGTTGGTAAGTAACCGTATTAGTCAATGACATCTTTGGTGCTTCAATATCCTTATATTGAATTTGAATATTGTTGTTTGCCGTCGCTGATGTCACCAACAAATTAGTCGTCGATGCGACTGGTCCACCACTATTTGTATTAGCCGCATATGAAACGGCCACGGCTGAATAACCGGAAATGCTTGGTGCGGCAAAGGTTGTCTTAGCGTTCGTGGCTACGGGCGTCGTTGCGCCTGTGATTCCGACAGCTGTCCAGTTATCCGCTGTAAAACTCGTTGCTGATAGCAATGCTGATCCGGCCCCATCGACATACGTCACATTAACCGGCGTGCGGGCCGCAGTAGCTGATACACCCGCCAAAGAACCTGTAACCGTTGCCGGCGTTGATGTTCCACCATTGTTTCCAACCAACTCCATGACAACGTTACTTGGTAGCGCAATCGTTTGGGTAACCGTCTTTGCTCCCTGACCACCGTTCATCGTAATCGTCATACTTCCAGTCACAAAGGCACCCGAAACTGAAACTGGTGTCCAACTAACAGCATATGAAATAGTGGCTGAATAAGAAGTTGCTGAATTAAAGTTCGTCATACCAGAGAACAACGATTGAACTGAACTGGCATTCGTATTTGCGATAAATGAACCAGCTGAATTCGTTTGACGGATACCAACCTGGTTAATTTGACCAGTTCCATTATTTGCAATGACGAAGGCCGTACTTGGATCAACACCGCTGTCGTACCACAAATCGACACCGACCGTTGTGGCATTGGCAATACCATTAATACCGACATTGCCTCCATTCGCGCCATACGAATTACCTGCTGCGTAGGTAGGTGCAAACATCAACCCAATAAAGTTTCCGGCTGCATAGTTGGTCGTTGAAAATGCCCCACTCATCGCAAAAGCACTTGTAGCAGCAATGGTGGTGTTATATTGCACGGCACCACTAGAACCATTCATAATTCGGTAACCCGAACCGCTTGCGGCTGCCGTCCCGCCGGCAATGCGCATATTTGCATTTGCTGACGCTCCAGTCAACGTGCCGTACGTGGCTGCGCTCGTCACTGATGCAACCCCGGAATCGGTCACTGTTACCGCAGTCGTCGTATTAACTGCAGCGCTTGCGGCCGAGGCAGCATACGCCACCCCGCCATCAAACACTTCCTCCGCGGTTTGGTACACATCCGACATTAACGTCGTGACCTCTTCGGGCGCCATCGCCGTGGCACCACCAACGGCCAAGGCAGTCATACCGGCGATAACCCAGCGCTTTTTAGACTTATACATCTTTTTGTGTGTCTGCGGTTGTACACGCGCTTCGTCGGCCAACTTTTGTTGATAATCTTCTCGACTCATATCTTCATCCCCTCTATATAATCGATTTCATGATGAAAATTCACTTTTCCACCCTGCATCGCCAGTTTCTCAAAAAGATATGGTCGTTATGCCATCATTCGCCCCAAGATTTTATGAATAACTCGCGATTAAACACGTTAATCAACATTCCGATTAATCGTACTTTGTTCAATTTTAGTTGATAGTTATGAATAAAGCGCTTACAAAGTTTCAGGAATGACAGCAATAAAAAAAGATTCAAACCCGCAGGTCTGAATCTTTCATCGTCATTATTGTAATGCGGCTTGCCAAAGTGGCATCATCTCATCAGCTGAGAAGGTTTGCGCCTTGCGGTAAGCACCTTCAGAAAGGGCTGCCCACAAACCAGTATCTGACAAAATTGCCGTTAAGCGATCCGCCATATCACCATGCGCACCAGCTGGTACGACATAACCGTTCATGCCGTCATCAACCAGTTCCTTCGTACCGTACGTAATATCATAAGACACCACCGGTACACCGTAACTCATTGCCTCAACCAAGTTCATACCGAAGCCTTCAGCAACTGACGTTTGGACAATTGCTTGTGCCTCAGTGTAGGCCTTGGCTAAGTTTTCACCAGTCACATAGTCACCGAAGATAACATTTTGCTCAACATCCAATTGCTTGGCCAATGCCTTCAATTCGTTCAAAATGTCGACGTTCGATGGATAACCGTGGAATGCCAACGTTGCGTCTGGAATTGACTTGACCACGCGAGCCAATGCACGAATCGCTTGATCAGGACGCTTCTCAGGTGAGAGACGGCCGACATAAGCAATGCGGTGTGAAATACGCTCTGGCAACTTCACGTGCTCGGCAGCCAAGTGGGCATCATCTACAAAGGTATCTGGCGCAACACGGAACGTCACACCTGGGTAACGCTTTTGCAAATCTTGTTGTTGTTCAACAGTTGGGACCAAGATAGCATCAAAATCCTTTACGCGACGTTCCAAAACGTTCAAGTAGGCATCGTAAAGCTTACCGCGCACTGGGTTCTTGATGTCAGGTGTGTGAATGTCGTGCAAAACAGCAAACTTCTTTGCCGCAAATTGCACATCCGCTACCACGTGATCCAAACTGCGACGGTCTGAGACCAAGACAGAACCCGGGTTTTCATTCGTTAGCTCATTCAAGAAGAACAAGAACATTTGGTCTTCCGTATTGAAGCGCCAATCACGACCCTTGTAGTTCAACAACTTGTACATCGTTGGCAAAATGTTGCCATTCACGTTCATGTGCATCACTTCAATCACTGGCACACCATCTTGGTTCAAGAACTTTTGAACCGCCAGGGCCCCATTTGGATGGAAGTAATCAACAGATGACTTAAAGCCACGCCAATCATAGTTTTCTCGCGCCGTCGTGTTACCAAAGCGGTCGTAGTAGAGAATATCATTCACCAAACCAACCGTTGCTGGCATGACATTAACGCGGGCCAATTCACGACCAGCATGATTAATTGTTGAGTAATTTGGGCCGTGCCCCTCAATGTGATACTCATCCAATGGAATTTGGTCCAACAAACGCAAAGGTTGTTCCTTGCGTTCAACGGCCGTCGTCCCTTGGAAGAAATCATACATGTTAAGCACTTCATCTTGGTTCAAACCAATTGACGCCGCATCACGCGCCAAAAAGCGATTGTAATTACGCGTCACATATAGTGCCGGTTGTCCTTGGGCATTAAACAACTTCACTCGCTTTACTTGTGAGTGCTCAGTCCCTGAATTAAATGTAAAAACATTTTCACTAATAAAATAATTCATTGTTCACACTCCTACTTTGCATCATGGGCATGTGCTGGCATGGCTGCCAACTTAGCCGGCCAAACGCGCTCAGCATCATCCAACAAACCACGCCATGCTTGCCAGACATTTTCTTCTGAATAACGTTCTGACGAATCATATGCACCGGTTGAATATTGTTGCGCCAACTCAGGGTCGCGCAACACCTTCAACATTGCCTCGGCCATCGCTTGATAGTCTTCGTATGGGACAACGTTTCCGTTAACACCATCTTCAACGATTTCGTTTGGTCCGTAATTCACATCATATGAAAAGGCAATCAAACCGTGTGAAATAGCTTCCATGATCGCCAAGTTAAATCCTTCCATGCGTGACGTCAAACCGTACATCATGGCATTGTTTTCAACAGCATCGATATCCGTCGTGTAACCCTTCATCGTTACAACGCCATCCAAGTTGTACTCGCGAATTGCTTCTTCAACCGCAGTACGGGCCTTGTAGTTATCAGTTGGATCAGCATAACCGTACAAGTCCAACGTGACTTGTGGGAATTCCTTGTGCACGATACCAACGGCACGTACCAAGTCATCCAAGTGCTTTTCCCAGGCGATACGGGCAAAGGCGATGACCTTACCGAATTCACGTTGTGCAACTGGCACGCGTGGTGCGTTCAACAATTCATCAGGTACAACCCCGACCGGAATCGTGAAGAGCTTCGTCTTAGGTTGGAAACGCTCATTCACATCATGCGTTTGCTTGTGCGTCGCTGAAACAACGGCATCATATTCATTCAATGCATTCATCGCAAACTCATAGTGGTTGTTCAAAATTGAATGCATTGGGTCTTGCGCATCCCCAGCGTGAGAATTGTGCAAGTGCATGGCGATATAAGCCGGCTTACGCAAGCGCAAAAGTCCCCAATCACCCAAGTGTGAACGGTCCAAGACAAACACGTTTGGCTTCTCATCTCGCCAGAAGTCATCATTCAAACGGTCAAAGAAGTGCTTCGTCAATCCTTCAATTGTATCGAATTGCAAAACATGGCCATCATGTTCAATCAAACGCCAACCAGACTTAACAAACTCACCAGCCATCGTGTTCTTGTTGAACGTCTCGATAACCGTGCGTCCTTCAGGCGTCACCCAAGTTTCTGTCCCAATCTTGTTGTCCGGTGTGTACCATTGCAACAATGAGGCGAAACCACGTGAGTCATAGTGATCAACACGGAACAAGTTGTTGTAGCCGTCGAATAGTTCAGTTGAACGTACACGACGATCGGCGGTCGCGTCATAATTAACGCGCGCCACCAATTGACCGTTTTGTGCATTCACCAAGTAACGGTTATTCTCTGGTTCATCAACCAACACCGTTCCTGGCACACCAAAATCAAGGTCTTCAGCGTGCAACGTCTTAGGCGTTACAGCCATCGCCTCTTGGAAATAATCAAACATGTTGATGAGTTGTTCGTCAGGAATCCCAGCTGCATTCGCATTAATGTGAGCGACTGGATCCCAATCGCGCAAAACGACACGTGAATCTTCATGATGATTATTAAATAATTCAAAACGCTTTAATTGCGCGTGCTCAATACCAGACTTCTGGTTTGGCATCGTCGCATTAACGAAGAAATTCATAGTACTGCCCTCTCATGAGCTTTTTATTAGTAATTAAATATTATTATCCCTATTGTAACAGTTATCATATTAAACAAACCGTATTATCTTGTTGCGTATTTTGTATGAAAAAAAGGCGACCTTTCAGTCGCCTTTCTTCGTTTCTATGCATATTGTGCCCAAAGCTTTACCAACGCTTGGGTTCCCTCGTCTCCAAGGTTCTTTTGTTCAACCAACTTTGTATACAAAGCTTCGGCCAAATCAGTGGCTGGCAAAGACAAATTCATCTTAGCTGCTTCATCCAACGCGATACGCAAATCCTTCAACAAGTGCTTTGCGTAGAAACCAGGTTCAAAGTCACCCGCCAAAACACGTGGACCATAATTATCCAATGACCAGTTTTGGGCGCCACCAGCGGCCAACGTTTCCATCACCTTGGCAACATCCAAATCAGCAGCCTTGGCGTAAACCATCATTTCTGACATTCCCAACATCGTGGCAGCAATCATAATTTGGTTCGCCATCTTGGTGTGTTGTCCACGGCCAGCCACACCAAAGCGGTTAGCAGCCTTTGAAATGACATCAAAAATTGGTTGCAAACTGTCATAAGCCGCTTGATCACCACCAGCCATAATCGTCAACGTACCATTCTTGGCACCAACATCACCACCAGAAACTGGGGCGTCCAAGACCTTAACGCCATACTTCTCACCATCAACGGCCAATTGCTCAGCCAAAGTTGGTGTTGACGTTGTCATATCAACGAAAATTTGTCCTGCATGTGCGCCGGCAAATAGCCCATTGTCACCATAATATTGTTCTTCAACATCCTTTGGGTAACCAACCATCGTGATGACCAAGTCGGCTGCTTCTGCAATCGCCTTTGGACCATCAGCCCATGTTGCGCCGTTATCCAACACGGATTGGGCGTGGGCCTTCGTACGGTTGTACACAACCACGTCGTAATTTGCTTTCAACAAGTTGTTGATGATGCCTCGGCCCATCACACCCGTTCCGATAAATCCAATCTTCATCTCGCGTTACCTCACTTCTATTCGTACTGTCTATTGTACACTGCCAGCAAAAAAGACCAAGAACTTATGCCCTTGGTCTAATTAATAACTATTTTTATTCTGCTTGTTCATTACGCCAAGCCGAGAACTTTTTCATCTTTACGCGATTAATTTCATCACGGAGTTGTTTAACTTCATTTGGTGTTCCCATACCGTGCCAGATAAATACCGTGCAATCCAAATCAATCGGTTGCGGTGTATCCGTCAGTAAAATATCCGTGTGCTCCGTCAATAGATGGTTAATCTGCACCTTGTAGCCCGGGAACATCTGCAACGACTGTGCCACAACCTTTTCAAGGCTTTGGTGCGCCCCGAAATCAATCGTCAAATTAACAATTGGCAAGCGATCGTAAAAGTCCGCTGACATCATAATAACTGCCATCAAATCAGGCAGTAAGAAGTTCTTGTAGTCCACATCATTATCGCCCGTCGCCACCGCAAAGCGTTCCAACACATCTTCAGAAAACTCATATGCCATTGGGAACTCAGGCGCCAACTGCTCACGATCCATCATGTAATCGAAGTCGTCATCCCCTGTGTATGGGTAAACCAAGTAGCGCAACAACATGGGTTGCATCGAACGTGTCACCGCGCGAATTGATTCTTGGCGACCACGATTCTTAAACAAGCACAAGTAGGCTTCGTGGAGTGCCTTTTCAAACAGACGCCAGTGCGCAATTGATTCCTCGCTCGCGTCTTCAAATTCCGTTTCGTGTGGGAAAATCGATAGCGTGTGCAACACCAAAATGATAAATCGCGCTTCTGCCTGCACTTGTTCTTCCGTGATATCTGGCAACTTACGCAACTCGCCACTCAAAGCCAAAATGAGTCGTTGGCTACTTGAAGAAAGTTGATCCGTTGGCTTCAAAAAACGATCTGCCAAAGCTGCATCCACATAGTGTTGCCCCTTCAGGCGTAACCACCAAATCGCATGTAAATGTCGCAAACTAACTAATTGCGTCTCGCGTAAGTAGGGACATTCCGGCTCAATCAACTGCTTAATTGATTCATGCGCTTGTTCACGCACTTCTTCTGGGAACGGCGATTCACGGCGACCATTGTAATAAGACAATAGTTGCAACTTAAATAGACGAATGTGCGCTTCGTTCCCGACTAATTGATAGTCCTTAGAAATTTCGATTCCTTCACGCGCCAGTTCTTCGATAACGGCCGCGCGTTCTTTGTACATCTTTGGTACTGAGACATCAACCTTAAAAGCAAAGTCTTCCCAAGATGTAATTCGTTCATGGAACAAATCATTAATCATCTGACCACGAATTGATATTTGCAGGTAGTGTAAGCCCAAAGCTTCCCAATCCAATAATTGAATCGGTAACTTGAAAATAACATCTGAGCCATCTTCAATCACAATGCTATCGGGCACACCCGTGAGAATCTCAATATCAACCACTAATTGCTCAACCGTCGTCGTCACCAAATAACGCGACAAATCCAAATCTGTCATGATTTGTGTAATTGGCGCTTCCCCGATTTCCTTAAGGTAGCGAAACATCTTCAACTTATTACGGTCTTGCTTTTCATGCATCCATTTCATTTTTTCTCACCACAACCCACATTAACCAAACGTTCTCTCAATGAGAAGATACTAACATTTATACTAAATTTCTGCATTATTTAAATCCTGACAAGTCATTAAATATCGTATAAAAACCGGACAGCTATCCAATTCGGTTGTGATTTACTGTACAATTAGGAGGACTGAAAAAATGAGTTTTCTTGGGGGTTACATGCTACTTATTGCACTTCTGGCAGTTGTTCTGCCATTAATTTTGTTGGCGGTTTTCAATATGCCAGCTATGAAAGGAATGGCTATTAGCGCCGCGGTCGTTTCATTGGCCGGCTGGTTCTTCTGGCACATTCCAACTAACGTCATGTTGGCGTCAATTCTGCAAGGGATTCACAAAACATAATTCTATGGATTTTGTTTGGGGCGTTGATGGTCTTGCACGTCTTGCGTCACACCGGTGCTATTACACGTATTAATGCTGGTTTCGAATCATTATCAGCTGACATGCGTATCCTGGCTGTTTTGATTGCCTACCTATTCGGTGGTTTGATTGAGGGTGTTTCTGGGTTTGGGACACCAGCCATGGTGACAGCACCATTGTTGATTGCCTTAGGGTTCACACCAATGGCCGCCGTTACGTTGGCCTTGGTTGCTGACTCAACTTCAGCTGCTTACGGCGCTGTGGGAACGCCGCTAACCGTTGGGTTGAGTAACGTGGCACCGTCAAACGCCACTGATTTTATGAATGAAATTGCTCGTTCAATGACCACGATTGATTTGTTCGGTGGTACATTCATGCCACTTATGTTGGTTATTCTATTGGTTACATTCTTCAATCGTGGCAAGAAATCAGCCCGCGACTGGTTGGAGATGACGCCATGGGCTTTGTTCATCGGTATCGCATACAATGGTTTTGCTTGGGTGTACGCGCACCTAATTGGTTATGAGTTCGTGTCAATTTTGACGCCACTAACATTGCTAATCATTGCCGTCATCACACTTAAGACACGTTTCTTGTTGCCAAAGACATCGTTCACGAACCCTTGGAAGGGTGCGAACTTTGCTGGCGATGGTGTCCAAAACGACGAAGAAGTTAATCAACACGCGTCAGGAAACATGTCGTTGTTGACGGCCTGGTCACCTTACCTCATCGTGGTGGCGCTCTTGTTGCTATCACGAACAATTGGCTGGTTGAAGGATTTCATGAACCACGCCATTGATTTGGGTTGGGTAAACATTCTTGGTATCAAGGGTATCAGCTCAGATTGGCCAGTTTTGTATTCACCAGGATTTATCCTAACATTGGCTGCTTTGATTGCCTTGATCGTCCAAGCACGTACAATCAAGCCATTCGTGCCAGCCGCAAAGACTGTGTCTGCCTCAATGGTCAGCACGGGAATCACATTGATGGTGACATTGATTATGGTGCAAGTCTCCTCTAACTCAGGGATGAACACCATCGACATGCCATCAATGCCAACTTACATTGCCAAGACCGTGTCTGAACACATGGCTGGCGTTTGGGTGTTCGTTGCCCCATTCTTGGGTGAACTTGGTGCTTTCATTACTGGAAGTGCCACGGTTTCAACATTGACGTTCTCACCTATCCAAGCCGACGTTGCGGCAACTGCTCACTTGTCAGCGCCAATCATCTTGGCCTTGCAAGTTATCGGGGCCGCTGCTGGTAACATGATTTGTGTTCACAACATCGTCGCTGCTAGTGCCGTTGTTGGTTTGGCTGGTAAGGAAGGCGCAATCTTGCGTAAGACAGCCATTCCGGCCGTCGTTTACGGTCTATTGATCGGAATCGCTGGTGCTGTGATGCTAGTATTCTAATTATCATTCAAAGTCCGCTGAATTTGCAGCGGGCTTTTTTATATTGCCAAAATAAAAAGCAACGCCGAATCTGTTGATTCATCGTTGCTCTATGCTCTTATTAAACGCCTGGCGCAACTTCAGGCATCTCTCCGATAAGCAAACAAATTTTGGCACGCTTACAGCGCACCAAGAATTTATTCACTTATCTCCGGATACCTGATTTTTGGCTTTCAGCCAAAAACCGTTGCTCTATGCTCTTTTTATGGCAAATCGTTTCCAGCTGCAAAGTAGATGTCGTACCACTCTTGGTTCGTCAACGTTACCTTGTCGCCGTCCATCATTTCGTCCAAACGGTTCACGTTCATTGAACCCAAAACAACTTGCATCTTAGCTGGGTGGTGCAAGATGAAGGCCACAGCAATCGTGTTCTTCGTTACACCATACTTGTCAGCCAATTCTTGCAACTTTGCGTTCAATACTGGGAACTTATCGTTGTCGATAAATGGTCCCTCAAAGAAGCCGTATTGGAATGGTGACCATGCTTGAATTGTCATGTTCTTCAAGCGTGAGTAGGCCAAGATGCCACCGTCGTGGTCAAATGAACGCTCATCTGACATGTTCACGTGAATGTCAGCATCGATCATTCCCGTGTGCATGATACCGAATTGCAATTGGTTGGCAACCAACTTTTGCTTCAATGAAGCTTGGACCAACTCAACTTGCCATGGGTTCATGTTTGATGTTCCAAAGTGCTTAACCTTACCAGATGCTTGCAACTCATCAAAAGCTTCAGCAACTTGTTCAGGGTCCATCAACGTGTCTGGACGGTGCAACAAGAAAACATCCAAGTAATCCGTTTGAAGACGCTTCAATTCTTCGTCAACAGCTGAGATCAAGTGTGACTTTGAGAAGTCATAACGAGGTCCCTTCCAGCCGTCACCTGAAATTTGGCCGTCTTCAAGGATGATGCCACCCTTTGATTGCAAGAAGATGTCCTCACGGTTTACACCGGCATCCTTCAAAGCTTGTCCCAAAACAACTGAACTCTTACCTGCGGCGTAAATGTCAGCTGTGTCGAAGAAGTTCACATCCTTTTCCAAAGCCTTCTCAACCAAAGCTTGTGCTTCAGCAGCAGACTTATCAGCAATACGCATTACCCCCAAGGCAACGTCAGGAACGATTAGTCCTGAGCCACCCAAATCAATTTTTGCCATTGATACTCACCTCCATGTGTATGCCCTCAGTCTACTCTTCTTCTTTAAAAAAGACCATGAACATCTGGTGAATATTCGTTATGAATTAATCCGCGAACACCACTTCGCCATTGTCAAAGGCAGCAATGCGAGCCAATGATTCAACACGAACGTCACGCTCGTCCAACAAGGCACGGCCCTTTTGGAACGTCTTTTCAATCACGATGCCGACACCGACAACTTCGGCACCAGCTGCCTTAGCAATTTGCATCATGCCTTCAACCGCTTGACCGTTTGCCAAGAAATCATCAATCAACAACAAACGTTCACCTGGTTGAATGAAGCGCTTGTCAACAATAACGTGGTTTGTTTCTTGCTTGGTAAATGAGTACACATCCGCCGTGTAGTGGTCCTCAGATAGCGTGAGTGACTTCTTCTTACGTGCAAACACCATTGGGACGTTCAATGCTAATGCTGTAAAGACAGCCGGCGCAATCCCTGATGACTCAACTGTCAGCACCTTATCTACCTTGGCATCCGCGAACAAACGGGCGAATTCATCCCCCATCGCCTTCATCAAAGCCGGATCAACTTGGTGATTTAAGAAGTTATCAACCTTCAAAACTTCTGTTCCAATGACACGTCCGTCTTGCTTAATTCGTTCCTCTAGCAACTTCATTATTCATCCCCTGTTTCTTTTTCACGTCCTGGCAAAACAATGTTTAAGAACACTGCTAATACTGACGTTACAACCACTGCATTTTCGATAACCAATCGAACCAACTCTGGTAAGTGTTGGAAAATTTGTGGGTAAACCGTCACCCCAATACCAGCCCCAATCGAGATTGCGGCAATCATCAAATTACGTTCCTTGGCAAAATCCACCTTGCGCAAGATCGTCGTTCCTTGTACACCAATCGTGCCGAACAAAATCACCATTGCACCACCCAACACTGATGTTGGGATGATTGTTGCTAAAGCACCAAACTTTGGCAACAAGCCAATCAACAACAGAATGCCGGCAGCATAGTAAATCGGCGCCTTTGATTTCACACCAGACAAACGCACCACCCCAACGTTTTGTGAAAATGTTGAGTATGGAAAGGTGTTAAACAAACCTGACAAAATAACGGCCAACCCTTCAGCACGATATCCCTTTGCCATATCATTATTCGTTAACTTGCGACCAGTTAGGTCAGCCAAGGCGAAGTACACACCAGTTGACTCAATCATCGACGTTAACGCAATTATAATCATTGTGACGATAGCCGATGAGTGGAAAGTTGGCGTTCCCAAGAAAAATGGCGTTGGTAAGTGGAACCAAGATGCTTCCGCAACCGGTGCCAATGAAACCATACCGAGTAATCCAGCAAAAATTGTGCCTAGGATAATACCGAGCAGAATCGAAATAGCTTTCGTAAAGCCCTTCGCTAACAAGCTAACCAGAACAATGACAGCCATGGTGAACACACCAACCGATAAATTCGCGGCGCTTCCAAATGATTTTGCTGCAACATCACCACCACCAAGGTTTTGAATGCCGACTGGAATCAACGTAAATCCAATGACCGTAATTAATGATCCCGTCACAACTGGCGGGAAATACTCACGCAGGCGCGCAAACAAACCCGCAATCAAGAACACAAAGATACCTGCTGAAATCGTCGCACCGTACATGGCACCAACACCCAACGTGCCACCGATATTAATCAATGGTGTCACCGATTGAATTGCAGACCCTAGCACGACTGGCATGGCGATTCCCGTCAATCGTGTGCTCTTAAGTTGCAGTAATGTTCCGATTCCCGTCATAAAAATGTCCGCTGAAATCAGATACGCCATTTGTTGTGGCGAAAAATGTAAAGCCGTTCCAATCAACAGTGGCACCAAAATACCACCTGAATACATCGCTAAGACGTGTTGTAATCCCAAAACTGCCTCCTGCAATTTGGATGTCTTAGTGTGCGTTGTAACCCCAACTTCTGTGACGGCTTCCATGATAAACAAATCCCTCCATCTCTTCTGTGTAACCACTACCCCAATTAGGTGATTCGATAGAACTAAAAAGCACCCATTCACACGCAAAAAAGCATGCAGAATGGGTGCAATTAGATATCTCAAAACACTATCGGTAGTCCGTCTCTTGGGAAACGGGTAGGAACTCGCCGGCCATTCTCCAGCAATTATACCGATAGTGATTACGTTCTCATTTGTTTCATCAAATATACCAAAAGTGTACGAATTTGCAAGCGTTTTTCAGAAAATCGCTATTCAAAGTTCGTGTTTACATGTCATTTCTGGCATGAATCCCCAACTTTTTGCGGGTATAGTTAATCATATTAAGTATTAACAATTTAGGAGAAAGTTGTATGCGTCCTATTGAACCCCACAAACGAACAAACCGGTTACCTGCTGTAGTTATCTTTTGCCTCGTCTTAATGATGGGCGCAATTATCACAGCAGCTTATTTTCTCGGGCATTCAAACGGTTATCAACGTGGGGTGTTGCACGGCGCTGAGGAGGCTTTGACGGTGCAATCATCTGGGACAAAAAAGTCAGATAGTAGCGCCATGTTGGAGAAAGCCTTAAAGACCGCTGCAACGGCTGCCAAGGTGAATCCAGACTCAGTTTCCGCAACGAATGAGGTTTATAACCCAACTGATCGAACAGTTGAAGTGACATTTGAAGACGGCGAATTAACGCACACGGTTGTGGTTAGCCGTGATTGCAAGACCGTGCTGTCACACACCAGCGCACCAGTACAGTAAATAAAGAAAACGGCCAGGAAACAAATTCCTGGCCGTTATTTTGTTAGAAGAAGTATTCCAAATCTGATGCTGGCGTTGGGTACGCGTACAAACGATCACGGATCGCTTGGTAGCCATCCTTGTTGTTAATTGCTTCAGTGAAGTAATTAATCAACTCATCAGCATGCGCACTCAAAACCGTTGCGCCTACCAACTTCTTGTCGGCATCTAAGACAACCTTGGCACGGGCCGCTGGCTCACCAGTACGGTAATACGTGAACCAGTTCGTCATGTCGATATCGCGGACTGAATAGCCGTTTTCTTCAGCATATTGCGTTGGCACACCAACCGCTGCCAACTTAGGCGTACCGTAAACCACAACCGGCACCGCTGGGTATTCGATTGGTTGGTCATGACCTAGGATAACTGACGCTGCATAACGCGCCTCGTAGTAACCAACCGTCGTGATACGTGGCTTGCTTGTGTTGGCCACGTCACCCGCTGCATAAATGTGTGGGTTTGACGTACGCAAGAATTCATCAACGTTAATACCGTGGATGTCATCTTCAACACCGGCGTTCTCCAATTGTAGCGTGTCGTTGTTTCCAACACGGCCAACCGCGCGGACAACCACACCGGCTGGAATCGTGCTACCAAAACTCAACGTTGCTGAGTAGCCGTCATCCGTCTTCGCCACTTCCGTAACTTCTGTGTTGAAGTAAATACGAATGCCACGGTCATCCAATTGATCGAATAGCGTATCAACAAATGCTTCGTCAAATTCTGACAACAACTCACTACCACGGACAACCAAGTGAACTTGTGCCCCTGCACCAGCTGCGATTGAGGCGAACTCAACGGCAATGTAGCCACCACCAATAATCACAATGTCTTCAGGCATCTCAGCCAAGCTCAAGAATTGCTCAGAGTTGATTGTGTATTCAGCCCCAGGAATTTCCAATTCAGCTGGTCGTTGACCAACCGTCAAAATCCAGTCAGTTGCTTGCACTTCAACATCTTCATCACCGTGCACAATCACTGTATCTTCATTGATAAAGTGAGCTGCCCCGTAAATGTGACCAATGCCGTTAGCGTCCAATGAGTGAACCGTCTTGTCAGGAATTGCTTCCGTGAAGCGCATCTTACGGCCCATCAAGTCTTCCCAGTTAATATCAACCTTACCGTCAACACCATCCCCACGTAGGAAGTCCACGTGTTCCTTGGCTTCAACAGCGGCCAACAAAATCTTCTTAGGATCGCAACCATAATTTGGGCATGTTCCACCCCATAGGTACTTTTCAATCAAAACGACTGACTTACCTGCAGCCTTCACATCTTCCGCAGCGGCCAAACCGGCTGGTCCAGCACCAATAATTGCCACGTCATAGTGTAATGTCTCTGCCATGTCTTACTCCTCGTTAACTTTAATTTTGTAACTCTATTCTATCAGGATTGTCTAGTGACTTCTGATTAGATGTATTGCAACAAAGTCTTAACGAAGTGCTCAAGCTCAGCCTTTTCCTTGGCACCGAAACGGTTGAAGGCCGTTGAGTCGATATCCAAGACACCCAAGCGCTTACCATCGGCCGTCGTCAATGGTACCACGATTTCAGCGTTTGATGCTGGGTCGCACGCGATGTGACCGTCAAAGACGTGCACGTCAGCAACCGTAATCGTTTCTTGCTTTGTGAATGACTCACCAACTACACCTGAACCAGGCTTGATGCGGACAACCGCTGGCTTACCCAAGAAAGGTCCAAGAATCAACTCATCAACCTTCTCGTCGTACAAGTAGAAACCAGCCCAGTTAACTTGCTTCAAGTTTTCAAACAAGATGGCTGAGGCGTTAGCCAAGTTGGCTAGCGGGAACTTTTCTGATTCTTCCCCCTTGATCCATTCAATCAACAACTTTGAAATCAATGGTGTCTTCAACAATGTGTCTGCTTCTGCGCGTGTAATCTCAATTGCCATAATCTATATACCTCGTTTATTAAATACTCTCTCTATTTTCGTCATGAATGCGGTGACTAAAAAGAAAAAGCCGCCCCTAGCCAGAATAATCTCTAGCTAGGGACGACTTTATCGTGTTACCACCCTAATTTATGTACTTGTCACCAAATACACCTCTACAGTTCGCCGCACTAAAGCGGATAAACCAGGGAAGATAACGGTTCCTACCGTGACATCAGCTTGCACCGACGTCATTTCTCCGAGCTCATCTTCATGCCTTGAACGAAACGATTTCACATCAACCAATCGCTTTCTGGGTTCATTCGTAACACTACTCTTCTCATCACCGAATTCATGTCTTAACTTTATGTGCTTTATCATACACACTAAAAATTAGAATGTCAACAACTAATATGAGAGTTCTTTCATATTAGCCAACATATTCATTAATCCAATTTTGAACGTCCTTCGGATTCAAACGTTCACCATTTCCAATGTGTGCGACTTGTTGACCATCTTCAAACAAGACAAATGCTGGAATACCCATCAGGCCTTGTTCTTGGGCGACAGCTAAATTCGCGTCACGATCAGCATCCACCCAATTTGCTCCGCGGTCGATTACCGTATCTTTGAATTGTTGCACAAACGGCTTAATCGCTTTGCAGTCACCACACCAGTCCGCTTGCAAAAACATTAATTGCTTCCCTGGTTGCTTAATAACTGCCTCAATCGTCGCATCATCATTTGCGGTTGGTTCATAAAATTGCATGTTTCTTTCCCCCATTCTTTAAGGAGAAGCATAACAAAAACGCTGACCAATGAAAAGTGGCCAGCGTTTTCTCATTAAATGATGTCATCACCGATGCGGGCGATTTGTTGATCGATTTCACGCTCACGTTCACGCAAGGCGTGTGATGCGGTGTGAATGATACTCGTTGAACGAGACACCTTGTTATAAAGGACATCTGTCGCAAACAACGAGTACTCTGACATCGCCCTTGACGCAACCACTTGGGCAATCCACAAGTGGTCTTCAGCCAATTCAAGCGTTTCATCGAAACGGACCTTACTATCCAACAAATCTGCTGAACGGTAAATCTTGTTCCAGACCATACCTGAAATAACGTGACCACGGTGCGTCACACCTTCAAACATGCCAGCGCGATCAATTTTGCGGAAGGTCACTTCATGTGCCTTCTTTGGGGCACCACTAGCTCCCCAACTAAAACCAACACTCGCAATGCTAATGTCAGGATTTTCTTCCAAAGCACCGACCAGCGTTTCAACAAATGATGGCGCCAATTGGTCATCCCCATCCACGAAGATAAAATACTTACCGAGAATTTGGTCTAGCGCCTGATTGCGAACAGCCGCAACACCTTTACGCTTGTTATTCTTAATAACACGCATACGGTCATCACGAGCTGCCCAGTGGTTAATTTCTGACATCGTGTCATCTGTTGACGCATCATCCAAAATCACAATGTCCATGTTCTTATACGTTTGCTTATTTACGGTTTTTAGGCTGTGGCCAATGTATCCCTCAAGATTGTGACTCAACACAGCAACCGTCACGAGTGGTTCCTTATACATTGTATTTTCCTCTTTTGTTTAATTTCAAGACCACTATAAACTAAAATCCGCACGACCGGTGGAAAAAGGTCGTGCGGATTTTCTGATGTGCGTTTAATTGTGGTTGGTCAAATTAGAAAGTCAAAACAACCTTACCGTGAACGGCTTGTGACTCAACAATCTTGTGACCTTCCTTCAAGTTCTCCAAGTTGAATGGCTTTACTTCAGCAACAGCAACCTTGTAGTCACCGTTTCCCAAGTGCTCCATCAACTTCGTCAAAACTTCAGTCGTTGATTGCATCACGTAGTAGTCACCCTTGATGTTCTTGGCATCACGGGCAGCCTTAACGTCGTCGCCCAAAGGAACAGTAGACACGATGCGTCCACCTTCCTTCAAAACTTGCATTGAACCCAAAGCGTTGTTACCACCGATGATTTCAACAACAGTATCAACTGATGACTCTGGAATCACGTCAGTAAACTTTTGCGTCGTGAAGTCGATCGTCTCGATGTCGGCGTTCAACTCGTGTAGGTAGGCAATGTCAGTAGGCAATGATGTCGTGTAGATCTTTGATGCGCCACGGTACAAAGCAGTTTGCAAAGCAGCGTAACCAACAGCACCGGCACCACCGTGGATCAAGATTAACTCACCTTCTTGCAAGTTCAATGCATCAACAACGGCTTGGTAACCAGTTTGACCACCCAAGGCCAAAGCGGCTGCATCTTCAAATGAAACTGAATCTGGCAAGTGACCAGCAGTGTCAGCATCAACAACAGCATACTCTGCGTATCCGTGCTCGTGTGGTACAGCAACAACGCGCTCACCAACCTTGAACTCAGTTACGTCAGCGGCAACTGCTTCAACAACACCGGCAATCGTTGATCCACCGATCATGTTTTCCTTTGCAGGCACACCAAAGGCACCGGCACGGAACTTAACGTCGTATGGGTCCATTGCGATAGCAGCTTGCTTGATCAAGATGCTACCCTTCGTCAAAACTGGTACTTCTACTTCAGCTTCGTGGAAGACATCAACGTCTCCAAATTCGTCAAATACAACGGCCTTCATCGTAGTCATATCCTAAGTCCTTCTTTCGCTTCAAAAAATCTCAAATAAAAATCTATCAATATCTAATCAATATTTATGCAACTAATTCTACACTTACGAAAAGTAAATGCAACAGAAAATGCCAACTTTGTGAAATTTAGTGGTCTAGACTGTATACTCTTAGTATGACAGAAAAGCGGAGGAAAGTGTTGTGGGAGGCTTTGGCGTACCTATCAAAGACGCAATTATTGCGTTTCCAATCATACTAATTGTTTTATTCGTACCATTTTTGTTTTTACAATATCGTCGCTTCGGATCCGTGACCTTTTGGCATACGGTGATGACGTTTAGTTTCGTTTTTTACTTTAAGACCGCCTACTTCATGGTTATTTTGCCGTTGCCAACGGAAGCAACCTTGGAGCATTTGCAGGCGATTCACGCACAGACTATGAACTTAGATCCACTCCAAGTCGTCCGTACCTTCTTTAACGACAACCCCTACTTCCACGGTGGCGGGTTGAAGGCCGGCTTGTTGGATCCATCATTTACGCAGGCAGCCTTTAACGTGTTGCTAACCGTACCATTCGGTATGTATTTGCACTTTTACTTTAATCGCGGTTTCTTCACAACGTTAATTCTAACGATGATGCTAACAGCGTTTTACGAAACGACGCAATATACCGCGTTGTATCACATCTACTGGCGCCCATACCGCTTGTTCGACGTTGACGACCTCATTTTGAACACCATGGGTGGCGTGATCGGTTGGATTTTCGCCCCACTACTTGGGTTGATTTTCCCATCCCGTGACCGCATGGATGAACGTGCACGCAGCCTTGGCCACCGTGTCACGCTGGTACGTCGTCTACTATCATTCGGCGTGGATTTCGTTATCGCATCAATTATCGGCTTCATTCTTAATCAAGTCGTGTCAAACCAAACAGCAACTGACCTTGTATCATACCTCATCGTTTGGGGGATTGTGCCATTCTTGATTGGTGCAACGCCTGGTCAACTGATTGTCCGCACCCGTTATGATGTGGCTAAGTCACAACGTTGGCGCATTTTCATTCGAAATGGTTTGATGGTCGGCTTTACAATTTGCTTCTTCCCATTCTGGTTGCAACTCATTGGTTCAACTGGAACGGTATCAGCTGAATTGTTGAACCGAACATACACGTTCATTCTCTTGTTTGCGGCCCCAGCCGTTGTGTTGGTCCTAGATTGGTTAATCACAATCTTCCGTCCGCAACACAAGCTACTATATGAAAAGATCAGTGGCGTTGGTTCAGAAGCGATCGTCAAGCAAACGACAATGGCCGACGCGCCAATTATGCAAGAACAACCAAAAACACCCGCTACACCTGAGGTTGCGCCTAAGCAACCAACCACGCGCAGCGAGCGTCATCAATAGTCAAAAGGGCACTGCAAAAATATGCAGTGCCCTTTACTTATTTATATAGTAGTTAGTTCATTAACGAACAACCGCAACGGCCCACTTCTTCTTACCGCGCTTTACGATGACGTACTTACCATCGTACTTTGCAGCTGGGTTGATAACCGCTTCTTCGTCAGTGATTTGCTCACCGTTGATACGGATAGCACCGTCCTTAACAGACTTACGTGCGGCCGTCTTTGACTTTTCCAAGCCAGCGGCAACAACCAAATCCAACAAGCCGATTTCAGCGTTGTCGATTTCGAACGTTGGCACGTTTCCAGCCAAGATTGCGACTTCATCGGTCGTCAATTCTGACACGTCAGCGTTACCGAACAAGACCTTCGTCATCGTCTCAGCCGTCTTAACAGCATCAGCACCGTGAACGAACGTTGTGACTTCTTGAGCCAAACGACGTTGTGCGTTACGAGCAGCTGCGTTCTCTTGCAAGTCAGCAACCAATCCAGCGATTTCGTCTTGTGACAAGAACGTGAAGTACTTCAACATCTTCTCAACGTCTGAATCAGCCGTGTTCAACCAGAATTGGTAGAATTCGAATGGCGTCGTCTTTTCAGGGTCAAGCCAAACAGCTCCACCTTCAGTCTTACCAAACTTTGTACCGTCGGCCTTCAACAACAAAGGCACCGTCAAACCAAAGGCTGGTGCTTCACCACCTTCAAGCTTGTGGATCAAATCGATACCACCAGTAATGTTACCCCATTGGTCCGATCCACCAACTTGCAAACGCACGTTTTCGCGCTTCCACAACTCGTGGAAGTCGATTGATTGCAAGATTTGGTACGTGAACTCAGTAAATGAGATTCCTGCTTCCAAACGTGATGCAACCACGTCCTTAGCCAACATCGTGTTGATTGAGAACAACTTACCGTACTCACGCAACATGTCTAGCAATGACAACTTTCCCAACCAGTCAAAGTTGTTAACAATCGTGAAACCATCTTCACCAAACAACTTAACCATTTGGGCACGAATCTTTTCAACGTTAGCGGCTACGTCTTCTTGTGACAACAACTTACGCTCTGACTTCTTACCTGATGGGTCACCGATTGAACCAGTGGCACCACCCACAACGATAACTGGCTTTTGACCAGCCAATTGGAATCGCTTCAAAATCATAAATGGAATCAAGTGACCGATGTGCATTGAGTCACCAGTTGGGTCAATACCAACGTATACCCCAATTTGTTCCTTAGCCATTTGATCACGCAAACCAGCTTCGTCAGTGGTTTGGTTGATGGCACCACGCCATTCAAGTTCTTGCAAAATATCTTCTGCCATAACTATTCTCCTCTAAAAATGATGTAATCGCCGCTGGTCGGGTACAAAAAAAGCGCCCCAACCAGCTATAACACTGATTAGGGCGCTGTTAAACGCGGTACCACCTAATTTGCCACAGTATGCTGTGACCACTCATCTTCCCAGTAACGTTGGGGCAACGCACATGAGGTTTATGCGGGTGTAATTCGAGCTTCGGAATTGGTTAGTTCACAACGACCACTAACTCTCTGATTGTCCACCGATTATCTACTGAAACCGCTCATGCGATAGGTAGATTGTAGCACGTTTACTAGTTGTTTGCCATATCATTATTGATAACATCAGCCGGTTCTGGCTTGCGTGAATCGCGATACAAGTTGAACGCTGTATATGCTGCCAATGCCACGATGAAGTAGCTTAGCACTGTGATGTTAATACCCGTCACCACGGTTGCGGCAACAATAACACCGAGTACACCACCAACGATGATTCCGGTGAAACCACGCCACTCAATTCGACCTGTGCGGACGAAGCCGATAGCTGACGTCATCATAATCATCGCCGCATCCATCATCATCACTGGGAAAGCGACCAATGGGTTAACCCCAACCAATGAGAAGAAAATCAACTCAGGTGTGTAGTTACCCAACCCGATAGTCATCAAAACACCCAAGGTGAAGTTCACGACCAAACCAAGTACTAGCAACCAGCCGTGCAAACCGTGAACGGCCATTGAATCAGCATGACCTGGGTTTGCAATAAGCTTAATCAGCATCGCAATGGCTGCCAATGCCAAACCAATCGACAACCCACGTTGCATTTTACGTACCGGCCAGTTAGCCGTGATACGCGTTCCAAACGCAGCGCCGGTGATGGCTGCTAGTGTCATTGGCACCAAAGTTGTCACTTCGATTTTAACTGCTGACAGGAAGAACAATGCTTCAACGAACACCGGAATGGCGTGCGCTGCGTTCATCGTTCCTGGTAGCTTACGGTCATCATCCAACCACTTCGTCCCCTTGAACAAAGCCGTTGTCGTTGCAAACGATCCGATACCCAATGTATCGCCAAAATCTGTGATAAATCCAATCAGGAATCCCGGGACAAACTTACGGAGTGGATTAATCTTATTTCGACGCATTGAAACGGTATACAAAATCGCCATACCGATTAACGCAATGATTAATATCGCCTGCAAGGCCCGTAATACTAGTTGTTCTGTCATAATAAATCTCCTGATTAAAAAAAGTTTGTCCGAGTACTTAGTTTACCAAAAATCAGTGAACCCGGCATCTTTTTTGCATCAGTTGCAATTAATGCGCTTGCTTATCACGCGGTAACATGCGATCAGAGATGCTCTGCAACTCACCAACTAAAATGTCGTAATCCTGCGTTTTACCTTGGATATAACTCACAATCAAAGGCACTAAATCCACACCCACCTTGGGATCCAACCCCGTCGTTGCCATCACTTTATTCAAACGATAACGCACTGTTTTCGGGTGCACGTGCAATTGTTCTGCCGTTTCTGTAATGGCGCCATTATTGGCATAAATCCACAAAGTTAACTGTGCCTCTTCGTCTAAACGGGTAAAGTACGCAACGATATTTTTATCTGCCGACTGAGTCTTGGCGATATTAATCAGATAAGCAAACTTGTCATACCGCAATACACGGTTAATATCATCCGTCAAAAGATTGATATACAAAGCTTCCTTAATACTGGCCGAAATATCAAAATGCGCCGTGCCAATGCCGGCACTAAAAGAATCAGCTAAAGCACTTGTAAAACTTGGGACGCATTCGTCCGTCATAATGTAGCATCGCCGATATTGATCTAAATCCAGCGCTAGATTATATTCCGGCATAGTTGCTGTCTCCCCCTTAACAACAACCGCCACATACTGTTTTGCTAAATCAACACCATGAATATTAGCTTCTCCGACAAACTCGCGACTGACCGGCGTATCGTAGTCAGAAATATACAGCCATTCCGTCATAAATTTCTGTAGCATGCTAATCCCCTTCTGTTCATTGTGAAAACTCTTCTTTTGATAAGTATACGCTTTCACAAATGAAAAAACAGACGGTGTCCTTTATACGGAAACCGTCTGTTTCGTTGAGATTACGCGGTAATTACCGTTCCATCCCCATTTTCAAGATATGCTGCAATATTATCCAATGATGTAATGACTGCATTACGACCAGTGGCAGTAACAAAGCTCATTGCTGCCTCAACCTTTGGCTTCATTGAACCAGCCGGGAATTGACCTTCATCAACCAACGCTTGCATTTGGGCAACCGTTGCTTGTTTGATGTCTTCCTGAGTTGGCTTCTTGAAGTCTTTCGTGACGTATTGCACGGCCGTTAGAATGACTAGTTCATCAGCTTCGACCAATTCGGCCAACTTAGCTGCAGTAAGGTCCTTATCAATAACCGCTTCAACACCCGTAATGTCATTGTCCTTGCGAACAACTGGGACACCACCACCACCGGCTGCAATTAGCGTGACACCTTCTTGCGCAAGCGTTCGAATCGCATCCGCCTCCATAATACTGATTGGCTTTGGAGAAGGCACAACACGGCGGTAGCCGCGACCCGCGTCCTCAACGATTGTCCAATCTGGGTGTTCATCACGAACAGTTTTTGCTTCTTCGGCTGTGTAGAATGGCCCAATTGGCTTAGTTGGTTGCTCGAAGGCTGCATCGTTTGCATCGACCACCGTACGGGTCAAAACAGTTGCTACCTTTTGATCCAACCCGCGACTAATGATTTCTTCATTCAAGGCATCCGCCAACCACAACCCAATCTCACCTTGGGTCATTGCCCCAACGGTATCCAATGGCATGGCTGGGTTCTTCGCTGAACTACCATCCAATTGTTGCAAAACAAGGTTACCAACTTGTGGCCCGTTTCCGTGCGTCAAAACAAGTTGAACATCCCCCATTTCCAAAAAGTTAACCAAGTACTTTGCCGTTTGTTGCAAGGCTGCTTGTTGCGCTTCTGCACTCGGATCATCCGTCAAAATTGCATTTCCACCAAGTGCAACAACAATTCGCTTTGTCATATTACATTTCTCCAATCTCTTAAATCTTTAAGCTGCCTGTGGCTAAGGCAACGATTGCTGCTACTGCGAGCAACAAGACAATTCCCATCATCACGTACTCTGACTTGGTCACTTGCTTACCGTCTTCCTTGCGTGCCCGGTAGTACAACACAAATCCCAAAACATAAAGAATTGTGCACAACCACAAGTACTGCAAACCTGAGAAGACAATCGCAGCGACTTCAAAGACAACCGTAATCAAACCTGGTAAGATAACGGACCACTTCTTTGAGCCGATACCAAGCTTTAATTCGTAAGCCTCAACTAATACGTAGCAGACAACAATTGATGCAGTACACAATGAGTATGCAAAGTTGTAGGCCTGATCAGTAAAGAGCAACGTAATAAGGAAAATTTGAATCAAAATTTGCGTCAACAACAATGAGTGTTGTGGGGCACGGTACTTGTTTAATGAACCGAACCACTTTGGTAGCAAACGTTGTTCTGCCATCAATGACGTTGCTTCAACTGGCAACATCGTCCATGGCAACCAAGCTCCCAAAATCGAAATAATCAAACCAACACTGATGAACGCACCACCCAAACGACCCGTCATGCTTTCAAACAGGTACAGTAGCGCTGGGTGTTGCATCCCGCGCAATTGTTCTAGTGACAAATAACCATAAGGCAAAATCGAAACAACCATGTAGATAATCAGCAAAGAAACCAAGCCGATAATCGTGGCCTTTCCTGCATCGGACTTCTTCTTGGCACGTGACGCCATCATCGTAGCGCCTTCAATTCCAACGAAGACCCACATCATGGCCATGACACAACCCTTAACTTGCGCAAAGATCCCCGCACCCGTTGCGTTTGAAAAGACCAGTTGGCCTTGCACATTAGTGGTCATGTTTTGCCAGAAGTGTGCCGTAAAGACCCCCGCCTTCATACTCAAGAAAGCGATGACAACAAAGGCGAAGATCGGTACTAACTTAGTCACCGTCACAATCGTATTGATGGCTGCAGCCGATTCGATACCATGCGTGACAAGCAACGTTAGTGCCCATGACACAATTGACGCGACAATAATGGCGCTGACACTGTTTCCAGATTTAAGTGGCGGAAAGAAGTAACCTAACGCTGACATCAGCATCGTTGCGAAGGCAACGTTACCTAGCCAAGCTGACAACCAGTATCCCCAGCCGGAAATAAATCCAGCAAAATCACCAAACCCGGCACGCGCATAGTCAGAAACACCAGTTAGTTCAGGCTTCGTCAGCACCAAGTGATTAAGACTCAATGCCAACATCAAGATACCAAATCCCGTAATTACCCAGGCAAGGATGGCCGCTCCAGGCGTTGCACCTTGGGCCAAAGTTGCTGGCAAATCAAAGATTCCAGCACCGATAGCAGAACTAACGACCAGCGCTACTAAGGCAGGTAAAGCAATTCCTTTATCCTTAGTATCTGCCATAATTACTTACCGGCTTCTTCAAGCGCAGGTACGTCTGGGATGAACAAGTTACCCAACGTTGCAGCCATGATGGCCTTGATTGAGTGCTTGCGGTTTTCAGCCTCGTCCCAGTGACGTGCGTACTTGCTACGGAATACCTCATCAGTGACTTCCATTTCAGTGATGCCGTATTGCTCCTTAACATCTTCACCGTACTTAGTGTTCGTGTCGTGGAAGGCTGGCAAGCAGTGCATGAAGATCAATTCGTCATCAGGCGTACCCGTCTTACGCATCATGTCCATGTTGACTTGGTATGGCGTCAACAACTTAACACGTGTCTCCCAATCTGACTCACCCATTGATACCCAAACGTCGGTGTAGATGACGTTAGCACCCTTAACACCTTCATCGATATCAGCGGTAACCTTTAGCTCTGCACCAGTCTTGGTGGCAAATCCGTTTGCCAAGTCAACGACTTCTTGCGTTGGGTGCAACTCTTCAGGCGCAACAATGCGAATGTTAACCCCCAACATAGCACCGGTAACCAGCAATGAGTTCGCCATGTTGTTACGGCCATCACCAACGAAGGCCAACGTCAAACCGCGCAAGTGGCCAAAGTTTTCCTTGATTGTCATGAAGTCAGCAATCATTTGTGTTGGGTGCCATTGGTCAGTCAAACCGTTCCAAACTGGCACACCTGAGTACTTCGCCAATCCTTCAACATCAGATTGCTTGAAGCCACGGAATTCAATGGCGTCAAACATACGTCCTAGAACAATCGCAGTGTCTTCAACAGACTCCTTCTTACCCAATTGGATGTCATTTGAGCCAAGGTATTCTGGGTGAGCACCTAGTTCAATGGCAGCTGTGGTGAAGGCTGAACGGGTACGCGTTGATGTCTTTTCAAACAATAAAGCGATGTTCTTTCCTTCCAAGTAACGGTGTGGAATGTGATTGTGTTACAACTCCTTCAAGTGCAAACCGAAATCAACCAAATATTGAATTTCTGCTGAGGTAAAATCCTTTTCAGCCAAAAGTGAACGACCTTGGAATACTGAGTTAATTGCCATGATTCTTCTTTTTCTCCTTTATTTGTCTGTTTTACAAATCTTCACGCCAAATTGGTTGAGACATGCAACGTGGACCACCACGACCGCGTGGCAACTCACTTGAAATGACTTCGTGAACCAAAATTCCGTGACGACGCAACAATTCGTTACTTACGTAGTTACGGTTGTAGGTCACAACTTCTCCTGGTGCGATGGTCAATGTGTTTGAACCGTCGTTCCATTGCTCACGAGGTGCGACAATCGCATCACCGCTTCCAGTCTCAATCAAATCCAACTCAGAAAGTCCCAACACTTCCTTCAACGTTGCACCAAGATCAGTGCGGTGAGCCAACTTGACCGTACCATCTGGGCCTGGCGTCATGATAAAGATGTTCATCTTACCGCCTTCATCCATGATTCCTGGGAAGACCGTAAATTGATCCTTGTTAACCATCGTAAAGACAGTATCAAGGTGCATCATGGCGTGGTTGTGTGGAATTTCAACGGCAACGACAGTGTCAAAGTGACTATCTGGGTTGGCGAACAATTCCTTAGCCAACGCTTCGATTGACTTTGAAGACGTACGTTGTGAAACAACAATGGCAAGAACGTGGTCGTTAAGGACAAGTTCGTCTCCACCTTCAATTCGTGTGTTGTGGTTGCGGTCGCGCCAGATATCAACATGACCAGCAAAGCGTGGGTGGTGAGCCATCACGAATTCCGTGAACAATGACTCTGGTTGACGAGCCTTAAACGTCATGTGGTTAATGGTCATACCATTTCCAATTGATGCTTGTGGGTCACGGGTGAAGTAGGCGTTTGGCAATGGATCCAACAAGAATGGATTTGCCGCATCACGACCAGCCAAGTCGTGCAATGAATCGTTTTCGAAATCAAATTCATTACGACGAACACCGGCATACAACTTGGTAACCAAGTCGCGCGTGTTAAACGTCTTCAAGTAATCGTTCAGTGCATCGTGAGTCGTACCGATACCGTAACCAGCTTCATCCAAGTATTGTTGAACGAAGGCTTCACGGACCTTTTCATCAGTGTCCAAAGCTTCAACAGCTAGGTCATTGATATAAAGAGTTTCGACACCGTTCTCACGCAAAGTGTTGGCAAAGAAGTCGTGTTCTTGTTGGGCGATTTCCAAGAATGGAATATCGTCAAACAACAAACGTTCCATTGTGTCTGGTGTGATGTTTTCAACTTCGGCACCAGGTCGCTTTAGCAACACGGACTTCAACTTACCAATCTCTGAGTTAACATTAATCGCAGGATTGTTCATGGTTCCCCTCCTTATGAACTTTAACAAGCGCTTATGTAAGCGCTTCCTTTGCTGCGAGTTTTATTATGTCACTCAGTAAAACGTTGCAAAACGGCCCAATGACCAAAGGTTTTTATCTATTTAGCTAATGACAACCACCAATTTTAGGTATAAAAAAAGACCCACATTGCTGTGGATCTTTAAGTAAAAATCTATCTTACAAATCTGAAACCGTGAAGCGCTCACGGACGTGCTTTGGTGTTTCGATTTCATCCAAAATACCAACCGCCATGTTACCTGCCGTCACGTGTGACTTGCCGTCTTCAGCCAACAACAAGTCATCCTTAGCCGTACGGTGAGCCGTAGCTGGACCTGGCACGAAGTTTTGTTGTGGTGAAACAGCCGTCCAGAAGACATCTGGTGTTGCACGCAAAATTTCTAGTTCAAGAACACCATAACGAGGCTCGTCGATCCAAGCTTCGTTACCAGGCAATTCCTTCAAGAAGTCAAACAAACGTGTGCCGTTTGCTTGGACAAGCGATGCGGCACCTAGGATGAAAATGATGCGCGTTTGCAAACGACGGAACTCGTGTAGCAAATGCGTCAACGCATCCAAGTTCAAGTAGGCATCCTTGTGGTTGGCAAACGCATTAACCACCACATCGAATTCCTCGAACACGTCAGCATGCATCTCGAACAAATCACCTACCAAAATCGTCGCATCTGCCCCTAGCTTTTCGCGTGCCTTATCAGCATCACGGACAATCGCTGTGACAGCATGTCCGCGCTTTGTTGCCTCTTCAAAAACTGCTTGACCGGCCATTCCGGTTGCCCCAATTACTGCAATCTTCATAATCATTACACTCCCGCGCTTATTTTTCGTTAATTACATTGTACCAAAGCAGCTTAATCATTTGCGCGGATTATTTGACGAACCTGGTTATCAAGCACCTTCAATTTCGTATCATCCGACTTTGTGATGATATAGCTGCCATCGTCTTGCTTGACGATAGCCTTAACGGTCTCAGCGTTCTTAGCGACCGTTTGCGTTCCTGGCAAAATATAGACGTCACCATTGGTGATATCAATCTCAACCACGTGATTTGACTTGCTCGTTGCTGACTTACTTGCTGATTTCTTAGCTGATGTTGGCTCATTTTGCACAAACGCACTGCGCGCTGCCCAAAAGACACCAAACAACATTAAGAACAACATGAAAATAGCCGCAAGTCGCTTCACCCATTTTCCAGCTGTGTTTTTCTTTTTCTTAGCCATTGTGTCGTACCTCTCCCATTTAACTCTTTAGTAAAAGATACCATAAAAAGGGGACAAACCCGTGCTACTGAGTTTGTCCCCTTCATCGTGTTATTCAAATGTCGTGTGTTCGATCGTTTTAGTCTTCTTCATCCTTCTTACGACGCTTTGCTGCGAGCAACAAAAGGGTTGATGAGAACAAGAAGATTCCCAAAGTCATCAAACGCCAATCATCCTTATAACCCGTGTTTGGTAACGTACCAATACGCGTTGGTTCAGTTGCATAAGCCAATGAGTAAACCGTTGGCGTTTGCGCACGAACCGCTGCTGGCTGAGTCACGTATACCGTTTCGACAGTTGGTACTGGTACCGCCTGCGTTTGTACTTCTGTAACTGTTTCCGTCTTCGTCTCAGTAACCGTTTCAACGGCTGGGGCCGGCGTTGGTGCTGACTGGTTCGTTGGGTGTTGAACCGGTGGCACAACCACATTGCGCGCCTCAGCTTCAGCAACTGCTGCTTGCAAGGCCTTAATTGCAGCCTCAATATCAGCCGTCAAGTTGCTTGAACTGTCCTTAGCTGCCGCTTCCAAGATAGCTTGCAAACGATCCAAAGCCTTTTGTACAGCTGGATCACCAGCGACAGACGACTTCTTTGCAGATGTAATCGCCTTATCGGCCGATTGGTTTGCATCCGTTCGCTTTGCCTTTGCGTCATCAAGTGCTGTCTGCAAAGCCTTTGTCGCTGCTGTAATTTGCTCAGCTGATGCATTTGGATCGTCCAATACCTTCTTCAAAGCAGTAATCGCATTTGCGACTTCAGCTTCGTGTGATACCGGTGCTGTCTTTCCAAGCAAATCATTGGCTGCATTACGAGCTGCTTCAATGGCGTTGTTAGCCGTTGCTACGGCAGTCTCCAAAGCCTTTGTGGCCGCTTCGATATCGGCCGTCAATGCATCAGCGTTATCGCCAGCTGCTCGGTTCATGATATCTTGCAACTTCTTCAAAGCTTCTTGGACTGCTGGTACTTGGCCAGCTGCTGACGGCTTCACAATATCAATCAATGACTTTGCTGTCTCGTTGGCTTGCGTACGCGCAGCACCAACTGGTTGCAAAGCATCACGCAAGGCCGCCGTTGCATTTTCGATGTCCGCTGTTATTGACGTTGGATCATCCAGCAACTTTTGCAAGGCATCCTTGGCCGTCGCAACCTTGGCTTCGTGTGAAACCGGTGCTGTCTTACCCATCAACTCGTTAGCCGCATCTCGGGCAGCCTCACGACTAGTGTTAGCTGTCGCAATTGCATCTTGCAACGCCTTCGTGGCTGCTTCAATATCCTTGGTCAAGTTACCATCCTGGTCAGCTGCGGCTTGCTTTTGAATCTCATCCAAAGCATCCAAGTCTGCTTGCACAGTTGGCTCCTTAGCCAAATCAGTTGGTACAGCTGCTGTCGCTGCATCCGCTGCTTCGTTGACCGCATCACGCAAAGGTTGCGCAGTTGCAACTGCATCGCGCAGTGCTTGTGTAGCATCAGCAATTGATTTCGTTGTCGACGTTGGATCATCCAACAACTTCTGCAAGCTGCTAATCGCATCCGCTACGGCTGGCTCGTGTGAAACCGGTGCCGTCTTTGACAAGGCATCTTGTGCATCATCACGGGCAGCTTGTTGGTTACTAGCCGCCGTTGTTTGCGCCGTTTGCAACGCATCGATGGCTGCTTCAATATCCTTAGTCAAAGCAGAATCCGTGTCAGTAGCTGCTGTCGCCATCACATCCTTCAAATTATTGATGGCTGCTTGGACAGAAGGCTCAGCTGATTGATCTGACCCTTGCGCGTCGGCAATCGCTTGTGTACCAGCCGTATTAGCAGCATCACGATCAGTCTTATCCGCACCACTTGCAGCATTCAAATTCTTAGTGGCTTCTTGAATTTCAGCCGTCGTTGAATTTGGATCTGTCAGGATAGCTTCGATTGAACTAATCGCTTGTGCCGTACCCAATTCGTGTGAAACCGGGTTAGCCGAAGCAATCGCCACCGCAGCGTCCTTGCGTGCTTGCTCTTGGGCAGCCTTTGCATCTGCTACCGCCTGCTTCAAAGCATTACGCGCGGCATCGATGTCAGCCGTCAATGCATCACTGTCATCGTTAGCAGCTTGCTTCATCACATCTTGCAACTTCGCAATCGCATCTTGCACAGCTGGTTCATCAGCTTGAGGTGTGTTTGATGCATCCGTAATCGCGTTTTGTGCGTTGGTATTAGCTGTCGTACGCGTAACCTTGTCATCACTCGTCGCATTCATCAAGTTCTGCGTGGCATTCTTGATGTCTTCCGTCGTTGCTGCCGGATCATCCAATACCTTGTTCAAAGCAGAGATGGCATCAGCCACCGCCTTTTCATTTGAAACCGGCGCTGTTCTAGCCAAGGCGTCCGCCGCGTTATCACGCGCTTCAGCTTGTTCCTTAGCCGCTTGTACCACAGCCGTTTGCAAAGCATCCAAAGCTGCCGCGATATCGGCCGTCAATGCATCTGGCGTATCTGTGGCCGCTTCTTCTTGAATCTCGTTCAACGCATCCAAAGCCGCTTGAACAGTTGGTTCGTTTTGCGTGCTTGAGGCTTCAACCTTGTCTTCGTACTTGTCCGCCTCATCGTTAATCGCATCACGCTTGGCTTGTTCAGCTTGGTTAGCTTCCGTTAACGCCTTCGTTGCCTTCTCGATATCAGCCGTTGATGATGCTGGGTTGTCCAACAGCTTCTGCAAAGCATCATGCGCCTTAAGAACCGTTGCTTCATTTGATACCGGCTTAGTAGCCTCGATAGCATCGGCGGCTGCAGCGGCCTGCGTGTCTTGCAACTTCTTGATGGCTGCAATTACTTCTGGCTCAGTGGCTTGATCAGACGTCTTCGCCGCTGTTACCGCATCATCTGCTTGACGGTTCGTCTCGTCACGACTCGCCTTATCGCTCGCCGTTGCCTCAGTCAACGCATCCGTAGCTTGCTTAATCTCTTCCGCCGTTGAATTCGTATCATTCAATACATCTTGCAACTTTGAAATAGCATCCGCCGTCGCTGCTTCATTTGAAACTGGTGACGTGGCTTGCAAAGCAGCCTCCGCAGCTTGACGTGCATCAGCTTGATTATCAGCCGCTTGTGAAACGGCATCTTGCAAGTTCTTGATGGCTTGTTGAATATCAGCCGTCAAAGCATCCGACGTATCAGTCTTGGCTTGATCAACCAAATCTTGCAATGCCTTTTCAGCTGCCTGAACAGCTGGTTCATCCGCTTGGTTAGAACCATTGGCAGCATTAATGGCTGCCTTGGCATCGTCATCAGCGGCGTTACGTTGATTAATCGCTGTCTCAGTCGCTGAACGCAATGCCTCGGTTGCATCATTAATTTGATCAGCCGTTGAAGCTGGGTCGTCCAACAACTTTTGCAAGTCATCAATCTTACTTTGGACACCTGGTTCGTAACTAACTGGTGATGTTTCGTTCAACGCCTTTGCTGCATCAGCACGGGCGGCTTCTTGCGCGCCACCGGCAGCTGCCACAGCATCCTTCAAGGCTTGCGTTGCCTTCTCAATGTCATCCGTTAACGCACCAGTTTCACCCGTCTTAGCCTTCTCAATCAAATCTTGCAAATTCTTCGTTGCGTCGATAACTGATTGGTCATTAGCTTGGTGTGAATTTCCGGCCGTGGAGATTTCATCGTTCGCAGCATCGTTTACGGCATCACGATCAACCTTCGCTTGTTCAACAGCGTCATTGTAATCGTTTGTCGCCTTCACAATCTGGTCTGGCGTACTGTCCGGATTATTCAACACATCTTCAAGCGCTTGCTTCTTATCGATAACAGACGCTTCGTTTTGAACTGGTGTTGCATCTTGTGCAAGTGCCGTCTCACCTGCATCCTTAACGGCATCAATCACCGCTTGGCGTGCATCTTCAATGGCTTGCGTTGTGCCAACATTGTTAGCAGCATCCTTTTGGGCAGCTTCCAAATCAGCAACTGCTTGCTTAACGGCGTCATCCTTTGAATCAGTTACCTGACTAGCAGTTGTATTCGCATCGTCGTTCGCCTTATCACGTTCTGACTTTGCGTCCGCAACTGCATCTTGCAATGCTTACTTAGCTTGGTCAATGGCTTCCGTTGTAGCATTTGGATCATTCAAAACATCATTCAATGCTGACTGTGCTTCTTGCACACCTGGCTCCTGTGAAACTGGTGCCGTATCAACAGCCTTGGCTTCTGCACGAGCAACCGCATTTTCAAGCGCATCCGTCGCGTCCTTAATTGCCTGCGTCGTGCCTTGATCGTTATCAGCGTCAGTCATCGCCTTATCCAACTTTGCCATCGCATCCGCAACCGCATCATCGGTCGCTACTGCTGTGGTATCAGGTGAATTCAACACGTCATCACCAGCCGTTTCGGCGTCTTCACGATCACTCATTGCTTGGTCAATTGCGTCTTGCAAAGCCTCTTCAGCCGCCGTTTGTTGGTCAGCCGTCGTGTTAGGATCCTTGGCCAAGTCATCCAAAGCCTTTTGGGCATCCTTAACCGCTTGCTCTTGTGAAACCGGTGCCGTATCAATGAGACTCAATGTCACCGTCTTGGTCGTCTTGTTACCAGTCGCATCAGTAACCGTAATCGTCACATCACGTGACTGACCATCCCCAGCTACCAAAGCAGCAATCGTTTCATAGTCCGTCTTAATCGTGCTGTCACCGTGTTGTTGGTTATCAGTCGTGCTGAAGCCAACATCAGCCAAGAAGGTTGCCTCATCAGCTGGCATGCCGGCCTTTGAAGTCGTCAATGCGGTCTTGGTTGTCGTAACCGTTGGCGCCTGCACATCTCGGTAAACATAACGAACCTTTTGGTCCACTGCTGTATCGTCATCAAAGTTGACGTTATCAGCCGTATTATCAACTACCTTACTGTATCCGGCAATTTGTTCATCCTTCACCAAATCAGCATCTTGGTAATTAACCGTTTCGTTTGTCACACCATTCAACGTGTGGCTGGTTACACCCGTGTCTGATGTCAACGGACGACCAACTTCATCAAAGAACTTAACGTCAACCGTTTGTGGCAATGGCGTGTATGTGATAACCGTTGCCTGTGAAGACTTGTCGGTATCTGCCGTTGCATCATAAACAACCGTGTAAGTTGCGGTCTGCTTGTCATCTGACAATGACCACGTCATGCCATCAGCTGCCGTAATATTCGAAATTTCGTAACCAGCCGGTGCTGTGATTGTACCTGACGTTTGTTGATCAGTCTTACCATTCAACGTTTCATCAGCTTGTGGGAAGGCTGGCGTATTGGTTGCGCCATCCGCATATTGTTGCGTAATCGTGGCCGTTTGGTCATCAGCAACATGCGTAATCACAAACTTTTGTACGTCAGAATCCTCACCAGAACCATTGTTAGTGTTATCGAAGTTTGACGTTGCAGCCAACGCTTCAGCCATCGTGTCGTACTTTGAGCCATCATGACCAGTTACCGTGTACGTATATCCTGGCGTTGCCCCATCAGCATCCGTGTAACCAGTTGGGGCATTAATCGCGTCCCCAGTCAAACCATCAACTGCTTCGCTCTTGGCACTTACTGACGTTGCCCCATCTGGCACGTTAATTTCAAATTGGGCTTGTTGCTTTGATTGCGTCAACGTAATATCCGTGTTCTGTGGCGCCGTATCAGTACCATCAGTTCCCGTGTTCGTTGAATCATCAAAGTTTCCATCCAATGAAACTGTCTTACCATCCGTCGCAATGTCAGCCGTAATACCTGAAGCTGTCGACACCGCACCACTAGCAACGTAGTAACCTGCCGGTGCCGTGTACGTGTAACCGTACGACTCAGCCGTCTTACCGTTCTGCGTATCCGTTACCGTCGTTGTGCCATCTGGCATGTGTTGGGTAACCGTTGCCGTTTGGTTCGTTGGTGCCAATGTGATGACCAAATTTTGTGGCTTCTTATCAGTCGTTTCATTACCGTTGTCAGTATCGTCCATAATCAACCCGTACGTCACCGTATCGTGTTGGTCGTTGGCATATGTCACGCTATACGTGTCACCAGCGATTGCGACAATATAGTAACCAGAAGGCGCCTTAATCGTGCCTTCACGGGTATCGCCAGTGACACCAGCAACTGCAATTGGATCAGGTGTTGTTGGTGAGCCGATTGCACCTGAGTAAACAAAGCTAATTTGACCAGATTGACTAGCCGGAGCCAATTGCAACGTAAAGTCTTGCGCAGCACTATCTGAAGCGCTGGCGTTATTCGTGTTGTCATACGTAAACGTGAACGTTGCCGTACGGCCATCCGCCGCAACACTGGCGCCAGATGGCTGACCAGTCGCTTCAAAGTAGTATCCTTCAGGTGCCGTGTACGTTGATGTGTAAACACCACTCGTCACACCGGCTGCTGCAATTGACGACATTGGGGCACCGTCAAAGCTAATGTTGGCTGATTGATAATCGGCCTTGTAACTCACAATGAATGATTGTGCTGATGAATCTGATTGACCATCCCCGTTGTTAGTATTGTCATAAGCCGCCTCAGCTGCAACCGCCGCTGACAAGTTTGCATACGCTTGTGTTGTACCATCACGTCGTACAGTCGACACATTGTATTGATAACCATCAACAGCCAAATCAGCATCGGTTGTCGCATATGAGATTGGTGCTTTGGTTACACCGCTAGTCGTTTCAACCGCTGATCCGGCTGAAATTGGTGAATCGCTACTTACGACCAATTGACTCTCTTGGTATGAAGGCGTTGGGTTAATGACGAAACGCTTAATTCCCGTATCAACCGCATCAAAACTATTGTTGTCCGCAACCGCTTCATCCAATGTCGCATAGACCTTTGGTGAACCAGTTTCATCTGTCACCCAAGTACCATCGGCGTTTTGCACTGTCACGTTATACGTGTAACCATGCGTCATTTCCATGCCATGCAACGACTCATCGGTCGTCTTCAATCCAAGCGCTGCCCCGGTATCACCGGTCACTTCTTCAAGCACTCAACCTGAATACTCATCGCCAGTCTCACCAACGACAACTTCAGCCGTTTGCGTAATAGCTGAATACTCAACCGTATAAGTTTGTGGTGCTGCATCGGAATCTGTGGCGTTGTTCGTGTTGTCATGCAAACCGGTGTTTCCAGTCAAAGCTGATGCCAACGTGTTATACGTGTTGCCATTTGGCGCCTTCACAATGTAACGGTAACCATCGATATCCAATGCTGAATCGTTCGTTGCAAACGATACCTGACCACTCGTCACACCAGCAGCAGAGTCAAGCGTGACACCACTACTGATTTGCGTTGCGCCACCAATCACCAAGTTAGCTGATTGGTAATCAGCGATATATGACACCGTAAAGGCTTGTGGTGCTGCATCAGAAGAACCCGTGTTATTCGTGTTGTCATAAACCGTGTTTGCTGCCATAGCTGCTGACAAAGTGCTGTACGTCGTCGCACTGTCAGAACCCATGTAGACCACATAGCGATAACCACTACGAGCCAGCGTTGCATCGGTGTTTGAGAAGGCAATTGCACTACCAGTCAAACCAGATGCGCTTTCAATTGTCTTTCCCTTTTGAATTGGTGAGTTAGCAGCCCCGACAATCGTTGCTGCTTGGCTCATTGGCGCATAACTAATCATGAAGTTTTGCGTCTCAGTATCTGAGTCATCCGCATTACTTGTGTTGTCGAACGTTGTATTTGCTGATTGTGCTGCAGCCAACGTTGCATACCACTCGCCATCTGGTCCCATAACACGGTATGTGTATCCAGAAACCGCCAATGACGCATCAGCAATCGAGAATGGCATCTGCGTCGCCGTACCACCTGAAATTGAAGCCAACCAACTACCAGCGCTGACTGGTGAATCTGATGTCACACCCAATGATGCGCGTTGCATGTCAGCCGTGTAGTTAACCGTAAACGTTTGTGGCTTACTGTCAGTCGATCCGGTGTTATCCGTGTTGTCATAAGCGCTGTTTGCAGCAATCGCTTGAGATAGCGTGCTGTATGACGTGCCATCCGGGCCGCTAACTGTGTAGTGGTATCCCTGCGTGTACAAGTAACTATCCGTCACCGTGCCAAACGCAATCGCGCCACTCGTCGGACCAGCTGCTGAATCAATCACTGATCCAGCGCTGATTGGTGATTCCAAACCAACTGTAACCTTAGCTTGTTGTGAATCTGCCTTATATGACACGCGGAATACTTGCGCTGATCCATCAGACGTTGCCGTACCATTGTCAGTATCGTCAAACGTACCGTTGGCAGCCATTGCGGCCGTCAATGTTGCATAACTTGAACCATTAGCCGCATAAACCACATACGTGTATCCTGGCACCGCTAGTTGACTATCCGTCTTGGCGAATGAAACAGCACCCTTCGTCACACCAGCAGCTGAAGCCAATGATGAATTGGCACTGATTGGTGAATCGGCATCCACAACCAACGCAGCTGATTGGTAAGCCGCCTTATATGACACCGTGAAGCTTTGGATTGCTGAATCGGTGCTACCTGTGTTCGTCGTATTGTCAAAGATTGAGTTTGCAGCAACGGCTGATGACAACGTTGTGTACGTCTTGCCATCAGGTCCCGTGACCGTGTACGTGTATCCAGCAACCGCCAAACTTGCATCAGAAGTTGCAAAACTCAACGCCCCTGACGTCACGCCAGTAGCTGAATCGACCTTTGAGTTAGCCTTAATTGGTGACGTACCAGCCACATTGACCACGGCTGATTGACTAGCCGCCTTATAACTAACCGTGAACATATCAGGGTTAGCATCAGATGTGCCTGATGCCGTGTTGTTCGCGTTGTAGTATGAGTGCGCTGACAAAGCTGATGACAACGTTGTGTAGGCCGTTGAATCACTACCATACTTAACAGTGTACGTATAACCGCTCTTGGCTAGTTGTGAGTCCAATGTTGCGTATGACGAATCAGCTGTAAATGAGATAGCCGATCCCGTTGAACCATTAGCTGACAAGGCCGTTGAACCCGCACTAATTGGTGAATTTGCATCCACCACAACTGACGCCGCCTGACTCATTGGTGCATACAAGACAACGAAACGTTGGGCCGCCGCATCGGTTGTACCTGTGTTATCCGTGTTATCGAACGTGCTGTTGGCTGCCAAAGCTTGTGACAGCGTTGAATACCAAACCGTGTTGTTCACGTCATAACCGTATCCAACCGTGTATGTGTAACCAGACGTAGCCAAATCAGCATCCGTGACCCCAAATGACATCGCTTGGCTAGTCACACCTGTAATATTCGCAACTGAATACCCCGCCTTAACTGGCGAATTCTGTTGGACACGAATATAAGCTGATTGGGCATCGGCTGTATATGACACACGGAAAGTTTGTGCTGAAGAGTCAGCTGATGTCGAACCGTTTTCAGTGTTGTCATACAAGCTATTAGCCTTCACTGCTGCCGTCAACGTTGCGTATGAATCACCCTTCGGACCGTAAACCACGTATGTGTATCCAGACTTCGTAAGTTGTGAGTCAGCCGTACTAAAGGCCAATGATCCACTCGTCACACCCGAAGCAGATTCAACTGCTGAGTTAGCTGAAATTGGTGACGCACTGTCGACCACCAAATTAGCTGCTTGATATTGTGGCTTATAAACGTATGTGATGACCGAATCCAAGTCAGCATCGAACAAACCATCAGCATCTGAATTATTATCTGGTCCTACCAATGTATAACCAGCAATCGTCATTGACCCATCTGGAATCTTTGAGCCGACATAACCATTGGTTGATCGAGCCGTGCTAATCACCTTACCGGATTGATCAACGTAGTTATACGTGACCTTCGCCGTCATCGGTGCATAGACAACCTTGAAACGTTGCACCTGCGCATCAGTCGTTGCATTGGCTGCATTTGACGTGTTGTCATACTTGTTAGCCGCCGCGGCTGATGTCAAAGTCGTATATGAATTAATAACACTACCAGCTGAATTCAATACATTAACAACATACGAGTACCCGCTCTTGGCCAACTGTGAGTCAGTCGTTTTGAATGAAATAGCTGAGCTAGCAGGCCCGTTAGTCGTTTCGTTAACAGCTGAGTAGCTCAAAACTGAGTTACCTGAATTGTCGGCTGAATCCGTAAACAATGAGGCATATTGATTTGTCTTATACGTCACCACAAAGGCTTGTGATGATGTATCTGAATTACCTGAATTTGATGTGCTGTCATAACGTGGGTGCGCTGCCACAGCTGATGACAACGTTGTGTACGCCGTTGAGTCTGGCGCATCCGTACCGGTGTACTTAACCGTGTACGTGTAGCCCGCCTTCACCAAACTTGTATCGTTGGTTGCGAAGCTAATCGTGCCACCCGTTGTGCCACTTGCTGACGTAAGTGTTGAACCAGCTGAAATTGGGCCATTTGGATCATACTTAACTGCCGCTGCTTGGTAAGCGCCGACATAACTAACCGTGAATACTTGGGCTGATGAATCAGTTGTTCCCGTATTGTTAGTTGCGTCGTAGATTGCGTTGCAGCCACGGCTGATGACAACGTGGCATACGTTGACCCGTTTGGTCCCTTTACCACATATGAGTAACCAGCCGTCGTCAAATTAGCGTCGGTGTATGGCAATGACAACGTGGCGCTCGTAGCACCCAATGATGATGCCAAAACTGAGCCAGCCTTCACTGGTGAATTAGAATCGACCACCAAGCTCGTTGTTTGCGTCGCTGGTGTGTAATTAACCGTGAAATATTGGTATGACGCATCTGATGAAGATTGAACGCCATTCACCTTGTTATCCGTATTGTCGAAAGAATTAGCTGCAACAGCTGAATCCAAAGTTGAATATGTCACGTTGTCTGGACCAGTAACGGTGTATGTGTAACCTGACTTAGGCAAGTTACTGTCCTTAGTTGCAAAGTTAATCGCATTACCAGTTCGGCCACCAGCGGCGTCCTTGTATGCTGATGTACCAGCTACATATGAACCATTCGCGTATGAATAATCACGCGTGTACAAATAAGCGCCTTGATAATCTGGCACATACTTAACCGTCCACGTTTGTGGTGTCCCGTCAGATTGCACACCGGCAGAATTTGACGTACTATCCCACGCATTCGTGCCGGCTGCATACGCAGATGACATCGTTGAATAGTTGCTACCGTTTGGATCAGTGATGTAGTAGCTATAACCTGAACGAATCAATGAAGCGTCCACAATACTTTGCGCAACTGTCGCGCTACTTCCCAATGGATTGTCTTGATCAACGCTCCAGTATGACGTAATCACATTTGAACCACTCCACAAAGCTGGCGTGTCAGTTTGAATGATTGACTCTTGATATGGCAAAGCCGTGTACGTGATTGTAATCGTGTTGTTGGCCGCCGTTTGTGACACATTCACATCGGTTGCTGATGAAACCTTGTAGCCACGAATCGTTGGTGCAGCAAATGCATAGTCTGCCGTACCAGCTTTAGCTTTTGGTGAAAGGCCCGTAATACCAATCGTGTCGTTAACGGCTGCGATAAAGCTCGTCGATGGCTTAATCGTGTTACCGTTTGTATCCACATACTTAACCGTCGTGGTTCCAGTAGCAAACGTACCCGACAAATTATCAATTGAGGCAAAGTTATCGGCAGCCTTCTGTCCATTGGCAGCATTAACACCGATTGAAAAGGCCTTTGGCGCAACCAATGTAATGTTAGATTGGTTAGTATTAATCGTCCATGACTTTCCAGACGTATCCTTCAAGGAAGCCGTAATATACGGACCGCCACCAGGTCCGCCTGTTGGCCACCAAGTCATCTGGTACTTAACGGTTGTTTTCCATTGCGTCAAATTTTGACCATTGGTATACATGGCAGCTGGTACGGACGTCAAATTACCTGAGCTATCTGTCGCACGCAAGGCACCAAACGGACCAGCTGCTGGATCACCTGAATTCTGATAAAAGTCCAACCCCAAGACATAGGCATTTTTAAATCCTTGAATTCCAAGTCCACCACCACCGTAAGACATGTTATAGTCCGAAGCCATCTTACCTGGATCCGTTGGTGTCAATACCAATCCAACCCAGTCAGACCAATTACCATTAGACGCTAGATTATTGTTTCCTGTACTTGTATCAGGGTGGAAATAACCATCAAACGTAAACTTTTGTGACGCGTCAAATTGACGATTGATATAGTAATATCCAATTGTATTTGAGCCATTGGCCGTCAATTTTGCATAATTTTGACCGCCCGGATCTGCGACCGAACTACTTTCAGCAGACCAAGCCGTTCCGTTATACGTTCCTTTTCCTGCATACTCATCGTGATCTGTAATGCCGGAAGGCCCCCATACAACATAGCGACTTGCGCCCGAATCCGTATCCGCGTCCGTCACGGTATCGATCGTCATCGTTGACGTTGTTTGTGCAGCTGACGCCTTGGTCATCTCTTCTCCCAGACGCGTTAACATCTTAGGCGATGAGGAAACCACTCCCACTGAAAGCGCAGTTAGTCCTGCAGCCACCCAGAACTTACCGCTTTTATACATCTTCTTTCTTGTTTTTGTTTCACCCATAGTAAATACCCATTTAACTTTCCTAAAGTGAGAGATTGTTACATTTTTGTGACAATCTACATTTATAGTGCAAGTTTAACAAGTTAATTACGCTTTTGCTGGGTTAACGATTTGAACAAATTTTCACTAAATAGTTTCTTAAAAACCTTTTATATCGACATTGTTAGCGCTTTCTTATTTTTAGAAAGAGTTCGGTTTCATTTCGCATATTTATGATATAGAAAACTATTGAAGCACAAAAAAGAGACCTCTCTCACTAAATGAGTGCAGGTCTCTTTCTGTTTAAGCGGACCACCACGTACCGCTTAAACTCCTTCACCGTATCATGTTAACAGGCACCACCCCGTTAACAATCCCCATACATCGAGGTGTCCAAGCCTCGATGCGTTTTCCTCCGATCACATGTGGGTCCTTCACCTCCCACATGCGACCATTACCGGACAGCAGGGCATCGCACCCTCCGTAAACGGCAGTCCTAGGACATCACTCCTCGACTAACTGCATCCCCGGCAACATTTCAATTATAGCATATCGCGACCGGCTACTTCCGTCTTAACGGAGGTAGAAAATCGTGTCAGCACTCAATCCTGTCTTGGTCATCACTTCAGGCAAAAGTGGCGCCTTAATTTCAGTATCGGCCACAATTTCAGGTAATTGTTCAGCCGTTAAACCGGTCACGGCCAACGCTTGCACATCCCACGTCTTGTGGGCGACATTGTAGTAGCCAGTACGAGCTGCCAGCGCTTCATCAACAATGTTCAAACCGAACAAACGGTATGTCACATATTCAAGCACACCCATGAAGTGCGCTGCATTAGTGTAAGCGTCAGGACGCTCGTTCTTCATCCACAACGTCAACACAAGTGGTTCTGTTGCCGTCATTGGCAAGCCCGTCTTGCGTTGCAATTGACCACCGATACCGTTAATCATCAAGGCGTCAACGTACTTCGCCGCGCGGTTATCGCCACCTGACACAACGTCAGTTAGCGGCGTGAAGTTTTCATCCAATGCCATCCAGCCGTTCGCAATGCCTGTTGCAAAGCGGACTTCAACAATCTCATCATACTCACCTGGCAAATCAGCACGCATTGCAGCTAGTGAATCAACCAAGGTGTTCACGATATTATCGGGAGTCACTGGGTCAGTTGAAAATGCCATCCCCTCATATGGGAAGTGCATGACCTTTTGATTTTTATTTTCATCGATCAACGTTGCCACAATATCAATTGCAGCCATATCAATCATCACTGTATATTTCATCGGCCTACATCCTCTAAGTTAATACCCAAAATTATACACTAAAACAAAAGCACCCGACAGTTTCCTGTCGGGTGCGCTCTCACAATCTCATCTCATGTAGCACAAGATGACAACACTCAAGAATCTCACAACTTAAGCATTGGAACCACGCATATAGTCATCAAAAATGGCTATTAGTTCCTGCCATGGGTCCTCCCCGGTGGCAGACGCAGCGCCAAAGGTCGATAGGGCGACCAACAGCGGCGATTAAACTTGTGGTTTATTTTTTTATTTTGTGGGTCTCACAAAGTAATTAAGCGGGGGAAGCCGTTTTATTACTTAGCAGCGTCCATTGCGTGTCCACCGAAGCCGTTACGCAAAGCTGAAACAACCTTACCAGTAAACGTGTCTTCTTGTAGTGAACGGTAACGCATCATCAATGACAATGCGATAACTGGTGCTGGAACTTCCAAGTCCAATGACTCTTCGATCGTCCACTTACCTTCACCAGATGAGTGCATACGACCTGAGATAGCTGACAACTTAGGGTCCTTAGCAAATTGCTCTTCGGCCAATTCCATCAACCATGAACGAACAACTGAACCGTGGTTCCACAACTTAGCAACGGCTTCGTAGTCGTAGTCGAATTGTGATGCTTCCAAAACTTCGAAACCTTCGGCGATGGCTTGCATCATACCGTATTCGATTCCGTTGTGAACCATCTTCAAGTAGTGACCTGATCCCAAACGACCAGTGTATAGGTAACCGTCTTCCAAGGCGATTGACTTGAACAAAGGCTCCAAAGTCTTCCAAGCTTCAGCGTCGTCTCCACCGATCATGAAGTTTCCACCGTTACGTGCACCTGACATACCGCCTGAAGTACCAGCATCGAAGAACTTGATACCAGCAGCAGTCGTGCGCTTGTTTTGCTCCAAGTTATCCTTGTAGTTTGAGTTACCACCGTCGATGATGATGTCGCCTTCGTCCAACTTCTCGATCAAAGTATCGATAGTTGAGTTCGTAGGAACACCGGCTGGAACCATGACCCAAACAACCTTTGGTGATGGCAATTGTGCCAACATGTCATCCATATCAGTAGCTGGTGATACCAAATCTGAGTATGCGTCAGCTTCCTTAACAAAGTCTGCGTTCAAGTCAAAAGCAACAACTTCGTGACCGTTATCTGCAGCATTCTTTACCAAGTTCAAGCCCATCTTACCAAGGCCGATCATAGCGAACTTCATTTGAGTTACCTCTTTTTTTCTTGTGCTTTTTTTCTACATGATTATTATAATGCAAAAGTTTTTCACTTTGCAACCCTTTTGTTGTAAAATGTTTTCATATCCAAAATACGGTACAATAGAAAATAGACAGAACGTTGTTATGTCAACGTTTCCCGATTCTAAAAATAAAAGGAGTTTGACATGGCACAATCAGGTTTTGCGCGTATTCGTTCAATGCGTGATCAATTATCTGGATCAGATGAAAAAATCGCTGGCTTTATCCTAGCCAACCCAGAAGAAATTCGTTCCTTAACAATCCAAGGGCTCGCGAATGCGGTCGGACTTTCAACCGCTACGATTTCCCGTTTTGTTAAGCGTGTCGGCTTCGGTTCATTCCGTGAGTTTTCACTCAGCTTAGCCGTTGCCACGCAATCAGACGATACGTTCTTTGGTGAAATCGACGAAGAAGACGATACAACTGAAATTGTTCAAAAGGTATTCAGTGGTGCAACTAACGCCTTGGAAGGTACCCTATCAATGATTAACAGTGACGATTGGGCAACGGCTACTAAGTGGTTAGTCGAAGCTCGTCGCGTTGGTCTATTTGGTATTGGTGGTTCATCAATCGTCGCCTTGAATGGTTATCACAAGTTGTTGCGTACGCCTTTGGATGTCGAACAACACCCTGACTACGACGTGCAACTGATGCAAGCCGTTCGCATGAGCGCTACTGATGTTGCCATCGTGGTATCACACTCAGGTCGTAACCACGACACGCTAACGATTGCACGCCAACTTAAGAACAACGGCGTCAAAATTATTGCCATTACTGCTTATAAGCAATCTGAATTGGCCAAAACAGCTGATCTAGTTTTGGCCAGTGCCGCTGAAGAAGTCAATATCCGAAGTGAATCAATGTCATCATTGATTGCTCAAATCACAATTATGGATAGCTTGTTCACCCTTGTCGGGGTGCAACTTGGTGATAAGACCCAACAAGTGGTTGATCACATCCGTACCGCCATTGAAGGTACGCGTGAATAGTAAAAATCGTCCAGCGCAGCATTGCGTTGGACGATTTTTTTAATGTAATTGTTCAATTGTTAATGCCTGTAAGTCAGTCAACCAAGTCTTTGTTGCCTCATCGACATCATCAGGCATGATAAATGGCGTCGTCGAATACACTGTCACAACATTGGCCCAATTAATGGCACCATCCTGCAAGAATGATCGCTTTGTGTCAGCAACCTGTTGTTCAGTCACGGCTGCCAAACGTTCAGGCATCGTGGCAAACATCATCAAAAACCAATTAATGGCCAGTTGCTGGGCAATCTTTTCAGGTACATCAGTCACATCATCAGTAACTATGATGCGCTCATTCAACGGCACAGCAGGAACTTCTTTGTTCAAGAACTTTTGTGTACGTGGCCATTCCGTTGCCAACAAGGCATAGAATTGCCAAGGTACCTGATTCGCAATTTGGCCAAGCGTCGTCACAAACAATTTGTCTAGTGACCACGTTGTGCCAGTTGCATTATCAAGCAAGGTCATCAATACGCGTTGCATCGTCTCCTTCATCAAAGGTGCCAAACGTGCATTTTGCGTTAAGTGATAACGAACAAGTAAAAACTCTCCCACCTTCTCGGGTGTGATTGCTTTTGCTTCTGTCGCCTTAGCTTGTTGCTTAAAATTCTTCAAACGCTTTGCTGAACTAACGCCCGCAAATTGTCCCTGCTTCACCATGTTTTTTTACCACAAATCTTCCGTATAGTTTTGGTCTGGTGCACCCATGATACGCTCACCACGTTGCAAAGCATCAATACGAGCCATATCAGTCGTCGTCAATTGGAAGTCCAAGGCTAAGTTTTGAGCCATACGCGCTGGGTTACCTGACTTAGGAATTACCGCAACGTTGTGTTGGATTTGCCAACGCAAAATAACTTGCGCGATGCTGACACCGTAACGCTCAGCAATGCCTGCCAAAACAGGGTCTTGCAAAACGGCACCACGGCCAAGTGGGCTCCATGCTTGATGTTGAATCCCCAACTCTTCCAAGTATCCGTGTAGGACATGTTGGTTAAAGTATGGGTGCGTTTCAATTTGATCAACTGCTGGCATAACCGTTGCCTTCGTCAACAAACGATCCAAGTGGTGGGCTTCAAAGTTTGAAACACCGATAGCACGTACGTAGCCTTCCTTGTATAGGTGCTCAAGGGCACGCCATGTTTCAAAGAATGGATCAAACTTTGGCCAGTGTACCAAGTACAAATCCAAGTGATCCGTTTGCAAAGCAGCCGTCGTGTTCTTGAAGGCTTGCAACGTGTTCTCATAGCCTTGTTCCTTTTGAGCAACCTTACTCGTCAAGAAATAGTCATCACGCTTCAAACCAGAACCTGCCAAAAAGTCCCCAAGTTCGTTTTGGTTGCCGTACATCGCTGCCGTATCAAACAAACGGTAACCAGCTTGCACAGCCGCATCCATCACTTCACCATATGATAGTGCATCGTTGGCTGCATCCGTACCGAATCCAACCATTGGCATTTCAACGCCGTTATTAAGTGTCACAAATTCCATTGTGTCGTCCCCAATTTCCATAAGAATGCTTACATTTTAGCACTCATTTATGACGTTTTTGCGAAACATCGCGACACCAGACAATTAATCTTAAAATTATGCTACTCATTAGTCAATGAAAGAGGAAACGGGAGTCAGCAATTCGCCAACTCCCGTCTACTTTATTTCTTATTCGCTTTTACGAAGATCCATGACACCACTAACACAACGATAATGGCACCAATAATTGATGGTATCAACGCCATACCTGCTAGTGATGGACCCCAGTCACCTAGAATCATTTGTCCTAGCCATGATCCAACTAGTCCAGCCACAATGTTGGCAATCCAGCCCATTGATGCGCCACGGCTTGTAATCGCTCCGGCAATTGCACCAATAATAGCTCCCACAATCAAAGTCCAAATTAAATGCATAATTAAATCCCTCCTATGTCCTATAACTTACTTTAACTCTATCAACAATAAATTGCCTGTACAACGACTTGGCGGACTGTTCACGCTTTTGTGCAAACGCTTTTGTACGCTACCGTTCATCATGGTACTATGGGGACAGGAGGTGGAAACTATGTTTTTAACAATTTCAGATGCAGCCAAGGATAAGCTTGCTGCTAAGCTAACACCAACAACCAAAATCGTCTTGGATTTTGATGACGGTGTTGGGCCGTTTTCAGATGCTGGGATGTGTACACTAGACGTCGCTTTTAACGTTGTCTTGTGTGAGGCTAAGGATTTAACTAACGATTTTGACACGGTCATCGACAGCGACTTGGGCCCTGTTTACATTAAGGGATATACGAAGGCGCAAATGGACAGCGACATGCGTTTAGATGTTGATAAGTATCTTCGTTATAGCTTGTCAGGTCCGTCAGGGACGCTTGATTCTAACGTCGGATTGCGTGACATTCAAATGGCATAGCAAAAATGGGTACCAGAAATATTCTGGTACCCATTTTTAACGTTCATTTAGTTGTGCTTGTAGTTGCTTAATCTTATTGATTAAGGCATCTTGAATGATTGCCGCATTTTGATCAGCAACCATTGGCTGTGGCGTCATAACAACTGTTTCTGATGTTTGTTGCTTCAATTGTTGGTTCTCAAGTGCTAGTCGATCAATTTCAGCTGCCATTTCTTGTAAGGCACCTTGCAAATCGCCCACTTGTGCTTCGTAAATTTCAGCGCCGGTACGCCACTTGTCTACTTCAACTTCTGTAGCCTTTAGCGCCGTCTCCAACTCGATAATGCGTTCTTGTTCATTCATGACAACTCCCCCTTCAACTGTGACTAAGTGTACAAAAAAACCATCCTCAAGCGAGGATGGTTTTAACTATGCCGACTGGGGGATTCGAACCCTCGACCTACGGTTTACGATACCGTTGCTCTACCAACTGAGCTAAGTCGGCATAACTCCGAATGTCGGGCTCGAACCGACGACAACACGATTAACAGTCGTGTGCTCTACCAACTGAGCTAATTCGGAATAATAAATGCATCGCGACGTCCTATCCT